>DATCFB010000335.1:0-11119 GCA_036509755.1 Pseudolabrys sp. | reverse complement strand
CCGTCCGCGGGCTTGTCCTCATAAGCTACGAGCGCCTCGACCGGAAGAGGCTCCGAAGCCCTCGATCTGGGCCTCGGTTCCATCCATGCGGGCGAGCCGCGCCTTTACGTCCCGCATCCGCAGATAGTTGGCTTCGCTGGCGTCGTCACCGAGTGCCTGCTCGGCTTCCTTAAGCTCCTTAAGTAGTGAATGCCACTGACGATGCAAGCCGACGAGCTGGCTCCAGGTGACCAGAACGTCGTCAGGCGCGGCGTCCTCGCGCGCGCCCCACACCGAAACGGTCGTGATCGCTGCGCCGATGCGTTCGACCACGTCGCCCAGATTGCGGGCGAGCAACTCGGCCCTGAGCGAGGGCGCGTCGAGCGCCGCGGCATGGGCGGCGATGTCGATCAGGACGGTCTTCAAGCGCTCGGCGTCGGCATGGCGGAATTCGAGCTGGCTGAAATCTTCCAGGTGGTCGTGCAGCAGCCACGGGTGGTTGAGCGCGGCCTGAAGGATCAATGCTTCGCGCCGCGGCAATGAGGTCCGATAGCCGCGATGCAGGGGACTCGCCGCGAGCTGCTGACTGAGCACGACATAAGGCGTCGCCCGCCCTATCTGCGGCCGCGTAAAGCCGCCGCCCTGCCGCGCCGGCCAGTCCCGGCGCTGGCCCGAGCCGCGCGAATCATTGCGCCAGGGCTGACGCAATGCCTGTGGCGGTGCAAAGAATTGCGACAGGCGGGCACGGAAGTCTTCGCGGTAATAGCGGCGCACAGCCTCGTCGCCAATTGCGTTCGTCACCTCGCCGATGCGCGCCTCGAGAGCCGCACGGCGTTCAGGCGTATCGAACGAATGCCCCTCGGTCTCATGCGCCCACAACATCGCGGCGAGGGGCTTGGCCGCATCGATCACCTCGGTCATGGCCTCGCGTCCAGCGGAGCGGACGAGATCGTCGGGATCCTGGCCCTGCGGCAGAAGCGCGAATTTCAGGCTCTTTCCCGGCTTCAATCGCGGCAGCGCCAGATCGACCGCGCGATAAGCGGCGCGCACACCCGCGCCATCGCCATCGAAGCAAAGCACCGGCTCATCGGCCATTTTCCACAAAAGTGCGAGTTGGTCCTCGGTCAGCGCCGTGCCAAGCGGAGCGACCGTCGCTGCGAAGCCGGCGGAGACCATGGCGATGACGTCGACATAACCTTCGACGGCGATGATGGTCGCTGCGTGGTTGTTTTGTGCGGACTGCGCCGACTTGCCTGCGTGTGCGACCTGCCGCGCGGCGGCGATGTTGTAAAGCGTCGCGCCCTTGTGGAAGAGCGGCGTCTCGGGCGAATTGAGATATTTGGCCGGGACGTCCTTTTCGAGCGCGCGGCCGCCGAAGGCGACGACGCGTTCGCGCAGGTCCGTGATCGGGAAGATCACCCGGTCGCGGAAGCGATCGTAAGGGACCGGGATTTCATCGCCGGCGACCAGGAGCCCGGCCTCGATCATGTCGGGGACCGGAATGCCGTGCGAGCCAAGATACTCCTTCAGCGCATAGCGATCGGAAGGCGCGTAGCCGAGCCGGAATTTGAGTTGCGTCGCCGGGTCGAGGCCGCGGTCGGCGAGATAACCGCGCGCCTTGGCGCCGGGGCGCGACGACAAGGTCGTCTCAAAAAACTTCGCCGCCAACTCCATCACCTCGTAGAGCGACTTGCGCTTCGCATCGCGCGCCTCGTCCTCGCGCGAGACCGTCGGCAGCGGCACACCGGCGAGCTGTGCCAGCCGCTCGACTGCTTCCGGGAATGTGACGCCTTCGGTCGCGATCAGGAAGTCGAAGATGTTGCCGTTCTTGCCGGAGGAGAAGTCGAACCACATCATCTTCGCGTCGTTCACGAAGAAGGACGGCGTCTTCTCCTTGTTGAACGGCGACAGGCCCTTCATCTCGCGGCCCGAGCGCACGAGCTTCACCCGGCGGCCCACCACCTCCGAGACGGGGATGCGGGCGCGCAGTTCGTCGAGGAACTGGGGCGAGAAGCGCATTCTGATTTGGTCCGGCGCCGGGGCCGCGGCGTCAGCCGATGTCCGGCGTTGTGCGAATCGGTCGGCCTATCTTAGGCCGCCGATTGCGGGATTTGCGGGACCGCGGACCCGCGATACCCGCTACGCACCGGTTGACGGCGCTTTCCTGCTTTTCCACAGGGCGGGCGCGGGGGTCTCGCGCGGCGTGATGCGGGCCGATAGGGCGCAGCTATGCCCGCGCGCGATATTCTCCGGGTGTTCCTCGCAGCGGTCCCGCTGCCACACCGAAGCACCACAAACCGGCCGCTGTTCACTGTCCGTTTCAGGTGGATAAAGCCCGGTAATGGAACATAAAACGAGACGTTAGGGCGCGACAGCGCATGGCTGTTTGTCGCGTTCCGGAAATTCCTACAGGTATTTGCGCAGCTCGGCGGCGGAGGCCTGCGGTTTGCGGTCGAGCCGGAACGGGGCGACGAAATGCCCGTCCTTGTCCATCAAATAGACGATGGCGCTGTGGTCCATGCTGTAGTCGCCGTCTTTACCGGTCGGCACCTTCTTGGCGTAGACGCGATACCCTTTCTCGACCTTGTCGAGTTCGCCCTGATTGCCGGTCGCCCCCCGCACATGCGGATCAAAGCTCGACAGGTAATCTTTTAAAACTGCGGGCGTGTCGCGATCCGCATCGACGCTGATGAACAGCGCCTCTGTGCGATCGGCATCGGGCCCAAGCGCGCGCATAACTTCGGAGATGTCGAACAAAGTGGTCGGACAGACATCCGGACAATGCGTGTAGCCGAAGAACACAAGGAACGGTTTGCCTTTGAGATCGGCATCGGTGATCTGCTTGCCATCCTGATCGGTGAGCGTGAACGGCCCGCCGACCGCCGAGGCGCTCGTGCGCGGGCCGAGTTGGCCGGTCGCATAGAGAAAGACGGCAAGAAAGACGACAAGTCCGGCGAGGAAGGCAGATAAAACGAGAAGGACGTGCGAGGCGCGCGCGCTCATGCGGAGATCCGGATTCTCATGGTGTCAGAAGCACGCCGCCAAACCGGCGCGCAGAGTTTCAAAAAACACCGTCGTCCCGTACCAGCCCCAGAGCCCCAGCGTCACGATTGCCAACACGCCAGCCGCAGCACCGAGCAGAAGGAGCGGCCTGGTCAAAGTGGGTGGCGAGGCGTCGGCTGGTATCCGGGTCATCGACAGATCCCCTGTTCGGTCAGATAGGACCGTTCCGGATGGAACGCAACCGAACCGGCCCGCGGCGCGCCGTCGCGTTAACCATTCTGGGAGCTATTAGCTTATAAATGGCCACTATTTGGACGTCGCGTTGACTCAAAAGGTTAAACCCGGGATGAATAGCCTTTGTGGAATTCAAGGGCGACGTCGGGAGACCGTAATGCGTACTGCTTTGAGCTTGGCCGTGGCGATCACGCTGGCGACGGGCACTGCCGCTTGGGCGCAGAGCGCGCCCGCGGCGACCAAATGCGACAATCCGAATGCGCTCGGCGTCAGCCGTGTCGTTGAGATCGACACCACCGGCGGCCCCGGCTTCGGCTTCGAGCACTTCAAGGCTTATGACTTTCTCAAAGACAAAGAAGTCGTCCTGACCTTCGACGACGGTCCGTGGCCGGGCAACACAGCGCGCGTGCTCAAGGCGCTCGCGGACCAATGCACCAAGGGACTGTTTTTCTCCATCGGCAAGCACGCCGGCTGGCACCCGGAAATTCTGAAGGAAGTTGCGGCGGCGGGGCACACGATCGGCACCCATACGTGGTCGCATAAGGATCTGTCGCGCCTGACGCAGCAGGAAGCGGTCGACGAGTTCGAGAAGGGCGTCGCGGCTGTGAGCATCGCGCTCGGAAACAAGCCGGTTGATCCGTTCTTTCGTTTCCCGACGCTGCGCAATCCGCCGGATATGATGAAGTATCTTGGCGAGCGCAATGTCGCCGTCTTCTCAACCGACTTCGACTCCTTCGACTTCAAAATGCGCAAGCCGGAGCAGGTCGTCAAATCGGTGATGACCAAGCTCGAGAAGCACGGCAAAGGCATCATCCTGATGCACGACTTCCAGCACGCAACATCGGAAGCCATGCCGGAGCTCCTGAAGCGGCTGAAGGACGGCGGCTACAAGGTCGTCCAGGTCGTCGGCAAGACGCGCATCGAGCCGAAGAAGGAATACGTCGAGGCGGTGCTCAAGGAGATGGGCGGCGGGCTCGACGAGGCCCGGCCGATGTCGAGCGTCATCAAGACGATCAGCGGCAACTGATTTTTCAATTCGTGCAAATGGCCGCGCGGACATCCGCGCGGCCATTTCATTTTTGGATTTAAATCGGCCGTACCCTCGCGTTCGGGATTTCAAAGGTGCACACGCGAGTTCCTTTGAGGAACTGAGGCGCTGACGCGGCGTGCTCGCCGCAAATTGTCCGTAGCTTGTCCAAAAAAACGTCCGGTTTGCCGACCAGTAAAGTCGCTAACGCCGGGGAGCGTTTCCCGTTCCATCGTCGTCCCCACCACGCTGCAATCCATTTGCGGCGCGCGAGAGGATTCATTGAATGCGGCCGCTCCTTGCCACCGCCTGCGTTTGTCTTTTTGTCTCTGCTGGTTCCATTGCCTCCGATCAGAAAGCTTCCACAGATCGCGTTGACGACGTCGGCGCTGTGGCGGCGATCCCGCAATCTGCTGAATCCGTGCGCGTTCCGGATCGCCTCAAGCGCACAGCCGATCGATTGAGCCCGCCGGACGACGCCTTCGATCCGCTGCCGCTGACTTCAGCGGCCGCGCGGTTCCTCAAGACCGCTGAAGCGGTGATCGACATTCCCGCGCAGAACGGAACTTCGTCGCTGCTGCTTCCGCGTGAGCTTCCGGCTCCGCCGGCGCCGCCGCCGAAACCGGTAGTGCATCGCTCGACGCAGGAGGTCTGCGACACGCTTACCCGGGCCGCGCAACGCAACGATCTGCCAGTGCCGTTCTTCATTCGGCTCCTGTTCCAGGAGAGCGGTTTCAAGCCCGGTGCGGTGAGCCGTACCGGCGCGCAGGGGATCGCCCAATTCATGCCGAAAACGGCCGACGCGGTCGGTCTCGACAACCCGTTCGATCCCCTCGAGGCCATCCCCGCCTCGGCGCGGTTGTTACGCAGCCTGTTCGACCAATTCGGCAATCTCGGGCTCGCGGCCGCGGCATACAATGCCGGTCCAAAACGCATCCAGGACTGGCTCGCACGCAAGGGCAAGCTCCCCGAGGAGACCCAAGGCTACGTCAAAACGATAACGGGTCGCGCAGCGGAAGGCTGGAAGACGGCGAGCGCCGGCGCACCAGCCATCAAAGTGCCGCAGCACGCGCCCTGCCAGGATGCGGCCGGCCTGCTCGCCTATAACGGGCCGGACGAGATTCCGGTGCCCGTGGAAGCGCCGCGGCGTACGGCTAAGATCGCGCATCGGGAAAAGATCGTGCATCAGGAGAAGGAGGCGTCGGTCAAAATCGCCGCACAGCACCACCACGGCAAAGACACGGTCAATCTGGCCGCGCGCCGCAAGACCGAACATGCGCACCGCAAGAGCGCCGCGCACCGTATCGCCTCGGCAACGCCCTAGCGCGGGGTCGGCGGATACAGGCGGAAACCTGATATTTGCCGTTTCCGCCGCGCCGGGAACGCCGCCGCCGAAACGGACGTTGCCCGGACGACAGGGCGACAGAAATGCGACCAATCAAACGTAGAGTGAGCCATCCGTCGGCGGATGTGACCGGCTGGTTGCTTGGCACCATCATCGTGGTGCTGGCGGTGCTGGATCTTTTGATCTGGGCGACCCTGTGGAACGTACCCAGTCCAATCTCAAAATTGCTGGCACCGAAAGCGGACGCGGCCGGGCACCCGCCGACCACAGCTTCGCCATTTGACGATTTGCTATTTGACGACAAGGACGCGCGGTCGAAATGGCGTCAGTGATCTGCGGTATAACGCGGCCCAATCCTCAGGTCTGCGCGCGCTAGCGATCGTCAGGCCAGACCGGCCGCCTTTCGCAAAGCGGTGTTGATGCGGTCTTGCCAGCCGGGACCGTCCTCCTGGAATTTCTCCAACATATCCTTGTCGAGGCGCAACGACACCATCTCCTTGGCGCCTGGCAGCGCGGGCGCGGCCGTCGGCGGCCCTTCGAGCGGCTTTATGGTCGCGGCCTTGAATGCGGCTTCGGCTGCTTTGCGCGGATCGCCTGGACGGCGGCTGCGGTCATTCATCATCGAAAATATCCTGTTTCGTGCCACGACATCGGGGAGAGCCGAGTGGCCGTTGTACCAAATGTCGTGCAATTCCGCGCAATGGAACCCGAACGATCCGCGGCCGGTTTTTTCAGTGTTCCCGCATCCGCGGGCAAGCCGTCAGCACTCCGGAGCTTAACCGCGTGCCGAAACTTTCGACACCGAGGCACAACCATCTGCTCGACCGGCTTTTGCCAGCCGACTCCGCGCTGCTGCGGCCGCATCTGCAAGAGGTGAAGCTCGAATATCTCTATACGCTGGCGGAATCCGGCCAGCCCGCCGAGTTCGTCTATTTCCCGATGTCCGGCGTCGCCTCGCTGGCAAAGACCATGGCCAATGGCGCAACCGCCGAGGTCGGAACGACAGGCAACGAGGGCTTCGTCGGGCTGCCGCTCCTGCTCGACTCGGAAAGCGGTTCATACGCGGTGTACATGCAGGTGCCCGGGCGCGCGCTACGTATGCCGGCACGGGCATTGAAGGCCGCATTGGCGCAGAGCGGCACGCTGCTCAGGCTGCTGCACCGCTTTTCCTATGCGGCCTACAACCAGACCTGCCAGCTCGTTGCCTGCAATCGCTTTCACGATGTAGAGCAGCGCTGCGCGCGCTGGCTGCTGATGGCGCACGATCGCATGCCGCGCGACGACTTCCTGCTGACACACGAGGTCCTAAGCATCATGCTCGGCGTACGTCGCTCGAGCGTGACCATCGCCGCCGGCCGTCTGAGCCAGGCGGGACTGATCGAGTATCATCGCGGCCACATCACCATCAAAGATCGCGAGGGCCTCGAGCGCCGTTCCTGCGAATGCTACTGGTCGATCCGCCACGAATACGAGCGCCTGCTGAAGTCAGAGCCGGCCTTCGCATGAGAGCTCACGGTACTGCCCTGCGCGTGAAGGCGGTGAACACCGACGTGGCGGTGGTCACGTGTTCGTAAGCCATGCGGCCTGCGACCACGAACAGTACCGACGCCAACACAAGCTTCAGCGCCCGCTCGGGAATGCGCACGGCGAAATAGCTGCCGATGAAGATACCGGGCAGCGATCCGGCAAGTAATGAGCCGATGATCTGCCAGTCAACTGAGCCGATCAGCCAATGACCACTACCGGCGATCAGGGTGAGCGGCACCGCATGAGCGATATCGGATCCGACGATGCGCGACATCGGCAATTGCGGATACAACACCACCAGTGCGACGACACCGATAGCACCCGCGCCGACCGAGGAGATTGACACCAGCACGCCGAGGGCAACACCGACAAGAACTGTGCTCGTCGCCGTGTGCCGAACGTCGAGCGCTGTGACGCGCGTGCGATAGAACGCCACCAACGGCCCGCCGAATACCAGCAGGAACGCCGTCAGGAACAGCGCGAAGCTGAGAACGAAGGTGATGAAACCGCGCGCGCCCGCACCGTCGAGATTGAGACGCGACAGAAAGACGAGCGTTGCGATCGTCGCCGGCACGCTGCCGGTCGCCAGGCGGCGCACAACCAGCCAGTCGATCGAACGCGCGAATCCGTGCACGAGGCTGCCGCCGGCCTTCGTCGCGGCCGCATAGAGAAGATCGGTGCCTACGGCCGTCGCCGGATGCACGCCGAACAGGAGAATGAGGAGGGGTGTCATCAATGAGCCGCCACCGACTCCGGTCATGCCGACCAAAGCGCCGACGACGAAGCCAGACAGCGAGAACAGCGGATTGATCATTCAGCGCCCCGCGGCCGAGATGGCCGGTCGTGATCTAACCACACTTGGGCGGAACGGTCACGGTTCCAACCGCGTTGTGGTGTTCACAGCGACACTGCAACACCGCGATTTCGCGAAAGATTGCTCTCCGATTGGCGTCCAGCAGACAAAACATTACTTTGGTGGTGGCAGTCCGGGTTTTTAACGGGGGAAAACTGCCTGAACGAGACATAAAACGTGCCTGACATCGTCACGCTCACGATTAATCCCGCCGTCGACATTTTCGTCAATGTGGCGCGCGTCGAACCGACGGCAAAGATGCGCTGCTCGGCGCCGAAGCGCGACCCCGGCGGCGGCGGCATCAACGTAGCGCGCGTCGTGCATCGCCTCGATGGGAGTGTCGCAGCGATCTATCCGACCGGCGGCGCGATCGGCAAATTGCTGCATCGCCTTCTCGATCGCGAAGGCATCGATAGCATCGTCACACCCTCGCACGTCGAAACGCGTGAGAATTTCACCGCCTTCGAACAGGAAACAGGGCTGCAATATCGCTTCGTCCTGCCGGGCTCGCCATTGCATCCCCCGGAATGGGAAGCGGTGCTCGACAAGCTTGCCAATCTGACGGGTAAGCCGCGCATTGTCGTGGCGAGCGGCAGCGTCCCGCCCGGCGTGCCCGACGACATCTACGCCGACGTGGCGCGGCGCGTGCGCAAGCTCGGCGCCAAGATGGTGATCGACACGTCCGGTCCGGCTCTCGCCGCCGCCCTCGCCGAGGGCGTGACGCTGATCAAGCCGAACCAGAATGAGCTCAGCGATTTCGTCGGCAAGGGACTCGACAACGACGCCGACCGTATCGCCGCCTGCCGCAAGCTGATCGATGCTGGCCGCACGCAGATGGTGGCACTGACCTTGGGCGAGGAAGGCGCCATTCTGGTCACGCGCGAGCGTGCGTTGCGCGCGGAGCCGATGCGGATCGAAGTCGCCAGCGCCGTCGGCGCCGGCGACAGCTTCCTCGGCGGCCTCGTCACAGCGCTCGCCAAGGACGCACCGCTCGAAGAGGCGTTTCGTCTCGCCGTGGCCGCCGGATCGGCGGCGGTGATGAGCCCCGGCACAGAATTGTGCAGCGATGATGACGTGCGCCGGATGCTGCCCCGCGTCGTCCTCACGGAGTTGGTGGCGGTTTCATAGAGCCATGCTCGACTGCCTGATCATCGGCGGCGGCCCGGCCGGATTGACCGCGGCGATCTATCTGGCGCGATACCGGCGGCGCATCGTTCTCATCGACGCCGGCCAGAGCCGCGCCGCCTTGATTCCGGAGAGCCATAACTATCCCGGGTTTCAGGGTATCGGCGGCCCGGCTTTGCTCGAACGGCTGCGCGGCCAGGCGCTCCGCTACGGCGCCACGCTCGAACGCGGGACGGTCAGCGCCCTCGCCCGCGATGGCGGCGTCTTCTCTGCCCAGGCCGACGGCAAGTGTCTGCGCGCGCATACGGTGGTCATGGCCACCGGCCTCATCGACAAGAAGCCGCAGACGGAAGGCCTGCGCGAAGGCATCGCCCACGGCGCCATCCGCTTCTGCCCGATCTGCGACGGCTATGAGGCGACCGACAAGCGGATCGGGGTGCTCGGGCCGTTCGAGACTGCGGGGCAAAAGGCACTGTTCATGCGCACCTATTCGCGCGACGTCCGGCTGTTCGTGACCGACGGCGTCCATGGCGGTGGCCTGAAGCATGCGCTGGACGAAGCCGGGATCGACATCGCGGGCGTCGCCGCGCGCATCGACCCTTCCGCCGAGGGCGTTTCGGTCACCGTCGAAGGCGGCAAGACGCACGTGCTCGACGTGCTCTATCCGGCCATGGGCTGCATCGTGCGTTCGGATCTCGCCGCAGCGGTCGGCGCCGATCGCAATGCGACCGGCAATCTCAGCGTCGACGAGCATCAAGCGACGACGGTGGAAGGGCTGTTCGGCGCGGGCGACGTCGTCACCGATCTGCACCAGCTCAGCGTCGCCACCGGGCACGCCGCAATCGCCGCCACGGCCATCCATAACCGGCTCAGCCGGAATAGCCGGTAATCACTCCGGTTGCGGCGGAATAGCGCAACCCCCACGAGCGACGCTTAAGGCTTTGTTGAGCGCGTCGGGCAAAAGCGAGCCCGTCCGGTAACCTTCTCCTCCCCCTGCTCATGGTACCGGCGTTAGAATTCGGGTCTGTCCGTCGGGGTCCGTTCAATGACGAAGAAGCTGGTCAGCGACCGCATGGTCGTCAGCAAGGCCGATCTTGAGAAGAAGCTGACGAGCTACCTGCGCAAGGCGGGCCGCTGCATCGATGCGGCCGCGGTCGTCGTGGCTCGGGTCGCCACCGCCAACCCAGATCAGGCGAACTGGACCGTATCCGCGGTCAAATACGGCAAGGCGCCGAAGTCCGAATGCGACGACGAACTCACCCGCATCGTGCCACTGTTCTTGCGCCACTTTAACGTCGCGCCGGAAACGCCAGAGGACGAAGAGACCGCCGCATCAGAGGGCGCTCTCGCCGAAGAAGAGGCGACGGTGAACTGACGGGCTGAGCTGCTCTCTATCGACTATCCGACATTCCCGACGATATGAGACAAAGACTTGCCGCTCCGCCCGATGCGGCATTGGCGTCTTTGTCATAGCTCAATTGCAAATCACGCATTCGCGTTCCGCGCCGCGCTTAGGAGCCGTAGAACGGATGCCCGTCGCTTTCGTCACAGCACCACTGGCCTTGCGAATTATGCCATCAACAAAGACGGCTCGGTCAGCATCGAGGGCGAGCAAGGCCCGCGCACGTTACCGGGCTACATGGTGCTCAAAGGGCCGAACCCGACCGGCCACGCGGTATGGTGGTTCACCGACGCCGGCGGCGACCATCGCGACTACTGTTTTGCGCCCGGCACGCTGACGTGAGCGCTGCCAAACCGTGAGGAGATTGGAGCGGGCGAAGGGAATCGAACCCTCGTATGCAGCTTGGGAAGCTGCCGTTCTACCATTGAACTACGCCCGCAAATGCATGTTTTCCGATTTTTGGCTCCGATTTGGCTCCGCATTTATTCGTCAGACTTCGAAGGATCGCAAGCCCCAAAGTGCGGTTGCTCAACGTGGTGGACTCTCGGGCCGGGTAACGGTCATGCCGGAACGATTATGACTTGCGCACATGCGGGCCGCCCGCCAACGATGACAACCGATGTC
>DATCFB010000334.1:0-2691 GCA_036509755.1 Pseudolabrys sp. | reverse complement strand
ATGCTGACGGCACGCGACGCCGCCGAGAGCCGCATCAAAGGCCTCGAAATGGGAGCCGACGACTACCTCTCGAAGCCCTTCGAGCCGCGCGAATTGTCGCTGCGCATCGCCAATATTCTCAAGCGCGCTTACCCTGCTACGCCGCCTCCGGCCGAATGCGTACGTTTCGGCTCGTTCGTCTTCCACATCCCCCGCGGCGAATTGCGCAAGGGCGAGGACACGATCCGCCTTACCGATCGCGAGCGGGAGATGTTGCGTGTCCTCGCCGCCACGCCGGGCGAGACCGTGTCGCGCATGGCGCTCGCCGGTAATGGCGGCTCGGTCAACGAGCGTGCCGTCGACGTGCAGGTCAACCGCCTGCGCCGTAAGTTGGAGCGCAATCCTGCCGATCCGCTGTTCGTGC
This sequence comes from Pseudolabrys sp., assembly GCA_036509755.1. Lineage (GTDB taxonomy): Bacteria > Pseudomonadota > Alphaproteobacteria > Rhizobiales > Xanthobacteraceae > Pseudolabrys. Next base: position 2,288 of record DATCFB010000334.1, on the reverse strand, counting down.
AGACCGTGCGTGGCATCGGCTACCGGCTCGTCATCACCACATGACCAGCCTCGACATCTCCCACGGGGTGCGCACCGCGCTGACACGCATCCGCGAGGCGTGGGAGTGGTACGACTCCATCCCGCCGGTACGGCGTGTGCACCGCGGCCTCGGACAGATCGCTGATGGCTGGCGCCGGATGAGCCGCTGGGTCAACGGCTTCATGCCGAAGGGCCTCTATGCTCGGGCGCTGCTCATCATCATTGCGCCGATGGTGATCCTGCAATCGGTGATCGCCTTCGTATTCATGGAGCGGCACTGGAACCTGGTGACGCAACGGCTCTCGGCCGACGTGGTGCATGACATCGGGGCGCTGATCGACGTCTACGGGGTCTATCCGCAGGATGCCGACCGCTCAAAGATCCGCAAGATCGCGCAGAACCGGCTCGGCCTCGTCGTCGATTTCCTGCCGATGGGCGAATTGCCCCCGCCCATGCCGAAGCCGTTTTTCTCGCTCCTCGACCAGGCGTTGTCGGAAGAATTGCGTAAGCAGATCGCGCGGCCGTTCTGGATCGACACTGTCGGGAAATCGTCGCTTGTCGAGATCCGAGTCCAACTGGACAACACCGTGATGCGCATTTTTGCGCGGCGCAGCGCCGCCTACGCGTCCAATTCCGAGATATTCCTGCTGTGGATGGTCGGCACCTCGACCGTGCTGCTGGTCGTCGCCATCGCCTTCCTGCGCAACCAGATCAGGCCGATCCTGCGGCTTGCCGACGCCGCCGAAAGTTTCGGCAAGGGCCGCGAGGCGCCCAACTTCCGGCCGCGCGGCGCGCGCGAGGTCCGACGCGCGGCGGCGGCCTTCATCGAGATGAAGACCCGCATCGAACGCGCCATGGAACAGCGGACGGCAATGCTCGCCGGCGTCAGCCATGACCTGCGCACGGTGTTGACGCGCTTCAAGCTCGAACTGGCGCTGATCGACAGCAATCCCGAAGTCGAGGGTATGAAGAAGGACGTCGACGAGATGGCCCGCATGCTCGAGGCCTATCTCGCTTTCGCGCGCGGTGATCTCGGCGAGAGTTCGGCGCCGACCGACATGGCGGAGTTTCTGGAGGAGCTTCGCAGCGACGCCGAGCGGAACGGCCACAAAGCCACCGTGGTTTTCTACGGGCCACCGGTCGTCACGGTTCGGCCGGCGGCGTTCAAGCGGTGCCTCGCCAATCTCGTCTCCAACGCCGCGCGCTACGCGCCGGCAATCGCCATCACCGGCCATCGTGATCACCGCTATCTGACGGTGACCATCGACGACGATGGCCCCGGCATTCCGGCCGATATGCGCGAGGATGTGTTCAAGCCGTTCCTGCGCCTCGACGATGCGCGCAATCAGGATGAAGGCGGCACGGGGCTTGGGCTCGCGATCGCTCGCGACATCGCCCGTTCGCATGGCGGCGACATTACGCTCGGCGACAGCCCGCTGGGCGGGCTGCGCGCGACGGTTCGCGTACCGGTCTAGGCGGCGCTGGCTTCCGCCGGACCTTCGTCGAGTGGACGCCGCCGGCGTCGCGAACCGCGCAACGCGCACGGGATCGCGCAAAGATCACCGAGGAAGCCGTCCCAGCGCTCGGCGCTGGCAAGGCCGCGGTCGAGCGCCGCCATTGTGCGATCGAGTCCTTCCTCTTCGTCGTCGAGCCACACGGCGACCACGCGCGCGAACAGGAACGCCGCACCCTGCGCGCGCAGCCCGCCGCGCGGCCCGGATGTGCTGATCCCGGCGGCTTCCAGCATCCATTTCTGCGATCGCATGGCCATCGCGTTGAGAGCGAAGGCGAGCCCCGGACGGCGGCGCGCAGATGACAATACTGAGCGCACGGCTTCCTTGTGCGGCGCCAGTTTTTCCAGCCGCCGCATCAGGGTGTCGAACAGGCGGTCGCGATGCGGCTCCTCGCCCATGTCGCCACCCCCGTCGAGCACCGCTTCATCGATCTGCTTCACATGCGCGGCGTAGATCGCGAGCGTCGAGCCGAACTCGCCGCGCAACTGCGACAACTTCAGACCGGCGCGGCCGGCGACTTCGGCAAGGCCGACATCGTCGAAGCGCCGCTCGGCGAGCAGCGCCATGAAGGCCTGGATGGCCTTGTCGCGGTTCGAAGTCCCTTCCGGGTGGGTTGTGTCGATGCTCATGGGCGTTCTCCTTCCGGCTGTCCCTTGATCTAGGTGCGAGCCAAGGGCCGTTCCAGAGGCCCCGCTACCCCGCCAGTTCGCGGGACCGCCGGGTTGCAGCGGCGATGGCCTCGGTCAGCAACGCG
>DATCFB010000333.1:0-7516 GCA_036509755.1 Pseudolabrys sp. | reverse complement strand
AAACCGACCTGCACAAAGGCGATCCACGACAGCACCATCGAGACCATCAAAAGCGTCGTGGTGATGAGCTCGGCCATGCGCGAGCCGGCTGCAGCGGGCACCGCTGGAGCGTGACCATGATCGTCGTGACCATGGCCGCCGAGCGGCTCGTCATGGCTGTGGTGGATAACCGCACCGCCGGTGACGGCGGGCTCGTGGTGGTGTGCGGCTTGACCGGTGGCGTTGTCCTCCATGCCCGGCGGCGGGCTCTCGCCCGGGAAGCGCGCACGCGCGCCGGCGAGCGCGATCAGGCCGGCGAGAATCGCGCCGAGCAAAGGCAGGAAGACGATGGCCTGGTACATCGGAAGGTTCAGCCCTTCATCAAATTGATGTCGTCGACCGCGATCGAACCGCGGTTACGGAAGAAGACCACGAGAATGGCGAGGCCGATAGCCGCTTCCGCTGCAGCGACCGTGAGAACGAACAGCGCGAAGACCTGACCGACGATGTCGCCCAAATGGGTCGAGAACGCCACGAGGTTGATGTTAACCGCGAGCAGAATGAGCTCGATCGACATCAGGATGATGATGACGTTCTTGCGGTTCAAGAAGATGCCGGCGATCCCGAGCGTGAACAGGATGGCGGCGACGCTGAGATAGTGCCCGAGGCCGATCGTCATGTGTTGCTTCCCAGCCCCTGCCCGGTCTTGACCTTGACGACCTCCATGGCGGTCGCCGGCGTGCGCGCGTTCTGCACCGGGATGCTCTGGCGCTTGACACGAACCCTATGCTGGAGCGTCAGGACGATGGCGCCGACCATTGCGACGAGCAGGACCATGCCGGCGGCCTCGAAGAAGTAGACGTAGCGCGTATAGAGCACGAGACCGAGCGCCTCGGTGTTGGTGACATCGGCCGCAATCGGCGCGGTGATCGCGGTCTTCACGTCAGGCCCGATCACCCAGCCGCCGACGACGAGCAGAAGTTCGGCGAGAAAGATGCCGCCGACCAGCGCGCCGAACGGCAGGTATTGCAGAACGCCGTGCTTTAACTGGGCGAAATCGACGTCCAGCATCATCACTACGAACAGGAACAGCACCGCCACGGCGCCGACATAGACGACGATCAGGATCATCGCCAGGAATTCGGCGCCCATCATCACGAACAGGGCCGCCGCGTTGACGAAGGCGAGGATCAGGAACAGCACCGAATGCACCGGATTGCGCGAGGCGATGACCATCACCGCGCTGGCGACGCAGATGCAGGCAAAGAGATAGAAGAACAGGGCGGCGATCATCTCATCTCACCTGTACGGCGCGTCGAGCGCGAGGTTCTTCGCGATCTCGCGTTCCCAGCGGTCGCCATTTGCCATCAGGCGTTCCTTGTCGAAATAGAGCTCCTCGCGCGTCTCGGTGGCGAACTCGAAATTCGGACCTTCGACGATGGCATCGACCGGGCAGGCCTCCTGGCACAGGCCGCAATAGATGCACTTCACCATGTCGATGTCGTAGCGAGTGGTGCGGCGTGTGCCGTCATTGCGGCGCGGCCCGGCCTCGATGGTGATGGCCTGCGCCGGGCAGACCGCCTCGCATAGTTTACAAGCGATGCAGCGCTCCTCGCCGTTCGGATAACGGCGCAGCGCATGCTCGCCGCGGAAGCGCGGCGAAATCGGATTCTTCTCGAACGGATAGTTGAGGGTCACCTTCGGCTTGAAGAAATAGCGCATCGCCAGCACGAAGCCGGTGACGAACTCCCACAAAAAAATCGTTTTGGCCGCGCGATCCAGTCTCATCGCATCCTCACTTCATCGCGGCGGTCGCCACGCCGCCATACTGGATGACGGCGGCGACGATCGCGACCATGGCCATAGACACCGGCAGGAACACCTTCCAGCCGAGCCGCATCAACTGGTCGTAGCGATACCGCGGCACAATCGCCTTGGCCATGGCGAACAGGAAGAACATGAACAGCGCCTTGAGCACGAACCAGATCACGCCCGGCACCCACGTGAATGGCGCGAACGGGATCGGCGAGAGCCAGCCGCCCAGGAACAGGATCGTGCCCATGGCGCACATCGTGCCGATGGCGACGTATTCGCCGAGCATGAACATCATGTAGGGGGTCGAGCCATATTCGACCATGAAGCCTGCCACCAGCTCCGACTCCGCCTCGACGAGGTCGAAGGGCGGCCGGTTGGTCTCGGCCAGCGCCGAGACAAAGAAGACGACGAACATCGGCAAAAGCGGCAGCCAGTACCAGCCGAGCAGCCCCCATTTCGAGTTCTGCGCCTCGACGATCTGCGTGAGGTTCAGCGAGCCGGCGCAGAGCAGCACGGTGATGAACACGAAGCCGATCGAGACCTCGTAGGACACCATCTGCGCCGCCGAGCGCAGCGCGGCGAGGAACGGATATTTCGAATTCGACGCCCAGCCCGCCATGATCACGCCGTAGACCATCAGCGAGGAGATGGCGAAAATGTAGAGAACGCCGACATTGATGTTGGCGATCACCCAGCCGGCATTGACCGGCATCACGCCCCAGGCCGCGAGCGCCAGCACGCAGGTGACGAGCGGCGCCAGCAGGAACACGCCCTTGTTGGCGCCGGCGGGGATCACCGGCTCCTTGAGCATGAACTTCAAAAGATCGGCGAAGGATTGGAACAGGCCCCAGGGGCCGACCACGTTCGGGCCGCGCCTTATCTGCACCGCCGCCCAGATCTTGCGGTCGGCGAGCAGGATGTAGGCGATCGCGATCAGCAGCAGGACCAGCATCAGCACGGATTCGGCGATCGTAATGATCAGCGGCCAGAGATAGGTCCAGAAGAAATCCATGTCCCTACTCCGCCGCCGTCTTATGCGCCGCATGGGCCAGCGCCGAGCATTCGGCCATGATGGCGGAGGCGCGTGCGATCGGATTGGTGAAATAGAAATCGGTCACGCCGGACTTCAGCGCCGCCTTGTCCGGCGTGCCGGAAAGCTTCGCCAGCTTGGCGATGTCGGCCGGCTCGCCGGCGGCGATCTGGTCGATGCGCATCAGGTGCGGATGCGCGCCGAACATCGATTGGCGCAGTTGCGCCAGCGAGTCATAGGGCAGCCTGCATCCGAGCGCGTCGGAGAGAGCACGCAGGATCGCCCAGTCCTCGCGCGCGTCGCCCGGCGGGAACGCGGCGCGGTTGGCAAGCTGCACCCGGCCTTCGGTGTTGACGTAGATCGCCGACTTCTCTGCATAGGCTGCCGCCGGCAGAATAACGTCGGCGCGGTGGGCGCCGCGGTCGCCATGCGTGCCGATGTAGACGACAAAGGCGCCCGGGGCGACGTCGATCTCGTCGGCGCCGAGCAGGAAGACAACATCGAGCCCGCCTTCGGCCATCTGCGCCGCCGTCTTGCCGCCGGCGCCCGGCACGAGGCCAAGATCGAGCGCCGCGACGCGCGAAGCCACGCTATGCAATACCGAGAAGCCGTTCCAGCCGTCCGTGACGACGCCGAAGTCGGCCGCCGCCTTGGCGACGAGCGCAGCCAATGCCGCGCCGTCCTTGCGCGCGAACATGCCGGCACCGACGACGATCAGCGGCTTCTTGGCGGCCTTGAACGCTTCGGCGAATTTGCTTTTGCCGAGATCGGCGAGTGTCTCCGCGCCCGCGCCCAGATAATCGTAGGGATAGGTAAGGTCGGCCTTCTCGCCGATCAGCGCGATCGGGAAATTGCCGTGCCGCCAGCGCTTACGAATGCGGGCGTTGAGCACCGCCGCCTCGCGGCGCGGATTGGCGCCGACGATCAGGAGCGCATCGGCCTGCTCGATGCCGGCGATGGTGGCGTTGAACAGATAGGAGGCACGGCCCCAGGCCGGGTCGAACACGGCGCCGTCCTGGCGCGCGTCGATATTGGCCGAGCCGAGTCGGGTCATCAGGTCCTTGAGCGCGTACATCTCCTCCGCGCCGCAAAGGTCGCCGGCGATGGCGCCGACGCGATTGCCGCTCGTTCCCTTCACGCGATTGGCGATGATGGAGAACGCCTCGGTCCACGACGCCGGTTTCAACCGGCCACCGACGCGGACGTAAGGCTGGTCAAGGCGTTGCGTGCGCAACCCATCGACCACGTGACGCGTCTTGTCGGAGATCCACTCCTCGTTCACCTCGTCATTGTTGCGCGGCAGGATGCGCATGACCTCGCGGCCGCGCGTATCGATGCGGATGGCCGAGCCGAGCGCGTCCATGACGTCGATCGACTGTGTCTTCGACAATTCCCACGGCCGCGCCGTGAAGGCATAGGGCTTCGAGGTCAGGGCGCCGACCGGACAAAGATCGACGACGTTGGACTGCAATTCCGACGTCATCGCGTGCTCGAGATAGGTCGTAATCTCCATGTCCTCGCCGCGCCCGATGGCGCCGAGCTCGGACACCCCCGCCACCTCCGTGGTGAAGCGGATGCACCGCGTGCAATGGATGCAGCGGTTCATGATCGTCTTGACCAGCGGTCCGATATATTTGTCTTCGACAGCGCGCTTGTTCTCGGCGTAGCGCGAGGAGTCGACGCCGTAGGCCATCGCCTGATCCTGCAAATCGCACTCGCCGCCCTGATCGCAGATCGGGCAGTCGAGCGGATGATTGATCAGCAGGAACTCCATCACGCCTTCGCGCGCCTTCTTCACCATCGGCGTGCGCGTGTTGACGACCGGTGGCTCGCCGTTCGGGCCCGGCCTGCAGTCACGCACGCCCCAGGCGCAGGATGCGACCGGCTTCGGCGAGCCCTTCAGTTCGACGAGGCACATACGGCAATTGCCGGCAATCGACAGCCGCTCATGGAAGCAGAAGCGCGGGATTTCCGCGCCCGCCGCCTCGCAGGCCTGGAGCAGCGTGTACTCCGGCGGAACGTCGATCTCTTTGCCGTCGACAATCAGTTTGGTCATGCCGCTTGCTCGCTCGCGCGCTTGTGACGCGCCGTGTTCCCATTCGATGCGGCCGGGAGGCTCTCCCAGCCGAAGGCAAGTTCGCTCGGGCCGTGCGCCCGCAGATGATCGAGCCGCGCGACGCCCTCTTCAAGGCCCGGGCAATGTCCCGCCGGCACCCACCACATCACCAAGGTCGGCTTCGGCTGCTCGAACCAGGTCTCGCGCCGGTCAAAGAAGCGGGCGTGCACCGTCTTGAACACGAAGCGCTCGAGCGCTGCGACGTTTTCCCAAACGGTCAGGTTCGGCAGGATGGTGGCGTCGTCATAGACCCGCATATCCATCGCATGCCCGCTGTCGTCCTGAAGCCGCCAGACGAAGCCGTCGATGTTGTCGGCGAGCGCATTCACGCGCGCGACATTGTCGATGAACTCCTTCATGCGCGGATCGTCGAGCGGATACTTGACCCGCGCGACGTTGAACTCCGCGAGATGGCGACGATCCATCGTTCCTACTCCGCCGCGACCGCGATCGGATCGCGGACGCCCTGGTCATCGGCGTTGCGCGAATAAGCATCGATGCGTTCTTCGATCTCGTGACGGAAATGCGCGATCAGGCCCTGGATCGGCCAGGCTGCCGCATCGCCGAGCGCACAGATGGTGTGGCCTTCGACCTGCTTGGTGACTTCCAGAAGCATGTCGATCTCGCGCTTCTGCGCGCGGCCTTCGGCCATGCGCGTCAGCACGCGCCACATCCAGCCGGTGCCCTCGCGACAGGGAGTGCACTGGCCGCAGCTCTCGTGCTTGTAGAAATAGGCCAGCCGCGCGACGGCCCGGATCAGATCGGTCGACTTGTCCATGACAATGACGGCTGCCGTGCCGAGGCCGGACTTCAGCTTCATCAAACTGTCGAAATCCATCGGCGTGTCGATGATCTCCGCGGCCGGCACCATGCGCACCGACGAGCCGCCGGGGATCACGGCCTTGAGATTGTCCCAACCACCGCGGATGCCGCCGCAATGGGTTTCGATCAGCTCGCGGAACGTGATGCCCATCGCCTCTTCGACGTTGCACGGTCTGTTCACGTGCCCGGAGATGCAGAAGAGCTTGGTGCCGACATTGTTCGGATTGCCGAACGAGGAGAACCAGGCGGCGCCGCGGCGCATGATGTCGGGTGCGACAGCGATCGACTCGACGTTGTTGACCGTCGTCGGGCAGCCGTAGAGTCCGACATTAGCCGGGAACGGCGGCTTGAGCCGCGGCATGCCCTTCTTGCCTTCGAGACTTTCGAGCAGTGCGGTCTCCTCGCCGCAGATATAGGCGCCGGCGCCGTGGTGGACGATGACGTCGAAGTCCCAGCCGTTGACATTGTTCTTGCCGATCAGTTTGGCCTCATAGGCCTCGTCGACCGCCGCTTGAAGGTGCTCGCGCTCGCGGATGAATTCACCGCGCACATAGATGTAGGCGGCATGCGCGCCCATGGCGAAGCCGGCGATGAGACAACCCTCGACGAGCAGATGCGGATCGTGCCGCATGATCTCGCGATCCTTGCAGGTGCCGGGCTCGGACTCGTCGGCGTTGACGACGAGGTAATGCGGCCGCTCGCCGATCTCCTTCGGCATGAACGACCACTTGAGGCCGGTCGGAAATCCGGCGCCGCCGCGGCCGCGCAGGCCTGACGCCTTCATTTCGCTGATGATGCCGTCGCGGCCGCGCTCGAGGATCGCCTTGGTGCCGTCCCAGGCGCCGCGCGCACGCGCCCCCTTCAGGCTCCAATCGTGGACCCCGTAGAGATTCTTGAAGATGCGATCCTTGTCAGCGAGCATTTGTCGTTCTTCCGCCGATCAGTTCGGTTTTGGTTTGCGCTTGAGCGTCGAGTCGTCGGCCGGCGGCTTCGGCACCGGCGCCTCGGTCACGTTCGCCGCGGCGCCAGGACGCTTCGCATCTTGGTCAGTCGTGCCCGAACGGCCTTGCGTCGGGTGCGAGGCGTAGATCGCCGGATCGGTGAGCGTCGTCGCGCCGCCGATCGGCGCTGAGAACTGGCGGTCGATCTGCGGGCCGGGTTTCACCGGCTTTCCCTTGGCGAAGCCGTCGAGCACCTTGCCGAAATTCTCCGGCGTCAGGTCCTCGTAGGTATCACTGCCGATCAGCACCATTGGCGCGTTGACGCAGGCGCCGAGGCACTCGACCTCTTCCCAGGAGAAATCGCCGTCCGCCGAAACGTGATGCGGATCGTGATGGATGCGGTGCTGGCAGACCTCGATGATGTCCTCGGCGCCGCGCAACCGGCACGGCGTCGTGCCGCAGACCTGCACATGCGCCTTCTTGCCCGCCGGCTGAAGGAGGAACTGCGTATAGAACGTCGCGATCTCGAGGGCGCGGATGTGCGCCATGTCGAGCATGTCGGCGACGTAACGGATCGCTGCTTCCGTCAGCCAGCCGCCGTGTTGCTCCTGCGCACGCCACAGGATCGGGATGACGGCCGAAGCCTGGCGGCCTTCCGGATATTTGGCGATCTGCTTCTTCGCCCAGTCGAGATTATCCGGCGTGAAGGCGAAGCTCTTCGGTTGAACTTCCGCAGGGGCGAGACGGCGCACGCTCATCGTACGGCCTCCGCGCAACCGATAACTCTCATCTTTGTCATGCGCGGGCTTGACC
>DATCFB010000332.1:0-15321 GCA_036509755.1 Pseudolabrys sp. | reverse complement strand
TCCGCGCGCGGAGCCGCCGCCGAGGCGCGCGGCGCCGAAGCGGCGAACCACCCAGGCGGTCACGCCGATCAGAGCCAGCACCACCAGGAAGGCGACGAAGAAGCGCGCGGCCAAGGGCAGGCCGAAGAGGGAATCGAACATCAATCAAACTCCGCGTTCGTGCTGCCGCGCAACGGGCTGCCCGAACTCTTAATGGACGAAGGCACTATCTGCCTGCTCCGCATACTAACAGAGTCTGGATAAATAAAGGGCCTTTTGCGCTGAAACGCCGGTTTGCCGGCACTTGCGGTGGTTAACGCGAGTGCGGTTTGCGCGGCTCCGACACGCCGTCATTTACCGGTTGTTAACCATGCACTCGGCAAAGTCTGCCTAGTGCGGGGGCGCACAAGCGGAACTTTTCAGGCCGGTCATGGGACTCGCGGACATCCCGATCTTCTCGATGCTGCGCACGCGCCTCGACTGGGCGCAGGCGCGCCAGCGCGTACTCGCCGAAAACGTCGCCAACTCCGACACGCCCAATTTCCGGCCGAGCGATCTCGCCCCGCCGAAATTCGATTCATCGTCTGCTACCGCGCAGCCGGTGCGGCTCGCAACGACCGAAAGCGGGCATCTGCCGGGCCTCAATGCGGCCGAGGCCTTCCGCAGTGAACGGCCGGCCGCCCACGACCTGCGGCCGACCGGCAACGCGGTCAATATCGAGGACGAGATGATGAAGGTCGCCGCCAACCAGATGGATTATCAGGCCGTGTCGGCGCTCTACACGCGCAGCCTCAATCTGTTGAAGACGGCGATCGGCAAGTCGTGAGCGCGCGGTACCAGGCAGGAGCATAAGAGGCATGGATTTCCTCAAGAGCATGGCGATCGCCGCGACAGGACTGCGCGCGCAGGCCGGCCGCATGCGCATCATCTCGGAGAACATTGCCAACGCCGATTCGACCCCGTCCGGGCCGGGCGCCGATCCTTACCGGCGCAAGATCCCGACGTTCCAGATGGAGTTCGACCGCGCCGTGGGCGCAAACGTCGTCGAACTCGGCAAGCCTGTGACCGACAGCTCGGACTTCCAGCTCAAATACGAGCCCGGTCATCCGGCCGCGGACAAGAATGGCAACGTCAAATATCCAAACGTCAATTCTCTCGTGGAAATGACCGACATGCGCGAGGCCCAGCGCTCGTATCAGGCCAATATCAACGTCATCACCGCGACGCGCCGCATGCTCCAGCGCACCATCGACATTCTCAAGGCGTGACGCCACCCCGAAAGGTCTGACCCATGACCACCCCGATCAGCGCCGCCAGCGCCTATGCCAATATTGCCAAGCTCACCTCGTCCTCGCCGTTGTCCGGCGCTGAAGACGGCGGCTCGAGCTTCGCTTCCGTCCTCAAGCAGGCGATCGGGTCCGTCAACGAGATCGGCCAGAAGTCCGATGCCCAGACCCGCGCCGTCGCAACCGGCAAGGCCAACATGGTCGACGTGGTCACCGCCGTGTCGGAGACCGAGGTCGCGATCGACGCCGTGGTGGCAGTCCGCGACAAGATCATCGCCGCCTACCAAGACATCATGAAGATGCCGATCTGAGCGGAGGGAAGTGGCATGACCGGTCCGGAAGTCCTCGACGTCGCGCGCGAAGCCATCATCACTTTGGTCGTCGTGTCGGCGCCTGTCATGCTCGTCGGCCTCGTCGTCGGCGTCGCCATTTCGCTCCTGCAAGCGTTGACGCAAATCCAGGAGATGACGATCGCCTTCGTGCCGAAGATCCTCGCCATCTTCGTATCGCTTCTCATCGCGCTCCCGTTCATGGCTGAGCGGCTGCACATGGAAATGCTGCGAATCGCGGCGCGCATCGTTACTGGATGACGAGCGGGCGCCCGTGCCGGAGCGGCATCAGGCGCCGGCGAAGGATTTAGATGCACATCGACATCTCCTTCCTGCCGGCGCTGGCGGCAGCCTTCATTCTCGCTTTCGGCCGGATCGGCGCGATGGTCATGCTGCTGCCGGGCTTCGGCGAGCAGAACTTGCCGGTTCGAGTACGCCTCGGCATCGCGCTGGTGTTGACGGCCGTATTGCTGCCGTTGCACCGCCAAGCCTACACGATCGACCTGACGCAGTTCACACCGATGATCGTGGAGATGGTTCAGGAGGTGGTGATCGGCCTCGTGCTCGGCATCACCGCGCGGCTCGCCGTATCGGCATTGCAGACTGCGGGATTCGTGGTGGCGCAGCAGCTCGGCCTCGGTTTCGTCACCGCGGTCGACCCGACACAGGATCAGCAGGGTGTGCTGGTCGGCAACTTCCTCGCCGTGCTCGGCGTGACGCTGATCTTTGCCACCAACATGCATCACCTCGTGATCGAGGCGATGAACGACAGCTACGCGATCTTCAAGCCAGGCGAGATGCCGCTTACCGGTGACGCGGCCAAGCACATCACCGCCATTGTCGCCGCATCCTTCCGCATCGGCATCCAGCTGGCGGCGCCATTCATCGCCTTCGGTCTGCTGTTCAATGTCGGCCTCGGCGTATTGTCGCGGCTGATGCCGCAGATGCAGGTCTTCTTCATCGGTCTGCCGTTGTCGATCCTGCTCGGGCTGCTGCTTCTCGTGATGGTGCTTGGCGCCATGATGGGCACCTTCACCTCCTTCCTGCACGACGTGCTCAGTCAACTCGCGCCCACCGGCTAGGACCTGCCGATGGCGGAAGCGGGCGACGACAGCGACAGAACAGAAGAACCAAGTCAAAAACGGCTTGATGAAGCGCTCAAGCGCGGCGATGTCGTCAAGAGCCAAGAGGTCAATACCTGGTTCGTGATGGCCGGCGCCACGCTCGTGCTGATGGCCTTTTCCGCGGGCATGAGCCGCGATCTGACCGCCACGATGCGCGGCCTGATCGCAAATTCCTGGCAGATATCGGTCGACGGCCCCGCTCTGCCCGGCCTGTTCAAGAAAATCGGGACCGAGATCCTGGGTGCGGTCGCGATCCCGTTCGTGCTCCTGACACTGGCGGCCTTGGCCGGAAATCTTGTCCAGCACAAGCTCGTCTGGTCGTTCGACGGACTAGCGCCGAAGCTGTCGAAGGTCTCGCCGCTGGCGGGACTCAAGCGGTTGTTCTCAAAGCAGGCGCTCGCCAATTTCACGAAGGGGCTGGTCAAGATCGTGGTGGTCGGCACGGTGCTTGCGGGGCTGATGTGGCCGGAGCGCGAGCACATGGAGGCTCTGGTCCATACCGATCCCGCGGCGCTGCTGTCGTATATTGTCAAGATCGTATTGAAGCTGATGGGCACGGTCGTTGCCATGCTCGCGGTCGTTGCCGCCGGCGATTATCTGTTCCAGTACCGGCAATGGTACGACAAACAAAAAATGTCGCTTCGTGAATTGAAGGAAGAATTCAAGCAGAGCGAAGGCGACCCGACCGTCAAGGGCAAGCTGAAGCAGTTGCGGCAAGCGCGCATGCGCAAGCGCATGATGGCGGCGGTGCCGAAAGCCTCGGTGATCATCACCAACCCGACCCACTTCGCGGTCGCGCTGCGATATGAGCGCGGCATGGCGGCGCCGCTCTGCGTCGCCAAGGGCGTTGACGCGCTCGCCCTGAAGATTCGCGAGATCGCGGCCGAGCATCGGATCGCGATCGTGGAAAACCCCCCGCTTGCGCGCGCCCTGCACGCGACGGTCGAGATCGACCAGGTCATTCCGCCGGAACACTACAAGGCGGTTGCGGAGGTGATTGGCTACATTATGCGGCTGCGCCGGGCGGTCGCGGCGCGCTGAAACAGGAACCGCTTATCCCAAGGGGGGGCGTGAGCCCCTTGCGCCCCGGGGGGCCCGTGGGGCACTGAGGACAGGGAGCTCGCGCCGCGGCGAGAGAAGGTCGCAAGAAGCGTCATGGCAGGCCAGGATCCGGCAGGGCAGAGCGCCGCGGAAGGCGGCGAGGGGCAGAGCCGTCCCGCCTTCGACAAGAGCCAGAACGTGCCGCGCAGCGGCTCCGTCGCGCTGGTGCTGCTGGTCGCGCTGCTCCTGGTCGCTGCCGGCGGCGGATTGGCCTTCATCGGGCGCGAGCACGCCGCGAGCTACATTCTCATTCTTCTTGCCGCCCTCGGGACCGTCGGCGTCTTTGCGCTGTTCGCCACGGCCTCGGGCATTCTGCGCTTGTCGGGACGCGACGGCGGCCACCCTCTGCTCAAGACCGTGATCGACAACTCCTCCGACGGCGTTCTCGTCACCGATTACTCCGGCCGCGTCTTCTACGCCAATGCCAGCTATCTCGACTTGACCGGTGCGGCCGACGACAACGACGTGCGTCCGATCGAGCGCGTCTTCATCGGCGACCCTGACGTCTCCGAGTCGACCTACCGGCTCCTGAAGGCCGCGCGCGAAGGCCGCCGCCTTCAGGAAGAGGTGCGGCTCGCCGGCACTGGCACGCAAAGCGCGCGATGGCTGCGCCTCAAGGTGCGGCCGCTCGGCGACGGCAAGCGCGACGCGCGCATGACGGTGTGGGAGATCGCCGACGTCACCCGCGAGCGCGAACGGCAGGAAAACGTATTCCAGGAATTGCAGCACGCCATCGACTATCTCGACCATGCGCCGGCCGGCTTCTTCTCGGTCGATGCGGCGGGCACGATCGTCTACCTTAACGCCACGCTCGCTGCCTGGCTCGACCATGATCTGGCGCAGGTCGGCGCGGGGGCGCTCAAGCTCGACGACATGATCGCCGGCGAGGGCGCGAAGCTCCTGACGACGCTCGCCGCTACGCCGGGCGGGGTAACGACCGAGGTGCTCGACCTCGATCTGCGCACGCGTAGCGGCAAGCCGGTGCCGGTGCGGCTGTTCCACAAGGTTGCCTTCGGCGCCGATGGCGCGGCGGGCCCGTCGCGCACGCTCGTGCTCAACCGCGCCAAGGATGCCGGCGGCGATCCGCAGCGGGCGGCGGAAGTGCGGTTCATGCGCTTCTTCCAGAACACGCCGATGGCGATCGCCACCGTCGACCGTCATGGCGGCATCGCCCGCAGCAACGCGCGCTTTGCTTCCGCTTTCGAGGGCGCGTTCAAGACCGACGACCGCTCGATTCTTACGGTGGTGGCCGAGCGCGACCGCCCCGCGCTGGAGGCGGCGATCCGTCAGGCGGCTGAAGGTCAAGGCGAGATCCCGCCGGTCGAGGCGGCGCTCGCGGGTCAAAACGAGCGCTGGGCGAATTTCTTCGTACTCGCCGTGGAGGACGGCGACAGCGACGGCGAGGCGGCGATCGTCTACGCGCTGGAGACGACGGCGCAGCGCACGCTCGAGAACCGCATCTATCAGCAGCAGAAGATGGAATCGGTCGGCCAGCTCGCCGGCGGCATCGCGCACGATTTCAACAACGTTTTGTCGGCGATCATGATGGCGACCGACTTCCTCCTCAACGCGCACAAACCGACCGATCCGTCCTTCAAGGACATCATGCAGATCAAGCAGAATGCCAACCGCGCCGCCGCTCTCGTGCGGCAGCTGCTGGCGTTCTCGCGTAAGCAGACCTTGCGGCCGCAAGTGCTCGACCTCGGCGAGGTGCTCGGCGATCTCGGTATGCTTTTGAAGCGCCTGATTGGGGAGAAGGTGACGTTCAGCGGCATTGTGCACGGACGCGATCTCTGGCCGGTCAAGGCCGACATTTCGCAGTTCGAGCAGGTGATCGTGAACCTCGCCGTCAATGCGCGCGACGCCATGCCGGACGGCGGCACGCTCGGCATGCGCACGGCCAATGTCGAGGCGAAGGATTCAGGCTCGTTCGGCACCAAGGGCATGCCGACGGGCGACTACGTAATGGTCGAAGTGAGCGACACGGGCACCGGAATCCCGGCGGAGATCATCGACAAGATCTTCGAGCCCTTCTTCACCACTAAAGAAGTGGGCAAAGGCACCGGCCTGGGCCTGTCCACCGTCTACGGCATCGTCAAGCAGACCGGCGGCTACATCTACGCCGATAGCGAGCCGGGCCGCACCACCTTCCGCATCTTCCTGCCGCGCCATGTGCCGACGATAAGCGAGAAGCCGGCGGGCGAGGCGCCTGCCGTCGCGGGTGCGATGTCGGCGGCCGATACGATGGCGAAGGCGGCCGCTGCGGATTTGACCGGCGAGGGCAGGATTCTGCTGGTCGAAGACGAGGAGGGCCTGCGCGCACTCAACGCCCGCGGCCTGTCGTCGCGCGGATACACCGTGCTTGAGGCGAGCAATGGCGTCGAGGCGATCGAGGTGCTCGAGCGCGAGGGCCGTGTCGACCTCGTCGTTTCGGACGTCGTGATGCCTGAGATGGATGGGCCGAGCCTGCTCAAGGAGCTGCGCCGGCGCGAGCCGGAATTGAAGGTGATCTTCGTCTCGGGCTACGCCGAGGAGGCCTTTGCCAAAAACCTGCCGAGCGAAGAGCAGTATGCCTTCCTCGCCAAGCCCTTCTCGCTCAAGCAACTTGTGGCCGAAGTGAAGAAGACGCTCGCCAGCTAAAGCGGCGCGTCAGCGGCAGGCCTGCGCCAACCTGACCTTGGAGAACATCTCCGCCTGCAAACGGCAGGCAAATACGCCGCGGCCGGAGAATTGCGCCTGCGGCGCTTGGAAATAGTCGGACTCCATCATCGCGCCGGCAGCGCCGACGGCAATGGCGAGGTCCGATGGTGAGGGAGCGAGACGCGGTGTCTCCGGCGGCGAGGGCTTGGCGCCAACCGGGCCGACACAGGTCAAAAAGATGGCGGCGGCGAGAAGGGCTCGCATGGGCCTCCTCCGTTGTGTCCCAGCGGCAGGGGAATGCCCGCGGCGACCCGCAGGTTCCTGAAAAGATGTGACAATCGCGTGACGTCAAATGGGTGGCCCTGCGGGCTCGCTGCCCCCTTACAAACCCCCGCAATCTTGCCTATTTTCTATCCGCCATATCAGCTCTGGGAGAATTGCATTCATGGTCCGCCACCGTTGGTTGATCGCGCTCGCCGCGATCGCGACTGCTCTGGTGCTCGTCTCGGGCGACGGTGCCAACGCGCGCGCCGGCGGCGGATTTTCCGGTGGCAGCCGCGGCATTCGGACCTTTTCGGCGCCCTCGGCCACACGCACCGCGCCGTCGGCTGCGCCGATCCAGCGCAGCATGACGCAGCCGCGTGCAACGTCGCCCTTCGGCAGCGGCGCGAGTCGCCCGGGCTTCTTCGGCCACGGCCTGTTCGGCGGGCTTGCCGCCGGCTTCCTCGGCGCCGGCCTGTTCGGGCTTCTGTTCGGTCACGGCTTCTTCGGCGGCATGGGCGGCTTCGGCTCGCTGATCGGCCTCGTGTTCCAACTCGGCCTGATCTATTTCGCCGCCAAGATGATTTTTGCCTGGTGGCAGCGACGCAACATGCCGGCATCGGCCTATGCGGGAGGCGGCGGCGCGGGTTTGGGCTTCTCGCCGCTCGGCGGCGCGGCGCAAGGCGGCGGCGCGGCCGCATCCGAGCCGATCACGATCGGCAAGCCGGACTACGATGCCTTCGAGCGCCTGCTGGGTGATATCCAGGCGGCCTATTCGGCCGAAGATCTCAATGCGCTGCGCGCGCACGTGACGCCGGAGATGCTGTCGTACTTCTCCGAGCAAATGTCGCAGAACGCGAGTCGCGGCCTCGTCAACAAAGTAACCGCGGTGCAACTGCGGCAGGGCGACCTCGCCGAATCCTGGCGCGAGGGCGACAGTGAATATGCGACGGTGGCGATGCGCTTCGGACTGACTGACAGCATGGTCGACCGCGCCTCGGGGCGGGTTGTCGATGGCGGCACTGCTGAGGAAGTGACGGAAGTGTGGACCTTCGTGCGTGCGCGCGGCGGCGCCTGGATTCTTTCTGCGATCCAACAGGCGTAAGCGGCCTCAAGTCGCCGCGGTCGACTCCATGATGGCGCGCTTTGCGGCGACGGGGTTCTGAACGGGCTCCATTTCCGCACGTCGAGTCGGCGGCAGACGCCGCTCGAACTTGACGCCGATCTGACCTGCCTTGCGCCAGACGACCGCGCAGGTGCGGCGCGCGCTGCCATTGTCGGTCAGCCACAGCAGAAAGCGTTCCGGAACCTTGTCCGGATACGGTACGTCGATGCGCGCGCCTGTATCGGAGATGTCCGACAGGATGCAGCGGACCGGCTTGCCGGGTCGGAGCTCGAGGCGAGCCAGGTAATAGACCGGCCGGCGGCGGCTCTTGCGCTTGTCGCGATTCATGATTTCTGCCGCCGGGCACGACGATTGACATCTGTCGTACCAAAGGAGGCGGACTATAGGCGCGGACCACTTACCAATTGCTGAAAGCGCGGTACTTGTGCGATTCCTGGCGGGTCTGTCCCCGTTGACCGTTACGGCAAATCCGTCTATCTGGCCGCCGGCAACCTGGTTTTCGGCCTCTCTTGCTGACACGCTCCCGGTTTTGGGCTGCGACTCAAGTGACCCCCCAAAACTCGGATTGTTGCCGCCGGCACGATGCTCGTGCGGGCGTACAACGAAGAGATGCTTGAAAGGAACTACGATGGCTACCGGAACTGTGAAGTTCTTCAATACCCAGAAAGGCTACGGCTTTATCCACCCGGATGACGGCTCGAAGGACGTATTCGTGCATATCACCGCGATCGAGCGGGCCGGCATGCGGAGCCTGAACGAAGGCCAGAAGGTCAGCTACGAGGTCGTCACCGAACGTGGCAAGGAGGCGGCGGGCAATTTGCAGCCGATGTGATGCCAAACGCATCGTGATCGATGTCGAAGCCCGGCGGGTCACGCCGGGCTTTTTGATTTCCGGCAGAGAATTCCGTTTGCTCTTGTGTTGCGGCGCCGAAGGAATATCGCCGCGTTCCTTGGGGTTCATGTCTCCAGCCGCGGGTCCGGCATCTCGCCGCACACCCTTCGGCGGGGAGACGTCCACATGATCACCGTTCGCGCTACGGCACCGTTCGCCGTCTTGATCGCCATCCTGTGTGCCACACCGGCCGTCGCGCAGCAGGCGAACATGACTTTCTTCGTCACCAGCCACGGGATCGGCAAGGGCGCCGATCTCGGCGGCCTGACGGGCGCCGACGCGCACTGCCAGGCGCTCGCGCAGTCTGCGGGCGCCACCGGCAAGACCTGGCATGCCTATCTGTCCACGCAGGGCGCCGGCGCCGTGAACGCGCGCGACCGCATCGGCAAGGGACCGTGGAGCAACGCCAAAGGCGTCATCGTCGCCAAGGATGTGGCCGAACTGCATGGCGAGAACAAGCTTACCAAGCAGACGGCGCTGTCGGAGAAGGGTGAGATCGTCAATGGCCGCGGCGACACGCCGAACCGGCACGATATTCTCACCGGCTCGCAGGCGGATGGCAGCGTCTTCGCGGACGCGCAGGATCACACCTGCAAGAATTGGACGAGCAGCAGCGAAGGTTCGGCGATGCTCGGGCACGCTGACCGCATGGGCCTGCGCGATGACGCGCCGTCACACTCGTGGAACTCGGCGCATCCTTCGCGCGGCTGCAGCCAGGACGGCTTGCGCTCAACCGGCGGTGACGGCCTGCTGTATTGCTTCGCGGTCAATTGAAAATCTCGATACCCGCGCGGCGGCCGATTGCCGGCGCCGCGCGGACTGTTTCTCTCTCTTTTTGAGCCTCGTCCCGGGCTGATATAGTGCGGCACCGCGATGGAGGTGCCGCATGTGCTACCAACTGTTCTATTGGCCGGAAATTCAGGGGCGCGGGGAATTCGTGCGCCTGGCGCTCGAGGACGCTGGCGCGGATTACGAGGACGTGGCGCGCAAGTCCGGCGGCATGGATCGCATGATGGCGGTGATGCGGGGGCCGCGCGAAAAGCGGCCGCCTTACGCGCCGCCATTCCTCAAGGCCGGCAAGCTCGTCATCGCCCAGGTAGCCGAGATCCTGTTCTATCTCGGCCCGAAGCTGAAGCTGGCGCCGAAGAGCGAGGCCGACCGGCTATGGCTGCATCAGATGCAGCTCACGGTGAGCGACTTCGTGAAGGAAATTCACGACACGCATCATCCGGTCGGCACCGGCCTTTATTACGAAGACCAGAAGCCGGAGGCGAAACGCTACGCCGGTAATTTCCTCGATGAGCGCGCGCCGAAATATCTCGCTTATTTTGAAACCGTGCTGAAGCGCAGTGGCGGACCGTGGCTCATGGGCCGCCGCTTCAGCTATATCGACCTGTCGGTGTTCCAGCTTGTCGAGGGGCTGCGCTACGCCTTTCCGAAAGGCACGGCACGCATCGAGAAGAAAATGCCCGGCCTCGTCGACATCCATGACCGCGTGACGAAACGGCCGGGCATCAAGGCCTATCTCGCTTCCGAGCGCCGCATTCCGTTTAACAAGAACGGCATCTTCCGGCACTATCCGGAACTGGACGCATAATCACCCGCGCGCGTCGAGCGTCTTGCCGCCGGAAGAGGCGGGCTTTGCCCCGATCAGCGCGAAGGCGATGACGCAAGGGACGGTCCCGCTGTTGACCCAGTCATGGATCGTGCCGCGCTGGACCATCACGTCGCCGGCCTTCAGGCGCACCGTCCCGGTCTCCATCACCATATCGATCTCGCCGGAGATGACCACGGCATAATCGATCGAGTCGGTGCGATGGTTGCGCGGCGCAACGCCGGGGCCGAAGCTGACGACGCGAAAGACGCTGCCATTGGCGATCGCTGTCGGGATGCTCTTGCCTGAGGGGTCGGCATTGCCGTCGTTGTTTGCCGGCAATTCCTCGGTCGACCAGATGACGCTGTACGTGGCACCCGGCCGCGGCGAATGCTGGTTCGTCACCGGCTCGTCGATCAGCACGGTCGAGCGCCCCTGCGCGTCGTGTCCGGTGACGACGCGGCGGATGTTCAGTGTCATTGTCGATCTCCTGCTTTTGCGCAGCTCGGACAGCGGCAGCCTTTGCCGAAATAGAGCGCGGCGTGCTCCTCACCGTAGTCGATGGTGATCTCGGCGCCTGCGGCAATGTCTTTCAGGGCGCAAAACATCATGCGGCCGCGGCGGAGCACGGCCTCCGCGTTCGGGTCACAGGCGTGGTTGACGTAGCGGCCGAGATTGCTGCGCGGCGAGCCGTCGATGGTCCAGCGGCTGTCGATCTCGAACAGGTATTTGTTGCCGCGGCGCCGGTCGATCGCCTGCGCCGCCGCAGTCGGAATCCGTGGGCCGCTGTATTCGAGGATCTCGGTGTCCTTCTCGATCGGCACCATGGCGAAGAGCCCGAGCCCTGTCGTCGAGCGGCCGATGCGGAGAGGGGTTATGGGCGCGGCGGGCACGGGCGGCTACCGGGTGGCGCGCTTGCGCGGCCTGTCGGCGCGGTTCACCGACGCCTTGCCGCCCATGCGCACCATACGCCGCTTGCGTGCGGCGCGCAGTTCCCTAGCGCGCTTGGCGCGGCGCCGGCGGCAGCGCGGGCACTTGCAGTTCGACTTGCCGATGACGTTCCTGAGATAATCGCCGCCGTAATTATACGTCAGCTCCTCGCCCGGCTTGATGGCCCGCAGCGTGAAGATGAAGACGCGCTTGCCGCGAATCGTCGTGTCGCTGTTAGGGTTGCAGGAATGGTTGAAATACCTGGCGACGTTCTTGCGGCTCTTGCCGTCGATCGTCCACCTGCTGTTGACCTCGAACAGGTAGCGGTTGCCGCTCGTCTCGGCCTTCTCCGCCGCCTTCACGTCGAGCAGGGGACCTTTGTACTCGGCAAGCCGCACCCGCTTTTTGATGGGCTTTGTGGCGAAGATGCCGAGGCCGGTGAGCGAGCGGCCGAGGCGGAAGGGACGTGAGGGCATGCGAAAGTTTGTTGGTGTTCGACGGACAAGGGACGCGCGGCAATGCCAGATGTCGGCGCGAAGGTCAATGATTCACGGCACGCGCGCCGACAAAGGCTCGGCGATATTCTCCAGCGACTGCCGTTCGGCGGCGATGCCGAATACCACTTCGATGACGGCAGCGGCGAGCATCAGCACCGCCGCGGCGAGGTAGCCATAGAAGAGGTTGGTGCGCGAGCCGGTGCCGATCAGTGTGCCGAACAACCAGGGTGCGGCGAGGCCGCCGGCGGCCGTGCCGAGCGCGACAAACACGGCGATGGCGAGGCCGCGCGATTCGAGCGGAAAGATCTCGCTGACGGTGAGATAGGCGGCACTCGCCGCCGGCGAGGCGATGAAGAAGATCGCGGTCCACAGCGCGGTCAGGGTGACGACGGTCAGGGCATCGGCCGCGAACAGCCAGCCGGTCACGACCAGGAGGACGGCGGAGACCGCATAGGTCGCGGCGATCATCTGCCGCCGTCCGACCGTGTCGAAGAAATGGCCGAGCACGAACACGCCCAGCACATTGCCGATCGCGAAAGGCAACAAATAGAGTCCGGTCTCGCCCGCCGGCACCTTGTAGAACCCGGTCAGGACCAGCGCATAGGTGAAGAAGATGGCGTTGTAGAGGAAGGCCTGCGCCACCATCAGCGAGAAGCCGACCAGCGCCCGCCGCCAGTAGCGGCCGAACATGGTGCGCAGGATGAGCCGGAAACCGAAGCTGCGGCGCGGATGCACGAGGATGGCGTCGGCCTCGTCGAGCGGCGGTAATCGTGCGTGGACCTCGGCAGCGACCGTGCGTTCGATGCCGGCGACGGTTTCCTCGGCCGCGTCCGCATAGCCGTGGGTGACGAGCCAGCGCGGGCTCTCCGGCACCCAGTGCCGCACCAGGAGGATGCACAGACCCAGCAGCGCGCCGATGCCGAAGCCGAAACGCCAGCCGCGGTCGATCGCAAAAATGTGAGGATCGAGCAGGATCAGCGTCGCCCCCGAGCCGAGCGCGGCGCCGATCCAGTACGAGCCGTTGATCATGATGTCGACGCGGCCGCGCACGCGCGCCGGGATCAGTTCGTCGATGGCCGAGTTGATCGCCGCGTATTCGCCGCCGATGCCGGCGCCGGTGATGAGGCGGAAGAGGGCGAAGCTCCAGAAGTCCCAGGAGAAGGCGGTCAGCAGCACGCCCAAGAGATAAGTGCCGAGCGTGACGAAGAAGAACAGCCGCCGGCCAAAGCGGTCGGTGAGCCAGCCGAAGACGAGCGCGCCGATGACGACACCGGCCAGATAGAAGGAGCCGATCAGGCCGATGTCGGCGCTGGAGAAATCGAGCGTGCCCGGCTCGGCCAGCACACCGGAGACCGCGCCCATCAAGGTCACTTCGAGGCCGTCGAGCACCCAGGTGACGCCGAGGCCGATGACGATCAGCGTATGGAACGGCGTCCAGGGCAGGCGGTCGAGCCGCGCCGGGATCAGCGTGCGCAGCACCGGCAGCGCGACCACCGTCATTGCACGCGCTCCAGCGCCTTCTTGATGCTTTCGGCGCTCTTGTTTAGCGCCGCGCCCTCCTCGGCGGTGAGCTGTGGCGCGAGCACCTCGACGATGCCCTCGCGACCGACCACGCTCGGCAGCGACAGAGTCACGCCGTAATTCTTCTGGTAGCTGCCGATCGGGATCGCGGCGCGCTCGTCGCGCAAAATCATCTCGGCGATACGGCAGGAGACGATGGCGATGCCGTATTGGCTCGCCTCGTGACCCTCGATGATGGTGATGTTGGCGTAGCGTACGTCCTTCTCGAGCCTCTCGTGCATCGCATTGATGTCCTCGCCGCGCGCCTTCAGGAGCGTATCGACCGGCACGCCGCCGACGCGCGCGGTGGACCAGGCAAAAACCTGTGAGGTGCCGTGCTCGCCGAGCACCTGCGCCTCGACCGTCGCCGGATCGACGCCGAAGTGCTGACCGAGGTGCACGCGGAAGCGCTGCGAGTCGAGAAAGGTGCCGGCGCTCAAGACGCGCTCGTGCCCGGCGGCCTTGCGCGCCACGTCGGCAAGCGGATCGGGCGGATCGGTGACGACGAGCAGCACGGCGTCCGGCGCGGCCTTGACGATGCGCGGGACGATCTCGCGGTAGATCTCGGCGTTCTTGTCGAGCAGCTTGAGACGGCCTTCCTTGTCGTTGCGGTCGGTGGCGCCGCCGGTCTTCTCGTTGACGCCGGAGGTGATCATGACGACGCCGCAGCCTTTGAGGTCTGCGTAGTCGCCGTCGGCGATCGTGGCGCGCGGCGACAGCGGCAGGCCGTAGCGGATGTCGGTCGCCACCGCTTGCGCGGTCTTGCGCGTGCGGTTGACGAGGACGATGTCGCGGGCGCTGCCGCGGCTGACGGCAGTCAGCGCGCAGGCGCAGCCGACACTGCCCGCGCCGATGATGCCCAGTTTCATGAAAGCCCTCCGGTGGCGTTCCCTGAACCCGCGAGCGGTGAGGGGTGTTCCGCTTCGCTTTTTGTCATGGCCGGGCTTGTCCCGGCCATCTCGGTCGGGCGGGCAGGGCCACTTCCTAAGCGGGATCACCGGGACAAGCCCGGTGACGACAAGCAGATGGCATTGTCCGCCTTCGGGAGGGCCTTCATGATATCCGCCGGAGGTACCGCGATGTCCGCTAATCCCGACCGCTGGCCCGAACTGCCCGCCGACGCCTGGCGCGACACGCGCGAAACGCTGCATCTGATGACGCAGATCGCCGGCAAGATCCGCCTTGCGCTGACGCCGTGGCAGAACCATTCCTGGCATGTGCCGCTCTATGTCACCGCGCGCGGGCTCACGACCTCGCCGATTCCGGACCGCGGCCGCACCTTCCAGATCGACTTCGATTTCATCGACCACGTTCTGTGGATCCGCACCAGCGACGGCCATTATCGCCAAGTGATGCTGCGGCCGATAGCAGTGGCGGAGTTCTACGAGGAGACGATGTCGGCGCTGGAGCAGCTCGGCATCGAGGTGTCGATCCACACCATGCCGAACGAGATCGCCGACGCCATCCCGTTCGACCAGGACGCAACACATGCGTCCTATGACGAGCACGCCGTCCGCCGCTTCTGGCATGTGCTGCTCTCGGCGAACGAGGTGCTGTCGCGCTTCCGCAGCGGCTTCCTCGGCAAGGCGAGTCCGGTGCATTTCTTCTGGGGCTCGTTCGACCTTGCGGTGACGCGGTTCTCCGGCCGCAGCGCGCCGCCGCATCCTGGCGGCGTGCCGAACCTGCCGGACGATGTCGCGCGCGAGGCCTATTCGCACGAAGTCTCGAGCGCCGGATTCTGGCCCGGCGGCGGCGGCGTCTACGAGGAGGCGGCGTTTTACTCCTATGCCTATCCGGCGCCGGCGGGTTTTGCGGAGGCGCGCGTGCTGCCGAAAGAGGCGAACTGGTCGAAAGCGCTCGGCGAATTCCTGCTGCCTTACGCGGCGATGCGCGCGAGCGACGACCCGGACTCCGCTTTGATGACGTTCCTGCAATCGACCTACGTCGCCGCCGCCGATCTCGGCAAATGGGACCGCGCCGCGCTCGACTGCGCGCTCGGCGT
>DATCFB010000331.1:0-10125 GCA_036509755.1 Pseudolabrys sp. | reverse complement strand
TCGTTCGGACGTTCGCCGATCATCGCGGGCCTCCCATCGCCAGATAACCGATGATCCAGACCACGATCGTCAGCGCGACCGAGCCGACGATCGTGGCGAGCGTCAGAAATTCGCGCTCCGCCGGCTCGAAGCCGTAGAGCAAATCCCATATCAAATGACGGATGCCGCCGAGCGCATGGTGCAAGAGCGCCCAGGTGAAGCCGAACAGGATGATCTGGCCGATGATGCTGCCGGCAACGGCTTCGAAGGTTGCGTATGCGTTCGGTCCACTCGCCGCCGCGAGCAGCCACCAGGCGAGCAAGACCATGCCGAAATAGAGCGCACCGCCGGTGATGCGATGAACAATGGACATGACCATTGTCAGCATCGGGCGGTAGATTTGCAGGTGCGGCGAGAGCGGGCGCGCTCGGCGCGCTCCCGTGGTGGTGCTCGCCTCAAGCTCGGCCATGTGTCGCTCTCCCGCACTCCGCATCGCCGGAACCCTGTCGGCGATCGCGGCCGGTTGGTAGCCAAAGCAGGCGTGCGCCGCAACGCGTGCGACGGTCGGGGCAGCCGCCTGGTTCAGACCACATTCACGCTTACTTCTTCAAATACGAAACTAAGGCTGCTAAAGTGGCCGTTCAATGCGTGGCTAATGAAGCCAGCCTTCGCAGAATAAGAAGGAAGAGGCTCCCATGCGCTTCGACTTCACCGACCTCAACCTGTTCCGGCATACCGTCGAGGCCGGCACTATCACCCATGGCGCCCAGCGCTCGAACCTGGCGCTGGCCGCCGCCTCGACCCGCATCCGCAAGATGGAACTCGCTTTCGGCACCGACCTTCTGGTGCGCGGCCGCGCCGGCGTCACCCCGACCCAGGCCGGGCGGACCCTGTTGCAGCACGCCCGGGGCATCCTCGCCCAGACCGAGAAGCTGCAAGAGGATCTCAGCCCTTACGCCCGGGGCTTGGCCGGTCAGGTGCGTGTGTTGTCCAACACCAATGCGCTCACCGAATTCCTGCCGGAGACCCTGAGCTCGTTCCTCAACAGCTATCCGGACATCAGCGTCGATCTGGAGGAGCGGCTGTCCGACGAGATCGTCGGCCTCATCGCCGAGGGCACCGGCGACATCGGCATCGTCGCCGGCACCGTCGACTTCGGCGGGCTGCACACCTTCCCCTATCGCAGCGACCGCTTCGTTCTCGTCGTCGGCCGCAACCATCCGCTCGCGCGGCGCAAGAACATCGGCTTCGCCGAGGTGCTCGATTACGACATGGTCGGGCTCGACCGCGCCAGCGCGATCCAGCGCTTCCTCGCCGAGAAAGCGAGCCGCGTCGGGCGCGCGATCCGCCTGCGGGTGCAGTTGCGCTCGTTCGACGCCATCTGCCGCCTGGTCGAGTGCGATGTCGGCGTCGGCATCGTGCCGGAGACGACGGTGAAGCGCACCGGGCGCAGCATGGCGATCGAGGCGGTGAGGCTTACCGACCCTTGGGCCTTGCGCGAATTGCACATCTGTGTTCGCGACGTCGCGGCGCTGCCGCCCTATGCGCGACAGCTCGTCGATCATTTGCGGGCGAACGTCTAGAGCGACACCTGCCGTTTGTCGTGCACGGCGAGCGAATCGTGCGGCACCTCGGCCCGCTCTCGCATGCCGTAGTCGCGCAGCACCGAGGCGACGCGCAGCCGATAGTCTGCGAACACGCCGCCGCGGCCGCGAACCTGCCCCGCGCGATGCTTGTCCTGCGTGCGCCAGGCCTGCACCGCCGCCTCGTCGCGCCAGAACGACAGCGACAGCAGCTTGTTGGGATCGGTGAGGCTCTGGAAACGCTCGACGGAGACGAAACCGTCGATGCTTTCGAGATTCGCGCGTAACGAGGCCGCGATCGCCAAGTAGTCCTCTTTGCGGCCGTCGGCCGGCCAGACTTCGAAAATCACCGCGATCATCGCGCTTTCCCTTCCTTCGCTCATTTGGACTTCCTTCATTTCGGCAGCAGCACCCAGTAATCGAGATCGAGGATCACCGCCGGGTCGTAGTCCTCGCCGTTCTTCAACGGAAAATCGCTGCAAGGTTTGTCCTTGGTCGCGATCGTGCGCAGCCTGAGCGCGCCGACGTCGTCGCGGCCGGGCAGCGCCGCGGTCGCCAGTACTTCGGACCAAGCAAAGACGGTCAGGCCGGCGAACAGCGGCGACACGTGCCGGCCGCCATTGATCGCCGCAATGTGGAACGCATTGCCGAGGCCGTTGAACGACAACGCCCGCGCCAGCGAGATGGCGTGGCCGCCATAGATCAGCCGCCGGCCGAAGCGGTCCTTGCTCTGGGCGAACAGGTTGAAGTGCACGCGCGCCGTGTTCTGATAGAGCCGCGTGGCAATCTGGTGCTCGGCCTCCTCGACGGTGACGCCGTCGACGTGATCGATCCTTTCGCCCGCCGCATAATCGCCGAAACGATGCCCGCTGCCGGACAGCGCCGTGTCGTAGGCGCGGGCGTCGATGCGCGGGCAGGCAAGCCCGAGCGCGCTCGCTGGCACCGTCTTCGGCAAGTTCGGCACGGTCTCGGCGGGAGCGGGCGTCGCCTCGTCGCGCTTGCGCACCATGACCCAGCGCACATAGTCCAGCACCGGCTCGCCGGTTTCGTCGACGCCGCGCGAGCGGACGTAGACGATGCCGGTCTTGCGGTTTGAATTCTCCTTGAGCCCGATAACCTCGGACGCCGCACTCAACGTAGCGCCGGGATAGACGGGCTTGAGGAATCGGCAGTCGGCGTAGCCGAGATTGGCGACGGCGTTGAGCGAGATGTCCGGCACGGTCTTGCCGAACACGACGTTGAACACGAGCAGATCGTCGAGCGGCGAGCGCGCATAGCCGATGCGGCGGGCGAATTCGTCCGACGACTGCACTGCAAAACGCGGCCCGAACAGCCCGTTGTAAACCGCGACGTCGCCCAAGGTCACCGTGCGCGGCGTCGCGTGGCGGATCGTTTCGCCGAGCTGAAAATCTTCGAAAAACCGGCCCGCATTCGTCTTCGCGCTCACGATCCCGACACTCCCGATGCTCCGACCCGGCCGGACCATTGTCACCAATCCGTGAGCCGGACGCTACCTCTCCACAACCGAAACTGATGAGGACGTGTTGGACGCAAGTGGTAGCCCATGATCGTCAAGTGCACATTCTTCCGGAGGGAAACACACCATGAAGACCCGCATCCTGCTCGCCGCGGTCCTGTCGACCGCCATCGCCGGCGTCAGCTTCGCCCCTGTTGCCTATGCCGACGACATGAAGAAGGATTCGATGTCGAAGGACACCATGTCCAAAGACAGCATGTCGAAGGACAGCATGTCCAAGAAGGGCATGGCGAAAGACCAGATGGGCAAGGATTCGATGAAGAAGGACGGCATGTCGAAGGACACCATGTCCAAGGACAACATGAAGAAGTGATCGCCGCCGGCTGTCGGGCCTGCAATACGCGGGCCCGGCGACCGGATCTTCAGAGTATCCTGATCGTCCGCAACGCGAGATGGACGCCATGACTGCTGAAACTCTCCATATCTCCGCCCCGCCACGAGCGACCATTCATCCGGGCTGGGTGCGCGTCTGCCATTGGATCAACGCCTTGGCGATCCTGGTGATGATCGGGTCCGGCTGGCAGGTCTATAACGCCTCGCCGCTGTTCGGCTTCAGCTTTCCGTCCACGATCACCATCGGCGGCTGGCTCGCCGGCGCGCTGCTCTGGCATTTCGCGGCGATGTGGGTGCTGGTCATCAACGGCCTCGTCTACGTCACGCTCGGCATCGTCACCGGACGCTTCCGCCGCAAGCTGTTTCCCGTCGGCCCGCGCGCTTTGTTCGCCGATATCAGGGCGGCCGTGACTTTCAAGCTCAGCCACGACGATCTGTCGCACTACAACGCCGTGCAGAAGGTGCTCTATCTCGGCATCATCCTGACGGGGGTCGTCATCGTCGCGTCCGGCCTGTCGATCTGGAAGCCGGTGCAGTTCCAGGAACTGACCGCGTTTTTCGGCGGCTACGACACCGCCCGCTACGTTCATTTCGCCGCGATGGCGGCGATCGTCGCGTTCCTCGTCGTGCACGTGAGCCTGGCGCTGGTCGTGCCGAAGAGCCTGCGCGCCATGATCACGGGACGGTAGGAGATCGCCATGGCCCGCATCCGCAAAGCCGCGTCCACCGTCGACGCCAAGGCGCTGATCAAGGACGCCGGCAAGCTCATGCCCGATCCGG
This sequence comes from Pseudolabrys sp., assembly GCA_036509755.1. Lineage (GTDB taxonomy): Bacteria > Pseudomonadota > Alphaproteobacteria > Rhizobiales > Xanthobacteraceae > Pseudolabrys. The sequence continues at coordinate 5,913 of DATCFB010000331.1, read as the reverse complement.
CGCGGCGCTCGTTCCTGCGCGGCGTCGCCAGTCTCGGCGCGCTGACCATGCTCACCGGCTGCGATATTATCGACGAGAACAGCGCCGAGAGCGCGCTGCGACACGTGTCGCACTTCAACGACCGAGTGCAGGCCTTTCTGTTCCATCCGAACAAACTGGCGCCGACTTATTCGGAGGCCGACATCACGCGGCCGTTCCCGTTCAATGCCTATTACGATGTCGATGAAGCTCCCGTCGTCGATCCGGCAACCTACAAATTCGAGATATCGGGCCTTGTCGACAACAAGAAGCCGTGGACCCTCGACGAGTTGCACGCGCTGCCCGAAGTGTCTCAGATCACGCGCCACGTCTGCGTTGAGGGCTGGAGCGCCATCGGCTCGTGGCAAGGCGCGGTACTCTCGGATTTCCTCAAGCGCATCGGCGCCGACACGCGCGCCCAGTACGTGCATTTCAAATGCGCCGAGGGCTACACCGAGACAATCGACATGCCGACGGCGCTGCACCCGCAGACGCAGATGACGTTCAAGTTCGACAACAAGATCCTGCCCCGCGCCTACGGCTTCCCGATGAAGATCCGCATCCCGACCAAGCTCGGCTTCAAGCAGCCGAAATACGTCGTTGCGATGGAAGTGACCAATGTCGACCGCGGCGGCTACTGGTCGAACCAGGGCTACAACTGGTTCAGTGGACTTTAGGGGCGTCGGACGCCGCAATGTCCTTGGCCAAGGGCCCGTCCCACGTCGCGGTGGCGGCTTTCTCGTCCTATCCCGTGTATCGGCACGCTATTTCTCCGGCGGCCGCCGGTTCGGCTCAATGATCAGCCGCGCGCCCCGCTGGAAGGTCAGGTAGTCCCACGCCCAGGTGAAGGCGACGACGAAGCGATTGCGCAGGCCGATCAGGAAATAGATGTGCACGACGCTCCAAAACACCCAGCCGATAAATCCGCGCAACTGCAGGCGGCCGAATTTCACCACCGCCGCGCGGCGACCGATCGTCGCAAGATCGCCGAGGTGCATGTAGCGGAACGGCGCATCGCCGCCGCGGCCGGCGATGCGTGCGGCGATCTGTCTGCCGACATGGTTGCCCATCTGCTTGGCCGCCGGGGCGATGCCGGGCACCAGCCGGCCGCCGCTCTCCATCACCATTGCCGTGTCGCCGATGACGAAAATTTCAGGATGTCCCGGTACCGACAGATTGGGGCCGACTTTCACACGTCCGGCGCGGTCGGCCTCCACCGCGAGCCATTGCGCCGCCGGTGACGCGATCACGCCAGCGGCCCAGACCAGCGTGCAGGCCTCGATGCGTCCACCGTCGGTTTCGACGCCGTGCCGGTCGCAGTTCGTCACGCGCGTCTCGGTCTGGATCTCGACGCCGGCGCGCTCGAGCGCCTTGTGCGCATAATCCGAAAGCTCGGGCGGAAAGGTCGGCAGCAGCCGCGGCCCGGCCTCGACCAGTATGATGCGCGCAGTGCGCGGATCGATGCGGCGGAAATCGGCCGCCAGTGTCTGCCGCGCGATCTCGGCGATGGCGCCGGCCATCTCGACGCCGGTGGCGCCGCCGCCGACGATGACGAAGGTCAGCAGCCGGCACTTCTCGGCGAGCCCGGCCATCGCTTCCGCTTGCTCGAAGGCGATGAGGATGCTGCGGCGGATGCGCGTCGCATCGTCGATGCGCTTGAGGCCCGGCGCGACTTCCGACCATTCGTCGTGGCCGAAATAAGAGTGCATCGCGCCGGTCGCGATCACCAGGTAGTCATAAGGTATTTCGCCGAAATTGGTGCGCAGGCGCCGGGCGACCGCGTCAACGCCTTCGACGGTTTCCATCAGTACGGTGGTGTTGGCCTGATCGCGCAGGATGTGGCGGATCGGCCAAGCCACATCGGCCGGCGACAGCGCGGCGGTGGCAACCTGATAGAGCAGCGGCTGGAAACAATGGTGGTTTTGCCGGTCGATGACGATGACATCGGCCTCGACCCGCCGTAGCGCCTTGGCCGCTTGGAGGCCGCCGAAGCCGGCGCCCACGATCACCACCCTGGCACGGTGTTCCGGCACGGCACGCCCTCGGTTGGCTCGACCGCTATTTTCGCCCCGGACAGGCCCGGTTGCCAAGGCGGCAATGAGGCTCTAGCAATCCGCGCAACCAGAAACTGGCGAGGGTCCGATGGCCGCCCATAATCTCCTGCTTCTCCCCGGCGATGGCATCGGCCCCGAAGTGATGGCCGAGGTGAGGCGCGTCATCGCGTTTTTCAACGACAAGGGCGCGTCCAAATTCGCCTACGAGGAAGGCCTCGTCGGCGGCGCGGCTTACGACGCGCACCAGGTCTCGATCACCGACGCGACGATGGAGAAGGCGAAGGCCGCCGACGCGGTCATCTTCGGCTCGGTCGGCGGACCGAAATGGGCGAACGTGCCCTACGAAGCACGGCCCGAAGCGGGCCTGCTGCGGCTGCGCAAGGATCTCGACCTCTATGCCAATTTGCGCCCCGCCGTGACCTATCCGGCGCTCGCCGACGCCTCCTCGCTCAAGCGCGAACTGGTCGAAGGCCTCGACATCATGATCCTGCGCGAGCTGACTGGTGGCGTCTATTTCGGCGAGCCGAAGACCATCACCGATCTCGGCAACAATCAGAAGCGCGCCGTCGACACGCAGGTCTATGACACTTACGAGATCGAGCGCATCTCGCGCGTCGCCTTCGAGCTGGCGCGCAAGCGGCGCAACAAGGTCACCTCCATGGAAAAGCACAACGTCATGAAGACGGGCGTGCTGTGGAAGGAAGTCGTGCAGCAGACGCACGATCGCGAGTTCAAGGACGTGCAGCTCGAGCACCAGCTTGCCGATTCCGGCGGCATGCAGCTCGTGAAGAACCCCAAGCAGTTCGACGTCATCGTCTGCGACAACCTGTTCGGCGACATGCTCTCCGACATCGCCGCCATGCTCACCGGGTCGCTCGGTATGCTGGCCTCCGCCTCTCTCGGCGAGGCCGACACCAGGACAAAGAAGCGCAAGGCGCTGTACGAGCCGGTGCATGGTTCGGCGCCCGACATCGCCGGCAAAGGCGTCGCCAACCCGATCGCGATGATCGCCTCGTTCGGCATGGCGCTGCGCTATTCGTTCGACATGGGGACCGAGGCCGACATGATCGACACGGCGATCGCCGGCGCACTCGCCAAGGGCTTCCGCACCGGCGATATCGCTTCGCCGGGCATGAAGACGGTCGGCACCACGGAAATGGGCGATGCGATCCTGGCGGAGCTGGAGACGCAGTAACGCTTGTCGTCGCCGGGCTTGTCCCGGCGACCTTGCTTAGTCGGGCGCTGTGCGCACCTTGCCGGGATGGCCGGGACAAGCCCGGCCAAGACAAAACAAAAAGAGATTTCAAAACAAAAACGCGGCCCTTAAGGCCGCGTTTTGCGTTTCGGAGCGGCGCGCGCCGCTCAGTAGCCGATCCAGGGATTGTCTTTGAACGGCAGCGTGAACGGACCCGGCAGCGCCGACTGGTTGATGCCGAAGGAAGTGTTGTCGAGCACGCCGTCCGCATGATGGGTCGGTAGCTGCGCGTAATCGTGATCACCGCGCTCGCCCGGGAAAGTTTCGGTGCCCGGATCGAGATAGGAGCGCTTCTGGATGATGATGCGCGTGCGGGTGCGGCCGTTTTCATCGCGGCTGACGTAGACCGTGCTGCCGCGCGTGGAGGCGACCCGGACCCTCTTCTTCGGCGCGGCGTTGGCCGGAGCGGCGAGGAGGCCCAGAGCTCCGATCACGGCGATCGCGACGGCGGCGGCATTCAGGCGCATGGGGTTCCTCGGAGAATCGTGTTGTCTCAGGTGCAATGCAGTGTAGCTGGCTTCCGTTCGACGCAATAGGGCCCGATCACAGGCAATTGTCTTTGCGTCTTTGTCTTTGGGCCTTGAGAACGAGAAAGCCCCGCCGGCGACGGCGGGGCGATAGCAGACTGGGCCTCGAAGCCAGTTATTTCCCGTAGTTCTGGGCGAGATAGGCCTTGATCGCCTTGGCGTCGTCGGCGTCGATCGGCGCGCCATAGCCCTTGATCATCTTGGTCACCTCGCCGTCCCAGCCGGCGGCGTTGAGGTAGACCGAGTTCATCGGGATATAGGCCAGCGTGTGGCAGGCCTGACAATTGCCCTCGACTTTGTCGAGCCCCGGCCCGGACTTGAGCTTGATCACCTGCTCGTCGGCGAAAGCCGTTCCGGCGAGGAGGACCGCCGCAGCCGCAATGAAGATGGTTCGCATGTCCCGTCTCCCCTCAGGCGGTCAACGTGATGCTCTGCATCACGTTGTTGTGGTAGCCGGCGCCATTGAACAGGAGCTTGGACACCTGCGACTGGCCGATCACATTGGTGGCGTTGACCATGACCGTCGTCTTGCCGCGCTTGGCCTGCACCTCGAAGCTCCACGGGCGGAATGCGAACTTGCCGAGATCCTCGCCGAGCTTAGCGCTCGACCAGGTCTTGCCGCCGTCGGTCGACGCCTCGACCCTACGAATGCCGTAGCCGCCGTCCCAGGCGAGCCCCGACACGGTGACCTTGCCGGCTTTCACCTTGGCGCCGTCGCGATGACTGGTGATCAGCGAATTGACGACCATCTCGGTAATCGGCGTCGTTGTCGCGTCTTCCTGCGTGATGAAGCGGTCGCGCAGCGGGAAGATGCCGACCGGAATGCGGTAGGCCGGCTTCATCCAGTACCCGCCCTGCGGTGTCGTCCTGACGTCGATGCGGTTGAGGTGCTTCATCCAGTAGGTGCCGGTCCAGCCGGACACGACGAGCCGCACCGGAAAGCCGTTGAAATGCGGCAGCGGCTGGCCGTTCATTTCCCAGGCGATGATGGTGTTCTCATCCATCGCCTTCCAGACCGGGATGCTCTTGACGAAGTCGGGAGTCGTGTCGACGGCTGGCCCGTCGGCGCCATAGAACGCGACCTCGACCGTCTCCTTCTTGACGCCAGCCTTGGCGAGGACGTCCTTGAGCCGCGCACCCTTCCACCGCGCGCAGCCCATCGCGCCGTAGCCCCATTCCACGCCCGGCACGTGCGGCGTCGACAGGCCGCGGCGGTTGCCGGAGCACTGATTGACCGCGGCGAACTCGACCGCCGGCATCTTTTTCAGATCGTCGAGCGTGATCTCCATCGGCGTCGACGCGCCGTCGCCGTCGATCTTGATCGTGTAGCCCTCCGCCTTCACGTCCGGGATGTCGGAGAGGTGGTAGCGCACGAAGAACTTGTCGTTCGGGGTGATCGGGGTTCGCAGATATTCGAGCGGCGCTTCGTAATTCGGCGGCCGGTCGGCGAGCTGGATCAGTGGCTGCTTGCCCGGCAGCGTGCCCATGGTGACGTAGCTGGCGATGCCTTCCGGCACGCCGGGCGACAGCATCGACGCGGCGTTCTGCGCGCGTGCCAATGCCGGCAACAAGGCGACCGCGCCGGCCGCTCCTGCCGATTGCAGCAGATGTCGTCGTGAAATCATCGCGTGTCCTCCCCCGAGAACGATTTTTCCCGCCGTGGTCGTCACCACGCAGGAAATTCTCCTATTGGAGATGATCGGGTGGTTTCATGCTACGGTCAATTGCTCTCCGATGACCTGGTCCGGAATTCGTCGCGGCGATGCAGCAGAACGGACATGGCGTGACTGCGGCGCGTCCCTACATGAGGCTCCGGGCTTCGGGCGCGGCCAAGTCGTTGTCAGACGGCCGTTTCTCGCTTAGAAGCCTTGCATTCCGGCCCTGAGGGAAATCTCGGGCACGGCGTTTTTTCGGAGATTTGGCAATGGGTTACAAGGTCGCCGTGGTGGGCGCCACCGGCAATGTGGGCCGCGAGATGCTCGCGATCCTGGCCGAACGCAATTTTCCCGCCGACGAAGTCGTCGCGCTCGCCTCGCGCAAGAGCGTCGGCACGGAGTGC
>DATCFB010000330.1:0-8432 GCA_036509755.1 Pseudolabrys sp. | reverse complement strand
GCGGTTGATGGCGCTTGCCACCGAACCTGTCCTGCCGCTTGGCGACATCCAGGAGACCGCGCGTGTCTCGGCGCTCTGCCACGAATTGCAGGAGGAGGGGTTCCTTGCCCGCGAGGGACACCGGCTGGCGATGCGGGCGCTACTCGCGCTTATCGCGATCGAGGTGGTGCGCCTCGCGGTGAGCCGAGCGCGTACCGGCGCGGTGACGCTGGCGCCGGCCGATGCCAGGATCGAAGAGCTGCGACGGCTGGTCGATGCCAATTTCCGTACCGAGCGGCTGATCCGTTTCTACGCCGAGCGGCTCAACATGACCTCGGACCGGCTCAACGATCATGTGAAGCGGGCGACCGGCGTCACCGCGGGCCACCTGATCCGCCAGCGCGTGCTGACCGAAGCCAAGCGCCAGTTGGTCTTCACCGGTCAAGCGATTCACGAGATCGCCTACGATCTCGCTTTTGCCGACCCGTCGCACTTCACGCGCTTCTTTCGCAAGCAGACCGGCATGACGCCGCAGGCCTTCCGCGAGCGCCGCAGCAGCAGCTAATCTGTCTGTTTCAGCGAGTCCTTGCGCAGATAGACGACGGCGATGAGCGCGCCGAGCAACTCGCCCGCACCGCCGCCACAGAGCGCCGCCCGCAAGCCGGCCAGGAAGTCGCCGGCGGACGCCGTCTGACTGCCGGCGTCGGCGGCGAACAGCGCGCCGAGAATGGCGACGCCGAGCGTCGCCCCGACCATGCGGGTCGTGTTGAGCGTGCCGGAGGCGGTGCCCGAACGCGCCGGCGGTAGCGCGGCGATGGCCACGCCGTTCACCGGGGCCGTGTTCAAGCCGAGCCCGACGCCGACGACGAGCAGCGCGAACTCGATCAAGACAAGGCTCGTGCCCTCGTCGATCGCGGCGAGCCCAAACGCGCCAAGGCCCATGCAGATCATGCCGGTGGTCATCACGACTCGCGGGCCGAGACGATTGTTCAAGTGGCCGACGAATTGCGAAACCAGGAAAAAGGCGATCGGCATCGGCATCAAGTCGAGGCCGGCGACGAACGGCGTCGCGCCGCGTACGGTCTGGAAGTATAGCGGCATGATGAACAGCAGCGCATACATGCCGAACGTCATCAGGCTGGCGCAGGCGAGCGAGGCCGAGAAGGTCGGCCGCCACAGGAATTCGAGCGGCAGCAGCGGGCCTGGCGTGCGGTCTTCGACAACGACGAGCAGGGCGAAGGCGGCAACGGTCAGAATCGCAGCGCCGATGATGACGGGCGAGGTCCAACCCCATTGTGATCCTTCGATCGCGGCAAAGGCGAAGGCGACGAGCCCGGTGATCGCCAACGCCTGGCCTGCAAGATCGAGCCTGCGGCCGGCGGGCTCGGCGCTCTCGCGCACGGCTACATAAGTGACCGCCAGCGCGGCCGCGCAGATCGGCAGGATCAGATAGAAGATGCTGCGCCAGCCGATCGTGTCAACGAGCCAGCCGCCGACGATAGGGCCGATGATGAAGGCGAGACCATTGCAACTCGCCCAGATGCCGATGGCGTGCGCGCGCGCTTGCCGGTCTGGGAAGGCGAGGGTCAGCAGAACGAGCGACATCGGCACCATGAAGGCGGCACCCAACCCGCTAACGACGCGGCCGGCGATCAGCATGCCGGCGTTCGGCGCGAGCGCGCAGACCAGAGTGCCGGCTATGAACAATGCAATGCCTGCAACGAAGACCCTGCGGCGTCCGTAAAGGTCGCCGAGCGTGCCGCTTGTGAGCAACAGGCTCGCATAGACGAGGTTGTAGGCGTCGACCACCCACTGCATCGCGCTGATGCCGGCATTGAGATCGGCGCCGATGCTCTTGACTGCGAGATTGACGACGGATGTATCGATCTGCGCAAACAAGATGCCGAGCGAGGTCGCGATAAGAACGAGGCGCGGGCTGGTTTGCGCCGCCGCGTCGTTCGGTGTCGTAGTGAGAGTCATGACTGATCTTTCTTAAATATCACCTCGGCCCTCTCCCGATGGTTCCTTCTCGCGTGCGGCGCGGCCTTTTGCGCTCGCGGCGGCGCGGAGGAAAACGAATGTTTGTGGTCGAAAACATCATTAACGAGATCGTGCCGCGCATTCTCGCGTGCGACTTCTCGATCATCGGTTTGCAGTTAAGCGCGCGGCGCGCGCGAACCCACCCGCTTTCTGTTTTGCGTTCAGGTCGTTCGGCGCGTTCCGCGTGGTTAAGCGGCTAACAGGTAAGGTAAAGCCTTGGTTTCTTTTGCCCGTCGCAGTTGAAGAGAATACGCAGTGATTGTCCGCGAAATCAGGGAGGACACAATGCGTAAAGCTTCGACCGCGACCGTAGCGTTGATCGTCGCCATCGCCCTTTATTTCACGCTGACCTGGGGCCTCGAGGGCCTGCGGGCGCTGACCTCGCCGAATTACGGGCTCGATGACGTGTGGCGCGCGCAACTTGTATTCGATGCAGCGCGCCTGTTCCACCTCGCTCCTGTCGGCGTCATCAAGCTTGCCGCCTTCATCGCCGCGATGAAGGTCGCCGTCGCCGCCATCTGCGGCGTGCACATCGTCGATCGCTTTCGCTCGTTCGTCGGCGGCACCGCGAACGCGCAGATCCTCGAAGGCGCGCTGATCATCATCATCGTGTTCAGCTTCATCTCGGTGGCCCCGGCGGTATGGTCGGGCAATGCCACGATCGTGCGCGAATACGCGATCCACATTCTGCTCGCCTGCCTGGCCCTCGCCCTCTGCATCGCCGAGCGCAATGTCCTTGCGATGCCGATCGCGGCGCCGTCCGCCGACGATGAGCAAGCGCCGCACACCGCGTCAGGTTCGGTGCTGCACCCATAGCCGGTTGAACATCAGGCGCGGCGAGGCCGTCCCATGCTCGATCGCCTCGTCGCGCTGCTGCTGCTCTGGGGCGTGCGCGGCTGTCTCGCCTGGTTCGTGATGCACGAATATACCGGCGTCGTCAGCGAAAAATTGAACGAAGTCTCCCGCGCTCTGGGCGGGATGTAGGCGAGCCGCGCGGCTCGCCTTTCTTTTTGAGTTATTCGGTCTTGCCGATCTCTTCGATGACGGCGGCCGCCTCTTTGAAAGCGTGGTTGGCGGCCGGCACGCCGCAATAGATCGCCTGTTGCAGGATGATCTCCTTGATGTCGTCCGGCATGAAGCCGCCCTCGGTCAGGGCGGCGCGGACGTGCATGCGGAATTCTTCCCACTTGTCGAGCGCGAGCATGGTGCCGATCACGAGCACCCGGCGCGTGCGTTCGTCGTAATGCGGGCGCGTCCAGACCTCGCCCCAGGCGGCACGGGTAATGAAATCCTGGAACTCCTCGGTGAAGGCGCTCTTTTTGGTATTGGCGCGGTCGACCCAGGCATTGCCCAGCACCTTGCGGCGCTGCGCCATGCCGCGCTCGTAGCGTTCGCGTTCGTCCATGATGGCCTCCGTCAGCCGAGCAGGAAATCGAGCACGGCCTTGGTGAAGGCCTGCGGCTGCTCGACGTTGGAAATATGGGCGGCGTCCAGCGCGACGAGTTTGGCGCCGGGGATCGCCTTTGCGATCGTCTCGCCGGCCGCCGGCGGCGTCGCCGGGTCCTGCGCGCCGACGATGACCAGTGTGGGCAACTTGATCGTCGGATTGCTGGCGCGGAAGTCGATGTCGCGCACGGCGGCGACGCAGGCCGAATAGCCGCCACGGTCGGTGGTAACGAACATTTTGCTCATGCGTTCGATCGCCTGCGGCGCGCGCTCGCGGAAGCCCTTGGTGAACCAACGCTCCATATTGGCGACGACCATGTCGCTCAAGGGATGCTGCTCGAGGAAGCGGAGGCGGTCGGCCCAGGGCGCCTTGTCGGCGTAATGATAATGGGTGTTGGCCAGGACCAGCTTAGTGATCCGGTCGGGCGCATTCGCCCCAAGCCACTGACCGTCCATGCCGCCCATCGACACGCCACACCAATTGGTCTGCTTCACGCCAAGCCCGTCGAGTACGCCGAGGATGTCGCGGCCGAAGCGGTCGAAGCTGTAGGGGCCCGGCGGCGCGCCCGATTGGCCGTGGCCGCGCCGGTCGTAGCGGATGAGGCGGAAGTGCCTGGCGAACTCGTCGGCCTGGTCGTCCCACATATGCAGGTCGGTGCCGAGCGAATTGGACAGCATCAGCGCCGGGGCATTATCGCGGCCGGTGACCTCGACGTGTATCGGACAGCCGTCGTCGACGGTGATCGTCGGCATCGTGTTTCCCCCCTTCAAATTCTTATGGCGCCCGCCGCGGGCGAGGCCCAGCCTCCATTAGGCGAAGGCTGGCATCCTGCAAAGCTCTTTTCAGAATGGCTCCGAGGCCTTAAGTGCAAGCGGTTCGGGTTTGGCGGCTTGAGAAGGAGACGGCTCCGATGGCGATGACGATGACGGGCGAGGTCCAGCTTGCCGCCGCGCGCGAGGCTGTATGGCAGAAGCTCAATGACGCCGAGGTGCTCAAGGCCTGCATTCCCGGATGCGAGGAGCTCAACAAGAGCTCGGACACCGAATTCCAGGCGGTGGCGGTCACCAAAATCGGGCCGGTCAAAGCCAAATTCAAAGGCAAGGTGCACCTGACCGATCTCGATCCGCCGAACGGCTACAGGATCTCAGGGGAGGGCGACGGCGGTGTCGCCGGCTTCGCAAAAGGCGGGGCGACCGTGGCGCTTAGCGACAAGGACGGCGGCACGCTGCTCACCTACAACGTCGAGGCGCAGATCGGCGGCAAGCTGGCGCAACTCGGGCAGCGGCTGGTCAATGGCGCGGCCAAAAAGCTGGCGGACGACTTCTTCCGCAATTTCGCGGCCGCGGTCGAGAAATCCTGACAGCCTTACCGCTCGCCGACGCCTCGCGCCTTCGGACCGGCTTGACCGGGACGGCGGCGGAGGTCCACACTTACGACCTGTTCCAGGTCAAAACTCGACCGAAATCGATGCGATTTCATGCCCCTGCCGCCGCCTGAATGCGGCTAACGGTCAATAAGGGGCAATTCGGACCTAAAGTGGGAGGAATGCGATGCCAGCCGTGTCCATGACGGTCAATGGAAAAACCGTCTCCGGCGAAGTCGAAGCGCGCACCTTGCTGGTGCAATTCCTGCGCGAAAATCTCAGGCTGACCGGCACGCATGTCGGCTGTGACACGTCCCAGTGCGGCGCCTGTGTCGTGCACGTCGACGGTATTGCCGCCAAGTCCTGCACCACGCTCGCGCTCCAGTGCGAGGGCGCGAAGGTCACCACGATCGAGGGTCTGGCGGAGCCGGGCGGCAAGCTGCATCCGATGCAGGAGGCGTTCCGCGAGCATCACGGCCTTCAGTGCGGCTATTGCACGCCGGGCATGATCATGGCCGCGCTCGACATCGTGCGCCGCAACGGTCACGACCTCGACGAGCACACGATCCGCGAGCAGCTCGACGGCAATCTGTGCCGGTGCACCGGCTACCATAATATCGTCAAGGCGATCGCCGCGGGCGCGAAGGCGATGGCTTAGGCGCGCGCCGCCACCAAGCGAAGTCGGAATTACAGTCAACTGGGAGGAGACCGCCATGAGCGCGACCGGGATCGGCGCGGCGGTGCGCCGGAAGGAAGACCTCCGCTTCATCACGGGAAAAGGCCAGTATACCGACGACGTCGTCCGACCGGGCGAAACTCGTGCCGTGTTTGTGCGCTCGCCGCATGCCCGCGCCCGCATCAAGAGCGTCGACGCCGCGGAAGCGAAGACGATGCCGGGCATCGTCGCCGTCCTCACCGGCGCCGATCTCGCCTCCGACAAGATCGGCAATCTCATCTGCGGCTGGATGATCCATTCCAAGGACGGCTCGCCAATGAATATGGCGCCGCATCCGGCACTGGCGGCGACCACGGTCAATCATGTCGGCGACGCCGTTGCGGTCGTGATCGCCGAGACGATAGCGCAAGGGCGCGACGCCGCCGAGAAGGTTAAGATCGATTACGAGGTGCTGCCGGCGGTCACCGACCCGTCCAAGGCGAAGAGCGGGCCGCAGATCCACGACATCGCGCCGAAGAACACGATTTACGAGTGGTCGCTCGGCGACGCCAAGGCGACGGAGGCGGCGTTCGCGGCCGCGAAACATGTCACCAAATTGAACATCGTGAACAACCGGCTGGCGCCGAACGCGATCGAGCCTCGCGCCGCGCTTGCCGAATACGACGCCGGCACCGATCATCTGACGCTGTGGAATACGTCGCAGAACCCGCACGTCGCGCGGCTCGTCATCTCCGCTTTCGTCGGCATCGCGCCTGAGCACAAATTACGCGTCATCGCGCCGGACGTCGGCGGCGGCTTTGGCTCGAAGATTTTCATTTATCCCGAGGAGGTCGTCTGCCTGTGGGCGGCGCGCAAAGTGGTGCGTCCGGTCAAATGGACATCGGATCGCACCGAAGCCTTCATCACCGACGCGCACGGCCGCGACCATGTCACCCAGGCCGAGCTTGCGCTCGATCTCAACGGCAAGATCCTCGCGCTCCGTGCCAAGACCATCGCCAATCTCGGCGCCTACATGTCGACGTTCTCTTCGTCGGTCCCGACATATCTCTACGCGACGCTCCTGTCGGGCCAGTACGACATTCCGCAGATCTATTGCGAAGTGGATGCGGTCTACACCAATACCGTCCCGGTCGACGCGTATCGCGGCGCCGGCCGTCCCGAAGCGACCTTCGTGGTCGAGCGGCTAGTCGAGATCGCGGCGCGTGAAATGGGCCTCGATCCGTTGGACCTGCGCAAGCGCAACTTCATCAAGACGTTTCCGCACCAGACGCCGGTGATCATGTCCTACGACGCGGGCGACTATAACGCCTCGCTCAAGAAGGCGACGGAGATCGGCGACGTGAAGGGCTTCGGCAAGCGCAAGCGCGAGAGCGCCCGTCAAGGCAAGCTGCGCGGCATCGGCTACTCGACCTATATCGAGGCCTGCGGCATCGCGCCTTCGCAGGCGGTCGGCTCGCTCGGCGCCGGCGTTGGCCTGTGGGAAAGCGCGGAGGTGCGCGTCAACCCGACCGGTACCGTCGAGGTGCTCACCGGTTCGCATGCGCACGGGCAGGGGCACGAGACGACCTTCGCCCAGCTCGTGTCGGAGCGGCTAGGCATTCCGTTCGACAACGTCGCGATCATCCATGGCGATACCGATAAGGTGCAGTTCGGCATGGGCACTTACGGCTCGCGTTCGGGCGCGGTCGGCATGTCGGCGATCGTGAAAGCGCTGGACAAGATCGAAGCCAAGGCGAAGAAGGTCGCCGCGCACATGCTCGAAGCCGCCGAAGGTGACATCGAGTTCAAGGACGGCAAGTTTACCGTCGCCGGCACCGACAAGTCCGCGGCTTTCGGCGACGTCGCGCTCAACGCCTATATCGCGCACAAATTCTCCGGCCAGGAGCTCGAGCCGGGGCTGAAAGAGACCTCGTTCTACGACCCGACCAATTTCACGTTCCCGGCCGGCTGCCATATCTGCGAAGTTGAAGTCGATCGCGACACCGGGAAGACGGAGATCGTCAACTGGACCGCGGTCGACGACTTCGGCACGGTGATCAATCCGATGATCGTCGAGGGTCAAGTGCATGGCGGCGTCGCGCAAGGCATCGGCCAGGCGCTGCTCGAAGGCGTCGTCTACGATACGAACGGCCAACTCGTATCCGGCTCGTTCATGGACTATGCGATGCCGCACGCCCACGACTTGCCGTCGTTCAAGGTCGAGACCACCATGACCAGATCGCCCTCTAACCCGCTCGGCATCAAAGGCTGCGGCGAGGCTGGCGCCATCGCCGCGCCGGCCGCAGTCATCAACGCCATCACCGATGCGATCGGCAGCGAACAGGTGCCGATGCCGGCCACGGCCAATGCGGTGTGGTCGGCGCTACAGAAGGCTGCGCCGCGCCAGGCGGCCTGACGAATTTACAGGAGACCAACATGTACAATTTCACCTTCCATCGTCCGAGCACGGTCCGCCAAGCGGCCGGGCTCTTGTCGCGCAATCCGGAGGCCAAATTGCTCGCCGGCGGGCACTCGCTCCTGCCGGTGATGAAGCAGCGGCTGGCGCAGCCGTCGGCGCTGATCGACCTGTCGCTGGTCGAGGGCCTAAGCGGTGTCGAACTCAAGGGCCGCTCTGTCGTGATCGGCGCGATGACTCGGCATGCCGATGTCGCCAAGTCAGACGTGCTCAAGGAGGCGATGCCGGCGCTGGCGGCAGTACCGGGGTCGATCGGCGACCCGCAAGTGCGCAACCGCGGCACGATCGGCGGCTCGATCGCGAACAACGACCCGAACGCAGATTATCCGGCCGCGTTGCTTGGACTCGGCGCGACCATCATCACCAACAAGCGCCGCATCGCCGCGGACGACTTTTTTCAGGGCATGTTCTCGACGGCCTTGGAAGAGGGTGAGATCATCACCAAGGTCAGCTTCCCGATTTCCAGGAAGGC
>DATCFB010000329.1:0-7211 GCA_036509755.1 Pseudolabrys sp. | reverse complement strand
CGCCGATCTGAATATGCGCGATGACGTGCACGGGATCTTGATTCAGCTTCCCTTGCCGCCGCACATCTCGGTGCGCCACGTCTTGGCGGCGATATCGGTCGACAAGGACGTCGATGGATTCCATCTGTACAACGTCGGCGGGCTCATCACCGGTCACACTGTGTTCCCACCGTGCACGCCATACGGCGTGGTCAAGCTGCTGGAGCACGAGAAGATTGCCGTCGAGGGCAAGAACGTCGTCATCGTCGGCGCGAGCAATATCGTTGGTAAGCCGATGGCGCTGATGCTGATGCAGCGCGACGCCACCGTCTGCATCTGCCACGCCAAGACGCGGGACCTGGCGCAATTTACGCTCTTGGCCGACATCCTCGTCGTGGCGGCCGGGAAGCCGAATCTCATCTTGCCGCAGATGGTGAAAACCGGCGCGGCGGTTATCGACGTCGGCATAAATCGTCTTCCCAATGGCAAGTTGGTCGGCGACATCGATTTCAACGGCCTGCTCGGCAAGGTGTCGCATATCACTCCGGTACCGGGCGGAGTTGGGCCCATGACGGTTACGATGTTGCTCGCCAACACCGTCGGCTCGGCAAGCCGCTTGCTCTCCAGCGCCAAGGCGGGTCAAGAGGCGCCGGCTTATTAAGCCCGACGGTTTCTAATACTGCGATGCGCGTAGCCTTGATGCGCATACAAAAACGGCGCCCGAAGGCGCCGTTTTGCATTTGCGATTCCCGCGGGAATCTATTCGAAAATATTGTTCGTGGCGACGCGCGGGTTGAACGGCGAGTCGCCTTGGTGCGGCGCCAGCACGACGACGACCGTGCCCGGCTTCACGCGCTTGTAGAGGTCGATCACGTCCTCATTGGTCATGCGGATGCACCCTGAGGAGATCGCCTGTCCGATGTATTCCGGCTGGTTGGTGCCGTGGATGCGATAGAGCGTGTCGCGATTGCCTTCGTAGAGATAGAGCGCGCGGGCGCCCATCGGGTTCTGTGGCCCCGGGCTGACAAAGGCCGGCACGTCCATGCGCACGCGCTCGCCCGCGGTCGGCGTCCAGGACGGCCACTCGGTCATGCGCTCGACCTTGGCGACGCCCGACCAGGCCATCGCCTCTTCGCCGACGGTTACGCCGTAACGGATCGCCTTGCCGCCGGGCAGTACGTAATAGAGATAGCGCGCGTCGGAATCGACCAGGATCGTGCCGGGCACCTCCTTGCGGTGATATTCGACGATATGCCGCTTGTAGGGGTCGGGGATCGTCGCCTGCGCGTACGGCGCGGCCGCCAGCAGCTTCTTGTCGCGGGCCGTGAAATTCGCTTCCGAGGCCGGCTCGATGGTCGACTGCATGCAACCGCCCAGTACAAGACCCAGACCGAACAGCGCAACCAACCCCCTCATCGACATTTTCGTCCTCTTTCGCTCTTTTTGACGTCGCCCGCCGCGACCGTCAGGCCGTTAATGAATCTTCCTCCGGAATTAACCGGAATCGCCGTGCGAGCACCACGTTTTCCGGTCCATCCGGAAAAGGCGGTGTGGATGTGTGGCAGGAAAGCCGCACTCGTTTACGCGGCGTTTTCCTGTGAAAGGCGACTTGCCTGTTCGAGCGCCAGTGTGGCTCACAAAAATTAAGAGAAGGTTTACCATAACCATTGGTAAATAATGAAGAATCCCCCGCTCGGGGAGAGGTCACGATAGGACACGAATTACCGCGCATTTTGGCCCCACTGGACGCGCAGAACACAATTTAGGGACACCAGGGAGACGACAATGAAGAGCAACCCGGGCAAAACCCAGGGAACGGCTCACAGCAAGGCTCGAGCCGCAACCGAGGGCAGGGACGAGAAACGCGAGCGCGCCACGCTCGACGCCTGTTACGGCCGCATCGGCATCCCGGCGGTCGCCGCCGCGTTGACGCCGCGCCATCACGACCGGCGCCCGACAAACGACCGGCGCTTCACGCCCTACGACCGCGATTGACGCTTGGTCCGCCGGTCGAGCGCCCAGCGCCCCGGCCGATCAGCAAACGACATCCGACAACCGCACGCGCGGCTGCCATCGGGGCGGCCGCGCGTTTGATTTCGTGCTTGCGCGCGCCGTGTTGGCCGGGCCAAGAGGAGGGACGCGCCTGTTTCCGCGCGGTTCATCCACGGCCTGCATGGTGACGGCATGCTCTCGGTCTACGTTGCCCGCGAAGGAACGCTCGAGCGCATGGCCGTCGAGCTGGGCGAGCGCCCGCCCGAGCACGCGGTGTGGATCGATCTCGTCTCTCCGACGGTGCAGGAAGACAAGACGGTCGAGCAACTTCTCGGCGTCGCGGTGCCGACGCGCGAGGAGATGCAGGAGATCGAGGTCTCGAGCCGCCTCTACGTCGAGAACGGCGCGCGCTACATGACCGCGACGCTGTTGTGCCAGTCGGACACGGCGACGCCGAAGACGACGGCGGTGACTTTCATCCTGGCCAGCCACCGCCTCGTCACGGTGCGCTACGACGAACCGAAGCCCTTCGCCATCGTGGAGCACAAGCTCGGCCGTTCCTGTTCGCCGAAGACGGCCGGCGACACCGTGCTGATGGACCTGCTCGATGCGGTGGTCGACCGCTCCGCCGACATCCTCGAGCGCATCGGGGCCGAGATCGATCAGATATCGCACACGATCTTCGAGCCGGAATCGGATCAGCCGCCTTCCTACAACGACGTGCTCAAGGCGCTCGGACGAAAGGGCGACCTGACGTCAAAGGTGCGCGAGAGCCTGGTCTCGATTGGCCGCTTATTGTTGTTCCTCGCCAACGAGGCGGAGACGATGAAGTGGGCGAAAGACATGCGGACGCAGTTGCAATCGATGCAGCGTGACGTCGTCTCGCTGACGGATCATGCCAGCTACATTTCCAACAAGGTGACGTTTCTGCTCGACGCCATGCTCGGCGTCGTCAACATCCAGCAAAACGCGATCATCAAGATATTCTCGGTCGCCGCGGTCGTGCTGATGCCGCCGACTTTGGTGGCATCGATCTACGGCATGAATTTCAAGCACATGCCGGAGCTGGACTTTGAGTTAGGCTATCCGCTGGCGATCGTCGTGATGGTCCTCGCAGCGGTGCTGCCTTATATGTGGTTCAAGTGGAAGAAGTGGCTTTAGGCGCCGCCGAGAAATCCGCGCAGTTTTTGAACCACGGCGCGCGCAGTCTTACCGTCTTACGTCTTACAATGCCCCTCATCAACACGGCGCGCCAGATTTATTATCGCCGATCGAGCGCTTCGATGCTGAGGACGGTCGGGAGATGCCGCGCGACCTCCTGCCAGCTGTCGCCTTCGTCGATACTCGCAAAGACGGAGCCGCTGTTGGTCCCGAAATACAGCCCCACCGGCTCGTGTTCGTCACGCGCCATGGCCTGCCGCAGCACCGTGAAATAGCAGGCGTTCTGCGGCAATCCCTCGCGCATCGCCTCCCAGTTGCCGCCGCCATCTCGTGAGCGCCACACTGCGGCAGCGGCATCGGGTGGAAAACGTCCCGCCATGTCGCCGTTAAGTGGCATCGTCCAGATGGTGTCCGGGTCGCGCGGGTGAACGCAAATTGGAAATCCGAACGTCGACGGAAGACCGCGCGTGATGTCGTCCCAACTGCGGCCGCCGTCGGCCGAGCGCCAGACGCCGTGATGGTTTTGCTGATAGAGCACGTCTGCGGTGCCGGGCGCTCGCATCATATTGTGAACGCAATGCCCGATCTCGCCGTCGCGGGGGCCGGCAGGGTGGGTGTGTTCGGCGCTGGGCTGTGTGTTCGAGAGTCGGTTGCGACGGTCCCAGGTGTTGCCGCCGTCCTCGGTCGCAAAGACGCCAGCTGCCGAAATGCCGACCCAGATTTTTTCGGCATCGGCCGGGTCGGACAGGATCGTATGCAGGACCAGTCCGGCGCCGCCTGGATTCCAGCTTCCGGCCGACGGATGATCGCGCAGTCCGCGGACTTCCTGCCAGATCTTGCCGCCGTCCCGGCTCGACAGCAGTCTTGCCGGTTTCGTTCCGGCATAGAGTCTTCCGTGAGCGTAGCTGAGCGACCAGATTTGCGAGAACTCGTCCGCAAACTGCAGCGGTTGATAGCTCCAGTTCACCATGGCCGCGAACTGCGGGTCCTTCGCCGCCCACTCGTCGATCTGGCCCTTCGTGAGCTTGGCCAACTGCCAGGTCGCTCCCGAGTCCTCGGAGCGCCAGACGCCGGCGCCTTGCCATTCGCCGCCGCCACCGGCCCAGAGAACTCCCGTCGCCGGATCACCGATGATGTGATTGATGGGCCAGCCGTCGCAAAATGGCCCCTTGACGGTCCAGCCTTGCCTGTCAGAACCGCCAGCGATCAGGAAGGCGCCCTTCGTCGTGCCGACAAGTATCGTCAGTCCATCCTGGCTCACCCGCCGCTCTCCGCTATCTGGATCACAGGTCGTTGCGTTCAGAGACTTGGGCGAAGGCTAAACGTGCTGGCCGCCATTGATGTGGATCTCGGCACCGTTCACGTAGGACGATGTCTCGGTGCACAGGACGTAGATGATCTTGGCCACCTCGTCGGTCGTGCCGAGCCGCTGCATCGGGATCTGCTCGACGATCTTCTCCGTGCCCGGCGACAGGATCGCGGTGTCGATCTCGCCCGGCGCAATGGCGTTGACGCGGATGCCGAGGCGGCCGAAGTCGGAGGCCATCTCGCGCGTCAGCGAGGCGAGTGCCGCCTTCGACGTCGCATAGGCGGCGCCGGCGAAAGGATGCACGCGGGATCCGGCGATCGAGGTGACGTTCACGACCGCGCCTTTCGCCGCCTTCAATTCATCGACGAGACCGCGCGCCAGCATGATCGGTGCGAAGAAGTTGACCCGGAACACCTGCCGCCACACCTCGGTCGCCGTGTCGAGCGAGCCGAGCCGCTTGCCGCCGTCGGCCTTAGGCGAGATGGCTGCATTGTTGACCAGCGCGTGTAACTCGTGCGTGTCGAGCCGGCGCTTGATCTCGGCGATCGCCTCGTTGGTATTGCCTTCGTCGGCGAGGTCGACCTGAATGTGGTCTTCGGGCCCGGCATCCCAAGGACAGTTTTCGGGGAACGGATGGCGCGAGCAGGTGATGACGCGCCAGCCGGCGGCGGAGAAGCGCTTGACCGTCGCATGGCCGATGCCGCGGCTCGCTCCGGTGAGCAGCAAGGTGCGGCGCGGTTGATTCGATTGCGAACTCGGCATCGGTGTCCTTAATCGGTCGGTCGGCGATCGTAGCTCAAGGATAGAGCCGCGTCTTTGTCCACCGCGCGTCCGGATCGGCGCGGCGGAAATCGACGCGGTCGTGCAGGCGGAACGGCCGGTCCTGCCAGAACTCCATCACCAGCGGCACGATGCGGAAGCCGGACCAGTAGGGCGGCCGCGGCACGCTGCCGAGCGCGTATTTGGCGGCGTAGACCGCGATCGCTTTCTCGAAGGCGAGACGGCTTTCCAGCGTGCGGGACTGCTGGCTCGCCCAGGCACCGATCTGGGCTTGTTTCGGGCGCGTCGCGAAATAGGCGTCCGCCTCAGCATCGCTGACGCGCTCGACAAGGCCGCGCACCCGAACCTGCTTGTTGAGGGACTTCCAGTGAAACACCAGCGCGGCCTTGCGCTGTGCGTCCAACTCCCGCCCTTTTTGGCTGTCCATGTTGGTGAAGAACACGAAGCCGCTCGCATCGGCACCCTTGAGCAGGACCATGCGGGCGTTGGGCAGGCCGTCGGCATCGACCGTCGCCAACGTCATCGCCGTCGGATCGCGCGGTTCCGAGGCGGTCGCGCCATCGAGCCAGGCGGCAAACAGCGCAAATGGATCATCGGCGGCCGTGAAATCACCACTCGTTAACCAGCTCGGGTGTTTCATTGAAGTCGGGTCGGACATGGGTCGGAGCGTTCCGGAGTGGTCGTAAAGTTCCATCAGGATTGCCGGCGTCCTTATAATGGATGCGGTCTCCTGCGCCTACGGCACGGGGCGACCCTAGCCGCATTGCTGGCCCTCGGGATCGCCAGCGGCGGCTGTAGCATGTCTTACCAGCTCGAATCCTTCTTCGGCGATGGCACCACGACCGGCTCGATCCTGCCGCGGCACGGGACCAAGAGCGCGCAAGCGCTGCCGCCCGAGCACGACCTCGCCTACGCCAAGGCTGCGGCGAGTGAGGTGCTCCGGCGGGGGGAGAAGGACGCGAGCCTCGACTGGGAAAATCCTTCGACCGGGGCTCGCGGCACCGTGACGCCGATCGCCTCCTCCTACAGCCAAGATGGCCAGACCTGCCGCGATTTCCTGGCAAGCTATGTCAGCGAGCGCGTGCAATCCTGGATGCAGGGCGAAGCCTGTCAGGACAAGGGCGCCTGGGAAGTGCGAACGCTCAAGCCTTGGAATCGCTCCTAGCAGCTGCCTCCTCGCCGCGAAGGCTTAAGGGTCGGCGGCGCGTTGCATCGGCGTCATTGGAACCCCACATTAAGACGCAGAGTCGCCGGCATCGCCGGCTCCCGACGCTCGACCATTTCACAGAGAAGGAAACACGATGCGCGACCCCTATGAGGTCCTGGGGGTTTCGAAGACCGCGAACGAAGCGGAGGTCAAAAGCGCCTTCCGTAAGCTCGCCAAGAAGCTGCACCCGGACGCCAATAAGCACGATCCGAAATCGGCGACGCGTTTTGCGGAGCTGAACGCCGCCTATGAGATCGTAGGCGACGACAAGAAGCGCAAGGCCTTCGATCGCGGCGAGATCGACGCCGAAGGCAAGCCGCGCTTCACGGGCTTCGAGGGTGTCGGCGGAGCGCGTCCCGGCGCCGGCGCGCGCGGGCCGGGGGGCGCGCATTTTGAGAACTTCTCATTCGGCCCTGATGGATTCCAGCGCGGCGGCGCGGGCGGTAGTGGCGGCGGTTTCGAAGATCTGTTGCGCGGCATGTTCGGCGGCGGCGGAGCCGCCGGGCCCGGCACGCGCACGCACGGCTTCAACCGCTCGGCCTTCGAGCCAGAGGATTTCGGCGCGCCGACCACGGGCCAGGATCTGCACGCCGCGCTGACCGTCGGACTTGCGGATGCGGCCAATGGCACCAAGACGCGCGTCTCACTGCCGACCGGCAAGGAGATCGACGTCAAGATTCCGGCCGGCATCACCGACGGCCAGCAGATCCGCCTGAAAGGGCAGGGGTGGCCGAGCAATTCAGGCAAGTTCGGCGATGCATTGATCACCGTGAACGTTGCGCC
>DATCFB010000328.1:0-12490 GCA_036509755.1 Pseudolabrys sp. | reverse complement strand
AATGCAGCCGTGCTCAACGGCGCGAACAACAAGACCGGACAGACCGGCGGCACGGCCGGAGGCATCAAGCCCCTTACTGCGACTAACGCGGCCGCCCTGAACGGCGCCGGCGCCACGACGGGTGACAACGGCGGCACGAATTCGTTGACCGCAACCAACGCGGCGGTGGCCAACGGCCCCGGCACGGCGACCGGCACAAGCGGTGAAGGCACGTCGGGTGAGCCTGCGCCGGCCTCCGGCAGCATCGCTGCGCTTAATCCCGGCACGGCTGGCGGCGCCGGAGGAGGCGGTCTCGGAACAGACTTGCCGGCGACGGCCGCCGTGACGGTCGAGACCAATGGCAATCCAAACGGTCCGCTCGTTTCCGGTGATGCAACACACACCGACGGAATTCCGGGTCAGACCGATGCCGCCGCCGACGTCAACCTGACCCCGGCGACAACGGCCTTGGGCGACACCGTAAGCAACGTCACCAATAACGCCGGCGACACGATCGGCGGCGTCACCAACAATGGTGGCGATACCATCACCAACGTCAACAACACCGCGAACGGCGGCACAGAGGCGGGCGGTGGCGGTAGCGTCGCCATCGGCGGTTTCAGCGGCGCTTATGCTGCCGAGGATTGGCACGCACGCTGCATCCGCGTGCTGCGCGAACCGAGGCACTACGCCAAGAAGCTGTGGCGCCACTGCCGCGAATTGGTGCGTAAGGAGCACCGCAAGACCAATGCGCGCGAGGCGGGCCGGCGCTGATTGCCAACCGCAGCCGCGATGACGCGCCGGCCCATTCGGCCGGCGCGTTGCTATCCGGCTTTATAGCCGTGCATTAATCGAGATCAGGTAGACGTTTCGATAGTAGGTCGACACGCCGGTGCCGCTCGAATCGAAGCTGAGATTGCGATAGTCGAAGCCAAGCGTGACGTTCGGGCCCGCCAGATACTTCACGGACACGAGTGGGCTCAGCGAGTAATCCGTGCGGCCTGCACCATTGTATTCATCGGCGATCCAGCTCGCCCCGGCGCCGACGATGAGGTTCGGTAGCAATTGATAATCGATGCGGCCGTCCAATTCGGACTCGACGACGCTGACACCGCCATTCAGGTTCGATTCCAGCGCGTCGCGTCGGCCCGCGGCCACCGCCGTCCAGCGCGGCGCGATCAGCCAGGCGAGCGTACCGCCGTAGGTGAAGGTCGAGACGGTGTTGAAGGTCGCGCCGGTGTAATTCTGATACATGTAGCCGGCATAGGCTTCGCCCTTGATGCGGGCGCCGGGACCTTGCTCGAGCAGCACGCCGCCGACGACCCGATAGCCGTCCGAGTCGAACGCATCGACGTGAAAATCGCGACGATTGCCGGAGCCCTGGACAAAGACGCTGGTCAGAGGCGCGACCACATAGCCGAGGCGGCCGGAGACGACGCTTACGACGCCGTCGCGATAGCTCTGGTCGACCGGCACGCCGCCGACCGTCGGCGTGTCGTAGTGCTGCCACGAGCCGGCGGCGCCGAGCGACGTCCACCAGCGATTGAATCGCTTATTGAGCGCGCCGGACGCCCTATAGGTGTCGAACCCAACGGGCCGATCAAAACCGATAAAAGATGATTCGCCAGTGCCGCGAGCTTCGTGCGCCCGGGCGTAGCCGGTCTTGAGAACGATCTGCGTATCCGGATCCGGCATCAGCGTGGTGCCGACCGCGGCGGCGCCGTCGAGCTGATCCTCGCTCGAGAAGCGATCGTACCAGCGCTGCTCGATGAAGCCGCGCGCTTCGGTGGCGTAGTTCGGCCCCGAGCTGCGGACGCCCAGCTCGGGACGGACGAGCGCTCCCCATGAGCCTTGGCGGTTGGAATGCGTGGCGAACACGTTGTCGTCGAAGAAGGCACCGGCGGTCACCGAAGGCAAGAAGGTGACGTTGCCCGCGGTTACGCCGGGACTGACGGGGGTAAACGAACGCCAAGGATCGAGTACCGGCGTCGTGCCCGGCTGTGACGTTGCCGGCTGGGCGACGGCGGTCTGCGGTGCGGTGGGACTAAAGCCGCCTTGCAGCGCGTTGGGGGGCGCAAGACGCGAGCCCGGCGCCTCCTGGGCGCGGGAGAATGAGCTGAACGCGACGGCGATAATCGCCGCTGCAATCGGCAATAGAGCGCGAGGGGGCATCGAGGGACAAACCTCCACCGCTTCGCTCCGCGATGGAGCGAATTCAAATTGTTTATTGAATCAGCGCGGAAACCCTGCCCGCCCGAATCAGTTTCTGTCCAGAACGGCTGGAAGAGGACATGCAATTTGCTTGTGAATTGGAACCGCCTACGCCCGCAAGGCAGGGGATAAGTTTAAATTCGGCCGAGATTGTCAGGAGCGTGACAAATCGTCGGCCTGGAACGTGGAAGCGAACGGATCAGCGGGCGAGGCCGCAGAAAGTCCGGCGTACAGTCGGTGGGCCCTCATGCCCCGGCAGACTTCTCGGGCATCGGGTGAGGGCCCCCGCGCCGGCCACGGAGCGCCGCCCTGCTTGAGTGACGGGCTGCGAGAGGCTACGTGTTCGAGCGCTGCCCAGCCCGAGGTCCCCATGAGTGCCAGCCCCCCGATCGTCACCGCCGCCGTTCTCGTCATCGGCGATGAGATCCTGTCCGGCCGGACCAAGGACAAGAACATCGGTTACATCGCCGACTACTGCACCGCCATCGGCATCGACCTGAAAGAGGTCCGGATCGTGTCCGACGACGAAGCGGCGGTCGTTTCGGCACTCAACGCGCTCAGGCAGGCCTACTCATACGTCTTCACCACGGGCGGCATCGGTCCGACGCATGACGACATCACCGCCGATTGCGTCGCCAAGGCATTCGGCGTGCCGCTGGACGTGCACCCGGAGGCGGTTGCGATCCTGAAGGAACGCCTGGCCAAGACTGGCGGCGAGTTGAACGAGGCGCGGCTGCGGATGGCGCGCATTCCGCGTGGCGCCGCGCTCGTCGCCAACAAGGTCTCGGGCGCGCCCGGCTTCTGGACCGGAAACGTCATCACAATGGCCGGCATCCCATCGGTCATGCAGGGAATGCTCGACGAGGTCGCGCCCAAACTGAAGACCGGCGCCAAGCTGCTGTCGGAGACCATCCGCGCCGATGCCAAGGAAGGAGACCTCGGCACGCCGCTCGCGGCCGTCGCCAAGGCACATCCGGAGACGATCATCGGCAGCTATCCGTTCATCGACGACAAGCTCGGGCCCAACACCAACATTGTCGTGCGGGCGCGCGACGCGGCAAAACTTGCCGCTGCCAAGGCGGCGGTCGAGACGATGCTTGCGGAAGTGCGAGCGCGCCTTTCCGCGCCGGCGTGACGAACCTCACGGCAGAATCGAGAGAGAAGTAGGTCGATGGCGCCACCGACTCCCGACAAGATCTTCCCTGTCTCATGGGATCAATTCCACCGCGATTCACGTGCGCTCGCCTGGCGTTTGCACGCGGCCGGACCCTTCGACGCACTGGTCTGCATCACGCGCGGCGGGCTGGTGCCGGCGGCGATCGTCGCCCGAGAACTCAACGTCCGCGTGATCGAGACGGTCTGCATCGCCAGCTATCACGATTACAAGAACCAGGGCGACATCACGGTGATCAAAGGCATCGTCGAGGAGATCGCCGCGATGGGCACCCAGGGAAGGCGCGTGCTGATCGTCGACGATCTGGTCGACACCGGCAGGACGGCCAAGGTCGTGCGCGACCTGTTGCCGGAGGCGCATTTCGCCACGGTCTATGCCAAGCCGATGGGGCGGCCGCTCGTCGATACATTCGTCACGGAGGTCTCGCAAGACACCTGGATCTATTTCCCGTGGGACACCGGGCTTGCCTTCCAGCCGCCGATCCGCGAAGGCGGAGATTGAGACGCATCCTGGCGCGCAGGTGCCATAACCTCGATCTTCGTGTAAGATCGCGCCCGTCTTGATCGGGAGGATGCCATGACCGCCGCCGCCATGAAGACCGGGACCGACGACCTGCATTCGCGTCACATCAAGCCCGACGAGATGCCTTGGCAGAAGCTCCAGTTCCCCGGCTGCGAGATCAAGCCTCTTTATTTTGCCCCGAAGACCGGGCAGGCGACGCTGCTGTTCAAGATGGCGCCCGGCGCGGTTCTACCGGACCACGAACACGCCTTGCTCGAGCAGACCTACATGCTCGAGGGCTCGCTCGTCGACAAAGAGGGGCCGGACGCGGGTCTCGAGGTCAAAGCCGGCGAGTTCGTCTGGCGGCCGACGGGCAGCCGGCATTCGGCCTGGTGCCCGGAGGGTGGCTTGATGCTCGCGATCTTCCAGGTCCCGAACAAGTTCTTCGCCAAGGACGGCAGGGTGACCGACCCGACCGGCAAGGATTGGGACGCGTCCTGGGGTCACGTCTTATCGAAATAGCAATTTACGTCTCGCGTGGGTCTTGAGGCCGCGCGGGGCGCGGCGCAAAGCCCACGCATGCGGACGTGGCGGAATGGTAGACGCAACGGACTTAAAATCCGTTGGGAGTAATCCCGTGAGGGTTCGAGTCCCTCCGTCCGCACCACACTGTTTGAATATTGCAGCGGCGTTCCACGACAATGCGGGCGTGGCAATTCCGGCGCGCAAGATTGCCCCCGGGCTCGCCGCGCGGCTGGGCAGCCCCTTACCGACCGGGCTCGTTCGGCGCAATCGCCTTTCGTAGCCCTTTGATTGTTCGAATTCGCCGCTACAATGCGCGCGTCGGGTGCGTTACTCGACGCAAGAAAGAACAACGAACTCAACGAGTTCGACCAGGGGAGGGTTCATGGCGTCGGTCGACGTGAGCGACGTGCGCAAGTCGTTCGGAGCGACGCCGGTGCTGCACGGCGTCGATGTCACCATCGAAGACGGCGAATTCGTCGTGCTCGTCGGTCCGTCTGGCTGCGGCAAGTCCACGCTGTTGCGCATGATCGCCGGGCTGGAAAACATCACCTCCGGCGAAATCCGCATCGGCAATCGCGTCGTCAACAATTTGCCGCCGAAGGCGCGCGACGTCGCGATGGTGTTTCAAAACTACGCGCTTTATCCGCACATGACCGTCGCCGCCAACATGGCGTTCTCGATGCGACTGCGCGGCGCGCCGAAAGACGAGACCGAGGCGCGCGTGAAGCGCGCCGCCGAGATTCTTGGCCTGTCCAATTTGCTGGAACGCTATCCGCGCCAACTCTCCGGCGGCCAGCGCCAGCGCGTCGCCATGGGCCGCGCCATCGTGCGCGATCCGCAGGTGTTCCTTTTCGACGAACCGCTGTCGAACCTCGATGCCAAGTTGCGTGTGCAGATGCGCGCCGAGATTAAGGAACTGCACCAGCGGCTGAAGACGACGACGGTCTATGTCACGCATGACCAAATCGAGGCCATGACAATGGCCGACAAGATCGTGGTCATGAATTCCGGCCGTGTCGAGCAGGTCGGCGCGCCGCTCGATCTCTACGACAGGCCGCAGAACGTCTTTGTCGCCGGCTTCATCGGCTCGCCGTCGATGAATTTCCTCAAGGGTGCGATCCGCGTCAACGGCGTCGCTGGATTCGAAGGGCCGGGCGGGGCGCGCCTGCCGCTTGCCGCGGCACCGGGCGGCGCGGACGGCCAGCCGGCGGTTTATGGCGTGCGGCCGGAGCACTTCACCATCGCCGACGATGGCGCCGAGGCGACCGTCCACATTGTCGAGCCCACCGGCTCGGAGACGCAGATCATCGCTCACCTCGGCGGCGCGGAGATCGTCGCCGCCTTCCGCGAACGTCACGCTTTCAAGCCGGGCGACAAGATCCGGCTCAAACCCGATCCGCGACTTGTGCATCTGTTCGATGCCACGTCGGGGCAACGGCTCACCGCCTGATCTTAAAAAACCGAACGGAGGAACCTCATGACCATGTTTACCCGCCGCGCGCTGATGGGCAGCGCTACAGCCGCGGTCGCTGCCGGCGCCCTGACCGGACCGGCGCTGCTCGACTGGGCAAAGGCCTGGGCTCAGAACGCCAAATGGAAGCCCGAGAAGGGCGCCAAGCTGTCGATGCTGCGCTGGAAGTATTTCGTGCAGTCCGAAGACGACGCCTTCGTCAAGCTGATCGCCGCCTTCACCAAGGCGACCGGCGTCCCCGTGGAGATTTCGCGCGAGTCCTACGAGGACGTGCAGCCGAAGGCCTCCGTCGCCGCCAACACCGGCGCCGGCCCGGACCTGTTCTGGGGGCTGTATTCGCTGCCGCATCTGTTCCCGCAGAAATGCATGGACGTGAGCGACGTCGCCGACTATCTCGGCAAGAAATACGGCGGCTGGGTCGACAGCGCGGTCAAATACGGCCACGACGGCAACAAGTGGATTTGCATCCCGGTCTGCTATTCTGGCGCGCTGATGAACTACCGCATCGAGGCCTCGAAGAAGGCCGGCTTCTCCAAATTCCCAGACAAGCTCGACGCCTTCCTCGAATACACCAAGGCCATGAAGGCGCAGAACACGCCGGGCGGCTTTGCCCTCGGCCACGCCTCGGGCGACGCCAATAGCTGGGCGTACTGGTGCCTGTGGTCGAACGGCGGCGAGTGCGTCGACAAAAACGACAAGGTGATCATCAACTCGCCGGAAACCGCCAAGGCGCTGGAATACGCCAAGGCGCTTTACGGCAACATGATCCCCGGCACCGCCGCGTGGAACGATTCCTCCAACAACAAGGCGTTCCTCGCCGGTGACATTCACTGGACCAACAACGGCATCTCGATCTATGTCGCGGCGCAAAAGAGCGCCCCGCAGATCGCGGCGGACATGAACCACGCATATTTTCCGGTCGGCGTGAGCGGCAAACCGACCGAGCTGCATCTGATGTATCCGATCATGGCGATGACCTACACGAAGTACCCGCAGGCCTGTAAGGCGCTGATGGCGTTCATGCTGGAGGCGGACAACTTCAACCCGTGGATCGAATCGGCAAAGGGCTATCTGACTCATTGCCTCAATGCCTACGACAAGAACCCGGTGTGGACCGCCGATCCGAAGACGACGCCGTTCCGCGATGTCGCCAAGCGGACGCGCACTGCCGGTGGTCTCGGCTCGGTCGGCGAGAAGGCGGCGAGCGCGATCTCGGACTTCATCGTCGTCGACATGTTCGCGAATCACTGCACCGGCCGCGAGGACGCGAAGACGGCGATCACCAATGCCGAGCGGCAGTTGAAGCGCATCTACCGCAGCTGACGCTGTCGTCCCGGGCGCAGTGCGGCGCAGCGCGCCGCATTGCCGCCCTGGGATCGTTACACCTGAAAGCCCCGGATCCTCGGAGCATCGCTCACGCGTTGCGCCGCGTCCGGGGCGCGAGGCTCTCTTTCGATGACCGACGCCGCGCTCAAAGCCAAAATCATAGCCGAGCCCAGCCTGTGGGAACGGTTGATGACCAACCGCGAGTGGCTCGGCTTCTGGTTCATGCTACCGGCGGCGGTGTTCCTGATCCTGTTTCTGGCCTATCCGCTCGTTCTTGGCATCTGGCTGTCCTTCACCGACGCGCGGCTCGGCCGGGGCGGCGTCTTCGTCGGCCTCGATAATTACGACTTCCTCTCGGACGACCCGACGTTCTGGCTCATCGTCTTCAACACGATCCTCTACACGACCGTCGCCTCGACCATCAAATTTGCGGTCGGCCTTTACCTCGCATTGCTGCTCAACGAGCGGCTGCCGTTCAAGGCGATTATCCGCGCGGTGGTACTGATCCCGTTCATCGTGCCGACGGTCCTGTCGGCGATCGCCTTCTGGTGGCTGTTCGATCCGCAGTTCTCCATCATCTCCTGGTCGCTGATGAAGCTCGGCCTGATCACGCAGTACATCAATTTTCTCGGCGATCCGTGGAACGCGCGCTGGTCGGTGATCTTCGCCAATATCTGGCGCGGCGTGCCGTTCGTCGCCATCACGTTGCTTGCCGGCCTTCAGACCGTGTCGCCGTCGCTCTACGAGGCGGCGACCATCGACGGCGCCACGCCCTGGCAGAATTTCCGCTTCATCACCTATCCGCTGCTGACGCCGATCATCGCGGTGGTGATGACCTTTTCGGTGCTGTTCACCTTCTCGGATTTTCAGCTCATCTGGGTGATGACGCGCGGCGGCCCGGTCAACGCCACGCACCTGATGGCGACCTACTCCTACCAACGCGCGATCATGAGCGGCTATCTCGGCGAGGGTTCGGCCATCGCCACCGCGATGATCCCGTTCCTTTTGGGAGCGATCCTCGTCTCATGGTTCGGCCTGCAGCGGCGCAAGTGGCAGCAGGGAGAAGACAATGACTGACGCTTTCGTCCGCGAAGTCTCCCAGCCGGAACATGTCCTCGCCGACTCCACGGCCGATCACAGCGAGGGCATGAGCTACCTACATTCGCTGCCGCGGCGGCTGGTGACGCTCTATCTGCCTTTGTCGCTGATCCTGTTCGTGCTGCTGTTTCCGTTCTACTGGATGGCGTTGACGGCGGTGAAGCCGGACGACCAGCTGCTCGATTTCAACAAATACAGCCCGTTCTGGACATGGAATC
This sequence comes from Pseudolabrys sp., assembly GCA_036509755.1. GTDB lineage: Bacteria > Pseudomonadota > Alphaproteobacteria > Rhizobiales > Xanthobacteraceae > Pseudolabrys. Next base: position 3,987 of record DATCFB010000328.1, on the reverse strand, counting down.
CGACACTCAAGCACGTCTACAAGCTGCTGTTCGAGACCGACTACCCAATCTGGCTCTGGAATACGATGATGGTCGCGGTCTGCGCGACCGCGCTTTCGATCGTGGCCAGCGTGCTCGCCGCTTATGCGATCGTGCGGCTGCGCTACAAGGGCGCGCGCTGGGTCGGCGGTCTCATCTTCCTCGCTTATCTGGTGCCTCCCTCGATCCTGTTCATCCCGCTGTCGACCGTCGTGTTTCAGTACGGCCTGTTCGACACGCCGTTCGCGCTCATCCTGACGTATCCGACGATCCTGATCCCGTTCTCGACCTGGCTCCTGATGGGATACTTCAAGACCATTCCCTATGAGCTCGAGGAATGCGCGCTGATAGACGGTGCAAGCCGCTGGCAGATTTTGATCCGTATCGTGCTGCCGCTTGCGGTGCCGGGGCTGATCTCGGCCTTTATCTTCTGCTTCACCTTGTGCTGGAACGAGTTCATCTACGCACTGACCTTCATCTCCTCGACCCAGTACAAAACGGTGCCCGTCGCCATCGTGACCGCGCTGGTCGACGGCGATGTCTATCGCTGGGGCTCGTTGATGGCGGGCGCGCTGATCGGCTCGCTGCCACTGGTCATTCTCTACGCTTTCTTCGTCGAGCATTACGTCTCGGCGATGACCGGAGCCGTGAAGGAGTAGGCGTTCAGCCTTTGGCGGCAGCAAAGAAGGCCTTGGCGCCCGCACCGACCAGACGTGGGGCATGCGTATAGATGTAGCGTACGCCTTGGCCGATCACCTTGCCGACATTCTCCGTGGACGCCGGCATGCCAGGCGTCTTGCCGGCGCGCACAATCTTTTCGATTGTCTCGTTGATCGCCTTGGCGACCGGCGGGGCTGATTGATTGCCGGGATGGCCGAGCGACTGCGACAGGTCGGACGGACCGACGAAGAACACGTCGACTCCTTCGACTTTCAAGATCTCGTCGACGTTCGGCAGTGCCTCCGCATGTTCGAACTGCACGATGGCCAGAGTCTCTTCGTTGGTCTTCCTGATGTAGTCGGCCGCGTTGCCGGTGAAGCCCCAGTCGTCCGGCCGCGTGCCGGCGGCGAGTCCGCGCCCGTGCGCGCTGCCGAACCTCACCGAGGCGACGGCGCTCCGCGCGTCCGCCGCCGTGTTGACGTGCGGCACCTGGACGCCCGCCACGCCGCGGTCCATCAGGATCTGGATATCGATCACGGTATTCAGGCGCGGCCGCCCGATCGGCGTGATACCGACGGCATCGGCGGCGATGCACATCAATTCGACGTCGGAGGGCGACAGCGAGCCATGCTCGCAGTCGAGCAGCACCCAATCAAAACCGGCGAAGCCGAGCATTTCGACCAGTTGCGGTGAGGGGAACATGACCGAGCAACCCAGCGCCGGAGCCCCGGTCTTGAGTTTCGCTTTCATCAGGTTCGGCTTCATCGCGGTCTCTCTGTCCAAGTGGTGTTTTTTGGGCAGCCGAGGGCCGGCGCACCTGCCGTGAGTATCGGACATTCCGATGCGGGGACAAAGCGGAGAGCCAGCATGTGGCTTCGAACCAAGTCGGGTGAGTGGCAGTGACGGGCGCTGCCGGCTATAAGCTCTGTGCTTGCCGCGACCGCCGCCAGGCGCTTGGCCGGTCGCCACAATGCCGGAACGCCGGGGACATCAGCATGTTTCACGACAATTCGATACGCGACATGTTCGACCTGAACCGGAAGCGCCCCTGCACAGTGCGCATCATTGCCCTGCTGCTCGCGGCCGGATTTGTCGGCGGCTGCGCCATATCGGACGACAGGGCCGCGAGCTTGCTTGTCGCACCCGGCGACTACGACACTTATTCGTGCCCGCAACTGGCGATCACTGCGAATTCGTTGCGGGCAAGGCGAAAGGAGTTGGAAGGCCTGATGGCCAAGGCCGGCACCGGTAGCGGCGGACGGTTCATGAGCGCGATTGGCTATCGACCCGACTACTTGAAAGTTCGCGGCGAACTGCATGAGATCGAAGCGACGGCCCGCGAAAAGCACTGCGACCTGTCCGCGGTGCCCAAGGCGGCAAGTCGAACAGGTGCTCCACCCGCACTCGTTACTCCCAGTCCGCGGTTGGTCCAGCCGCGTTGATCACCGCGAACGGCGAGTCAGTACGAGCGGTCCGCCGTGCAGCGCGAACACGGCGACACGCTTGAACCATTCCTAAAGTGACACGCGACGCAGCCGCAGCGCGTTGCCGACGACGCTGACCGACGACAGCGCCATCGCCGCGGCGGCGATGACCGGCGACAACAGCAGACCGAACACCGGATAAAGCACGCCGGCCGCGATCGGTACACCGGCGGCGTTATAAATGAAGGCGAAGAACAGGTTCTGCCGGATGTTGCGCATGACCGACGCGGACAGCGCGCGCGCCTTGACAATGCCGGTGAGATCGCCCTTCAGGAGTGTGACCCCGGCGCTTTCGATGGCGACGTCGGAGCCGGTCCCCATCGCAATGCCGACCGCCGCCGCGGCGAGCGCCGGCGCGTCGTTGACGCCGTCGCCGGCCATGGCGACGACGCGGCCTTCGCGCGAGAGCCGTTCGACCACCGCGCTCTTCTGATCGGGGAGAACCTCGGCCTCGACGTCGTCGATGCCGAGCCGCTTCGCGACGGCGAGCGCCGTGGTGCGGTTGTCGCCCGTGAGCATGACGACGTGGAGGCCGTCGGCCTTCAGCGCCTTCAGCGCCGCCGGTGTCGAGGCCTTTACCGGGTCGGCGATGGCGATGATGCCCGCAGGCTTGCCGTTGACCGCGAGAAAGACGGCCGTGGCGCCGTCGCCGCGCATCCTCTCTGCTTCGGCGGCGAGCGGCGCGACGTCGATGTTGAGTTCGGCAAGGAACAGCTCGTTGCCGAGCGCGAGGCGCTGCCGTTCGACCATGCCGATTACGCCCTTGCCGGCAGGCGCGTCGAAGCCGCGCACCGGCGCGAGCTCGAGCTTCCGCTCGCCAGCGGCTGCGATGATGGCGGCTGCAAGGGGATGCTCGCTGCCGCGCTCGACGCTGGCCGCGAGGCGCAGGATCTGAGCCTCGTCGAAGCCGTCCCCCGGCACGATCGCGACCACTTTCGGCTTACCTTCGGTCAGGGTCCCGGTCTTGTCGACGACGAGCGTGTCGACCTTCTCCATGCGTTCGAGCGCTTCCGCGTTCCTGATCAGCACGCCTGCCTGCGCGCCGCGGCCGACGCCGACCATAATCGACATCGGCGTGGCGAGCCCGAGGGCGCAGGGGCAGGCGATGATGAGCACGCTCACTGCCGCCACCAGTGCGAAAGCGTAGCGCGGCTCTGGGCCGAACGTCGCCCAGGCGGCAAAGGCAAGGATCGCTGCGGCGATCACCGCCGGCACGAACCATGATGCGACCTGGTCGGCCAGCCGCTGGATCGGCGCGCGCGAGCGCTGCGCGCTGGCGACCATCTGCACGATCTGGGAGAGCAGCGTGTCGCGGCCGATCTTGTCGGCACGCATGACGAAACTGCCGGACGTATTGAGCGTGCCGCCGACGACCTTGGCGTCCTTCTCCTTCGAGACGGGCATCGACTCGCCGGTGACCATCGATTCATCGATCGAGGAACGGCCTTCGAGCACCGTGCCGTCGACAGGCACCTTGTCGCCGGGCCGCACGCGCAAGCGGTCACCGACATGCACCATGTCGAGCGAGACCTCATCGTCGCTGCCGTCGTCATTGACGCGGCGCGCAGTGGCGGGAGCGAGATTGAGTAGGGCCCGGATGGCGCCGGAGGTCGCCTCGCGTGCGCGCAGTTCGAGCAACTGACCCATCAGCACCAGCACGGTGATGACCGCCGCGGATTCGAAATAGACCGCGGGCGCGCCTTCATGGCCGCGGAAGGTCTGCGGGAACACGCCCGGTGCGAATGTCGCCACGACGCTGTAGCCCCAGGCGACGCCGGTGCCGATGGCGATCAGCGTGAACATGTTGAGGTTGCGCGTCAGGATC
>DATCFB010000327.1:0-13499 GCA_036509755.1 Pseudolabrys sp. | reverse complement strand
GGTGCCGCCGAACGCGGCGCTGATCTCCGGCGAGACCGGGGAGGAGGCGCTCGACGCTCACCGTATCCAGCCCTTCTATGCCGGGCTACTCGCCAAGGCCTGCGGCCTGACCGCCTCGGCGGCGATGGAAGGCGACGTGGCAGTGATTTCGGCGCGCTAGCCCCGCGCGGTTAACGAGCGGTTAACGCGCGCTGTCATGTCGGGAATCCGCAACCAAAATTAAACCCTTACCGGCCAGACTGACCTTGCTCCGATGCAAGGCGTGGGGCGGGCATGCGCTCGCCGGTAAGGCGTATCTCGATGGACGACCTGCTGCGTGAGTTCGTGACCGAGACCAACGAAAGTCTCGACGTCGTCGACGTCGAGCTCGTGCGTTTCGAGCAGGATCCCGCCAACGCCACGATCATCAACAACGTCTTCCGGCTCGTTCATACCATCAAGGGGACTTGCGGCTTCCTCGCCCTGCCGCGGCTCGAATCGCTGGCGCATGCCGCCGAGGCACTTATGGGCCGCTTCCGCGACGGCATGCCGGCAACGAGCGATGCCGTGACGCTGATCCTCGCGACCATCGACCGCATCAAGCAGATTCTCGAATCGCTCGAACATGAACAACGCGAGCCGGACGGCGCCGACGACGATCTCATCTCCGGCCTCACGCGCATGGCTGAGGGCCTCGACCCGAAGAAGCCCGCTCAGCCGATCGTGCAGCACGCGACCGGCACCCTGGTCGACCAGGTGCTCGAGCGGCCGCTTTTGCCCGGCGAGGATTCGCTCGACGACCTCGAGCGCGCGTTCCGCGCGACGCCGGTCGACTCGCTGCAACGTCGCGCCAGGTCGCCGCTCGCGGAAGTCGGCAAGGACGACGATCAGCGCAACGGCAACCAGTCGATCCGCGTTTCGGTCGATACGCTGGAAAAGCTGATGACCATGGTCTCGGAGCTGGTGCTGACGCGCAATCAGCTCCTCGAGATCGGGCGGCGGCACGAGGAATCCGAGTTCAAGACACCGCTGCAACGCCTGTCGAACGTCACCGCCGAGCTCCAGGAAGGCGTGATGAAGACGCGCATGCAGCCGATCGGCAATGCCTGGCAGAAGCTGCCGCGCATCGTGCGCGACCTCTCCAACGAGCTTGGCAAGCAGATCGAACTGGAAATGCAGGGTTCAGAGACCGAGCTCGACCGTCAGGTGCTCGACCTCATCAAGGATCCGCTCACCCATATGCTGCGCAACTCGGCCGATCATGGGCTGGAGACGACGGAAGAGCGCCGCGCCGCGGGTAAGCCGGAGCGCGGTCGCGTCCGGCTATCGGCGTGGCACGAGGGCGGCTTCATCGTCATCCAGATCGCCGACGATGGCCGTGGCCTCAACACCGAGCGCATCAAGGCGAAGGCGGTGGCGCAAGGGCTGGCGACTGAAGCCGAGCTGGAAAAGCTTTCCGAGCAGCAGATCCACAAATTCATCTTCGCGCCGGGCTTCTCGACCGCGACCGAGGTCACCAGCGTTTCCGGCCGCGGCGTCGGCATGGATGTCGTGCGGACCAATATCGACCAGATCGGCGGCACCATCGACGTGCGCTCTGTGCCGGGCGTCGGCGTCAGTTTCACGGTGAAGATCCCGCTGACGCTGGCGATCGTCTCGGCGCTCATCGTCGAGGCCGGCGGCGACCGCTTCGCCATTCCGCAGCTCGCGGTGGTCGAACTCGTCCGCGCGCACGGCGGCAGCGATCATCGCATCGAGCGCATCAAGGACACTGCCGTACTCAGGCTGCGCGACAAGCTTTTGCCGGTCGCGCGGCTGAACCGTCTGCTCGGCGTCGCGCCGGGCGTGCCCGAGAATCTCGACTCCGGCTTCATCGTCGTCACGCAAGTCGGCACACAGACCTTCGGCATCGTCGTCGACGCGGTCTTCCACACGGAAGAGATCGTGGTGAAGCCGATGTCGAGCAAGCTGCGGCACATCGCAATGTTCTGCGGCAACACCATTCTCGGCGACGGTTCGGTGATCATGATCATCGACCCGAACGGCATTGCGCAGGCGCTCGGCACCACCGCGACCTCGCAGTTTCAGAGCACGGCGGCGGCGAATGCCGGGGACGCGGCAGGCCAGACCGAGCAGGCGACCTCGCTGCTGTTGTTCCGGGCCGGCTCGGCCCAGCCGAAAGCCGTGCCGCTATCGCTCGTCACGCGGCTCGAGGAGATCGACGCGCGCAAGATCGAGCTCTCCAATGGCCGGCACATGATCCAGTACCGCGGGCAGCTGATGCCGCTCGTGCGCATGGACGAAAGCGTCAAGGTGCGCAGCGAAGGCGCGCAGCCGCTGCTGGTCTTCTCCGACGGCCTCCGCTCGATGGCGCTCGTCGTCGACGAGATCATCGACATCGTCGAGGACCGGCTCGACATCGAGGTGTCAGGCGGCAGTGACGGCGTGCTCGGCTCGGCCATCGTCAAAGGCCAGGCGACGGAGATCATCGACGTCGGACATTTCCTGCCGCTCGCCTTCGAGGACTGGTTCCGCCGCAAGGAGCAGACGGTCGCGCCACGCCGCCGCACCGTGCTGCTCGTCGACGACTCGCCGTTTTTCCGCAACATGCTGGCACCGGTGCTGCAGGCGGCGGGCTTCGACGTGACCACCGCCGGTTCAGGTGCGGAAGCGATCGCGCATGTCGACGAGGGTTTGCCGGTCGATATCCTCATCACGGATATCGAGATGCCGGACATGGACGGGTTCGCGCTGACGCAGGCGCTGCGCCAGCACCCGCGCGGGTCCGAACTGCCGGTGATCGGACTTTCCTCCGTCGTCTCGGCCGAGGCGATCGCGCGTGGCCGTGCGGTTGGCTTTCATGATTACGTCGCCAAGTTCGACCGGCAGGGTTTGATCGCTGCGCTGAAGGAACAGAGCGAATTCGGGCGGGCAGCATGAGCGAAAGCGGCATCTTGCGCGAATACGTCACGGCGGAGATCGGCGGTGAGCTGATTGGATTGCCGATACTGCGCGTGCAGGACGTGTTCATCCCGGCAGCGGCGACGCGCGTGCCGCTGGCGCCGCCGGAGGTTGCCGGCGTGCTCAATCTGCGCGGCCGCATCGTCACGCTGATCGACATGCGCCGGCGGCTCGGCCTGTCCGGCGGCAACGACAAGGCCGCGCTCGCCATCGGCGTCGAATTGCGCGGCGAATCCTACGGCCTGCTGATCGACGCGATCGGCGAGGTGCTCAAGCTCGACGAGGACGCCCGCGAACCCAATCCGGTGAACCTCGATCCGCGCCTCGCGCGGGTGTCGACGGGCATTCACCGCCTGAACGAACGGCTTCTCATGTTGATCGATGTCGACCGCGTGCTCGACATCGCGATGGAATCGATGGCGGCGTGACCGCTCAAGGACTGTGGCGAGGAAATGAGATGAAAACCTGTCTGATCGTTGACGACTCCAGCGTCATCCGCAAAGTGGCGCGGCGCATTCTCGAAGGCCTCGACTTCCAGATTCAGGAGGCCGAGGACGGCGAGCAGGCGCTCGACGTCTGCCGGCGTGGGCTGCCCGAGGCGATCCTGCTCGACTGGAACATGCCGAAGATGGACGGCTATGAATTCCTGCGCTCGCTGCGCCGCATGCCGGGCGGCGACGGTCCGAAGGTCGTGTTCTGCACGACCGAGAACGACGTCGCGCATATCGCGCGTGCCCTCCACGCCGGCGCCAACGAATACATCATGAAGCCGTTCGACCGCGAGATCGTCGAGGCGAAATTCCAGGAAGTCGGACTGATCGCGTAGCGCGCGGGACGACGCCATGAACGCCCTCGCCGCAACGACGCAGCTCGACGCCGCCGCGCGCAAACGCATGCGCGTCATGATTGTCGACGACGCCGCCGTCGTGCGCGGCCTGTTCGCGCGCTGGGTGACGGCCGAGCCCGATCTCGACGTCGTGGCGCTGTTGCGCACAGGCCGAGACGCGGTCGCCGAGATCGAGCGCGCCGATCCCGATGTGGTCGTGCTCGACGTCGAAATGCCAGAGCTCGACGGCATCTCGGCGCTGCCGCAACTGCTCGCCAAAAAGCGCGACCTCGTCGTCATCATGGCCTCGACGGTGACGCGGCGGAACGCCGAGATCAGCTTGAAGGCGCTGGCGCTCGGCGCCGCCGACTACATCCCCAAACCGTCCGCACCGCACGACACCGGCGGCGCGGAGAATTTCCGTCGCGAACTCATCGAGAAGATCCGGACCCTGGGCCAGCGCGCGCGCCGGCCGCGGGTGCTGCCCCTTGCGCCGCGCCAGACGCGGCCGCATCAACCGATCCTGCTGCGGCCGATGCCGCTCACGCCGCCTCGTATTCTGCTGATCGGGTCCTCCACCGGCGGGCCGCAGGCGCTCGACGCGGTACTGTCACATTGCAGGGCGCTGATCGCGCGCGTGCCGATACTGATCACTCAGCACATGCCGCCGACCTTCACCGCCATCCTCGCCGAGCATCTCGCGCGCGAATCCAAGGCAACAGTGCACGAGGGCGTCGACGGTGAATCGATCGTGCCCGGTACGATCTACATCGCGCCTGGCGGGCGGCACATGAGCGTTGCCTCGCGCGACGGCACACCATCGATTGTGATCGACGATGGGCCGCAGATCAATTTCTGCAAGCCCTCGGTCGATCCGCTGTTCTCATCCGCTGCGGCCGTTTGGGGCAGCAAGGCCCTGGCGCTGGTGCTGACCGGCATGGGCGCCGACGGCCTCTCCGGCGCCAAGGAGCTTGTCGCCGCCGGCGGCCACGTGATCGCGCAGGACGAGGCGAGCAGCGTCGTCTGGGGCATGCCGGGTCAGGTCGCGCATGCCGGATTGTGTTCGGCCGTCCTGCCGCTCACCGAGATTGCGCCGCGTCTCAGCCGTGTGTTCGCGGGAGAGCGCGCATGACGCCGCACGACTTCGAGTATCTGCGACGGCTTTTGAAGGAGCGCTCCGGCCTCTCCCTGTCGGCGGAGAAGGACTACCTGCTCGAGAGCCGCCTTTTGCCGCTGGCGCGGCGCCAGGGCATGGCATCGCTCGCCGAACTGGTGATGCGTTTACGGCAGCCCGGCTCGACGGCGCTCGCTATCGCCGTCACCGAGGCGATGACCACCAACGAGACCTTCTTCTTCCGCGACCGTATCCCGTACGATCACCTGCGCGATACCATCATCCCGGCTCTCGCCGCGGCGCGCAGCCGTGAAAAGCGCATCCGCATCTGGTGCACGGCGGCGGCGAGCGGGCAGGAGCCCTATTCCATTGCGATGATGCTGAAGGCGTTCGGCCCGCAGCTCCATGGTTTCCGCGTCGACATTCTTGCAACCGATCTGTCGGCGGAGGTCATTGACCGGGCCAAGGCCGGGGTCTATTCGCAATTCGAGGTGCAGCGCGGCCTGCCGATCAACCTCCTCGTCAAATATTTCAGCAAGAGCGGCGACCGCTGGGAGATCGCGCCGGAACTGCGCGGCATGGTCCAGTTCCGCACGCTCAATCTGCTGAACGATTTCACGCCGCTCGGCCAGTTCGACATCGTCTTCTGCCGCAACGTCCTCATCTATTTCGATCAGGCCACCAAGGCCGGCGTGCTCGACCGAGTCGCGCGGCAGATGGCGGGCGACGGTTATCTCACGCTCGGTGCCGCCGAGACCGTCGTCGGTCTCACCGATTGCTTCATGCCCGTACCGGACAGGCGCGGCCTCTATATGCCGACCGCCGCCGCGCGCCGCGCGCCGTCATTTGCCGGAAATGTCATCCGTTTCGCCGCCAAGGCCTGAGCGCTCGTCAGACATTCACGCGACAACAAAAAGGCCCCGGGCGTGGGCCCGAGGCCTTTCGCATTCGGTCTGTGGCGCGTTTAGTCGATCACCTCGACGACGCGGCGCGTGTGCGGCTCGACCAGAACGGCGTGGCCATTGATCACCGTGTAGCGGTAGTCATGGCGCACGTGGAAGCGTTCCGGCACCTCGTAATAGGTGACGCCTTCCTCCGGCAGCACGACGCCGGAGCGTACCGGTTCGCGATAGGTGTAGGAGGGAACGTGCTCTTCGACCACGTATTCGCGGAAGCGCGGACGGTCGTCGACGCCGAGAATGCCGCCGACGGTGCCGGCGACCGCGCCCACGGTGCCGCCGACGATGGCGCCCACCGGTCCGGCAGCGTGCGCGCCCGCGTCTGCGCCTTCCTGGGCACCGCGCACGGTGCCCTGCGCCTGCGCAGCCAGCGGCAGCGCAATGATGGCGGCCAGAGTGGCCGCGGCGAGAATCTTCGTCTTCATCGGTCGCTCCAAGGTTTGTTGAAGGTATCGCCGGGAAGGGCGACTGGAGCCTGAACAATCCTGCGAGCTAGTGTTTTGTTCCGACCATTGGGTTCCACTGCGCATTACCGGAACAGCGGCGCGAAACAGATCACCGGAAAATACAATTAAAAAACCCCGGGCGAGAGGCCCGGGGTTGAGTTGGGAGGAGAGAGCCCGAAGGCTCAGTCAAGATGTACGCAGACGCAACGCGGGGAAACCCTCACGTCCTGTCTGCGCGGCATTCGCGCCGCGGAGGCAGCGATTACGCCGGAATCCTTTCTTCGACATCGCTCGGCTCGCGCAGCACGTAACCGCGGCCCCAAACGGTCTCGATGTAATTCTTGCCGGACGACGCGTTCGCCAGCTTCTTGCGCAGCTTGCAGATGAACACGTCGATGATCTTGAGCTCGGGCTCGTCCATGCCGCCGTAGAGATGATTGAGGAACATCTCCTTGGTGAGCGTCGTCCCTTTGCGCAGGGAGAGCAGCTCGAGCATCTGATATTCCTTGCCGGTCAGGTGGACGCGCTGGCCGCCGACCTCGACCGTCTTGGTGTCGAGATTGACGACGAGGTCGCCGGTATTGATAACCGACTGGGCATGACCCTTCGAGCGGCGCACGATCGCATGGATGCGCGCGATCAGTTCGTCCTTGTGGAAAGGCTTGGTCATGTAGTCGTCGGCGCCGAACCCGAGACCCTTAACTTTGTCCTCGATGCCGGCGAGGCCGGAGAGGATCAGGATCGGTGTCTTAACTTTTGAGACGCGCAGGGAGCGCAGAACCTCGAACCCGGACATGTCGGGCAGGTTCAGGTCGAGCAGGATGATGTCGTAGTCGTAGAGCTTGCCAAGATCGACGCCTTCCTCACCGAGATCGGTGGTGTAGACGTTGAAGCTCTCCGACTTGAGCATCAGCTCAATGGATTGTGCGGTCGCGCTGTCGTCTTCGATCAATAGAACGCGCATTAGAAGTCCCCTTCTCGCCGCACGGGCCGTTCAGTTCAGCGCCGCGGAGGCGGCGAGTTGTCAAAAAACGCGGTGGGACAAACCGATTCGACACTATCCCGCCATGGTTAACAAAACCTGATTCTCGCTGGCAAGGCCGCCGTAGGCATTTTCGCCCGAATCGGCGTAAGAGATTGCCAGGAACCAGTTTTTCGCCACTCGCCGGCTTCGTGCTCAGTTCAAGAACCGGCGTTGACCGGCCCAGGATCGCCCTTGATCGTCCCGGCCGGATGATTCGAATCCCGCCGTGAGTCCCATGGACGATGACGCAATGATTAACGACGCGGGTAAACAACGGGTTAAAGCCGGAACAGCGTCGGTAAGCCTAAGGGCGAGTTTATGGCGCCTGTGTCGTCTTTACCTCTCTCCGAACGCCAGCTCCCACCTTCGACCCTCTAGCGGCACGGGGCACGCCCATACCTGGGGCGCGGCGCCATGATGAAAGCCCTGGCCGAGCAGATCGGCGATCTCGACGGCGTCGAGATCTACGGCCGCGTCGTCGGGGTGCGCGGGCTGATGGTCGAGGTGGCCGGGCCGATCCACGCAATGTCGGTCGGCGCCCGGCTGACGGTGGAGGCCGGGACGGGCAGGGGCATCCCCTGCGAGGTGGTCGGCTTCTCGGAAGGTCACGCGCTCGCCATGCCCTTCGCCGCGCTTGACGGCGTGCGCCGGGGCTGCCGCGCGGTGGTTTCGAGCGCCGCCGGTGCGGTCAGGCCGTCGGAGGCGTGGCTGGGGCGCGTCGTCAATGCGCTCGGTGAGCCAATCGACGGACTCGGACCGCTGCCGCCGGGACCCGCTCCTTACGCATTTCGAAATTCGCCGCCGCCGGCGCATGCGCGGCGCCGTGTCGGGGCGCCGCTCGATCTCGGCGTGCGCGCGCTCAATACCTTCGTCACCTGCTGCCGCGGCCAGCGCATGGGTATTTTCGCGGGCTCGGGCGTCGGCAAGTCGGTCTTGCTGTCGATGATGGCGCGCAACGTGGCCGCCGACGTCTCGGTCATCGGCCTGGTCGGCGAACGCGGCCGCGAGGTGCAGGAGTTCTTGCAGGACGACCTCGGCCCGACCGGTCTCGCGCGCTCCGTGGTGGTGGTCTCGACCTCGGACGAGCCGGCGCTGATGCGCCGCCAGGCAGCCTATCTGACGCTGGCGATCGCCGAGTTTTTCCGCGACCTGCACAAGGACGTGCTGGTGCTGATGGACTCCGTCACGCGCTTCGCCATGTCGCAGCGCGAGATCGGCCTCTCGGCCGGCGAGCCGCCGACTGCGAAAGGCTACACACCGACGGTGTTCACCGAGCTGCCACGGCTCCTCGAACGGGCCGGCCCCGGAACCGAGGAGGGCACGATCACCGGCATCTTCACCGTGCTGGTCGACGGTGACGACCACAATGAGCCGGTCGCCGACGCGGTGCGCGGCATCCTCGACGGCCACATCGTCATGGAGCGGGCCATCGCCGAGCGCGGCCGCTATCCGGCGATCAACATTCTCAAGTCGATCTCCCGCACCATGCCGCGGGCCGCCGATCCGGAGTTTGTGCCGGTGATCGCCCGGGCGCGGCAGGTGATGGCCACCTACGCCGACATGGAGGAATTGATCCGCCTCGGCGCCTACCGGACCGGATCGAGCCCCGAGGTCGACGAGGCCATCGCGCTGCACAAGCCGCTGGAGGACTTCCTGCGCCAGGCCAAGGAAGAGGCCACCTCGCTGCCCGAAGGCTATCGGCTTTTGCAGGGCATTCTGGGCGGCCTGGAAACCGAAAACTAACGTTATTGGGCCACAGTCGGGCCGAATTGGTCCGGGCCGGCCCGGCGGCGTAGGTCGTTTTCGTCGCGCGGGGGCGGGAATTCGGGACTTCTGGGGAGTATCCAGTCGATGAAGTCACGCGAAACCCTCATCCGCCTGAAGAAGTTTCAGGTCGACGAGAAGCGCCGCAAGGTGGCGCAAATCGAGGCCATGATCGCTGAATTCGACCGCATCGCGGCCGAGCTCGACCGCGAGATCAAGATCGAGCAAGACCGCGCCGGCATTCACGACCCCGGTCACTTCGCCTATCCGACCTATGCCAAGGCGGCGATCAACCGGCGCGAGAACCTTCGCCGCTCGGCCGGCGAGCTCAAGGCTCAGCTCGACGAGGCGCAGGCCGCGCTCGGCGAGGCGTTCGAGGAATTGAAGAAGGTGGAGATGCTGGACGAGCGCGACCAGGCACGGGAGAAGGCGGACGTCGCCGCCCGCGAGCAGGCCGAACTCGACCGTATCGCCGCCATCCGTTTCTCCGCCGGCGGCATGCGGATCTGATCGGCGGCTTCTGGAATTGACAGCGGCGCCGTCTTGAACGGCGTCGTTTCGTTTGCGGCCCCTAGCGCGCGTCGCCGACGCAGTAAGTCGCGTAGTGCGGCGCCCACATCTTGGCATTCACCGCCGCTTCAACGCCGTCGGCCGTCATGCCGGAGGTCAGGCCTTCGGCGCAGGCCTGCTTGCCGACCGCGATCGCCACCGCGATGGCGACGTCTCGTAGCGCGGTGACACTCGGCAGCAGATTGGCATTGGGGTCGTGCCGCGCCGGCGACAATTCGGCGAGCGCGCGCGCCGCCGCCATGAACATCGTGTCGGTGATGCGGCTTGCCTGCGTGGCGATGGCGCCCAGGCCGACGCCCGGAAAGATGTAGGAGTTGTTGGTCTGGTCGACGTTGAATTTCTCGCCGTTCCGTATTAACGGCGGGAACGGGCTGCCGGCGCCAATGATGGCGCGGCCTTGGCTCCAGCGCTCGATGTCGGCGGGCGTCGCCTCGGCGCAGGACACCGGATTGGACAGCGGGAAGATGATCGGCCGCGCGTGCTGGGCGGCAAGCGTGCGCACCACCTGTTCGCTGAAGGCGCCGTAATGGCCGGAAACACCGATCAGCGCCGTCGGCCTGGCGTGATTGACCACGTCCATCAGCGAGACGACATCGCCGCTGCGCCAGTCGGCGACCGCCGCGCGCGATTGCAAGAACGGCTTTTGGAATTCGGCAAGACCGTTCATGCCCTCGACCAGCAGTCCGTCGCGGTCGACGAGATAGAAGCGTCGCGCCGCATCCTTTTCATCGAGACCCTCGGCCACCATCGCCTCCAGCAGCAGCTTGGCGATGCCGCAGCCGGCCGAGCCGGCGCCGAAGATGGCGATGCGCTGCTCCATCAACGGCACGCCGGTGACGTTGATGGCCGACAGCAGCGTGCCGGTTGCGACCGCCGCGGTGCCCTGGATGTCGTCGTTGAAGGTACACAGCCGGTCGCGATAGCGCTCGAGCAGCCGGTTGGCATTGGCCTTTGCGAAGTCCTCCCATTGCAGCAGGACGTGCGGCCAGCGCTCGGTGACCGCCGCGACGAACTCTTCGACGAAATCGTCGTAGTTCTGCCCGCGCATGCGGCCGTGGTTCCAGCCGACATAGAGCGGATCTCGCAGGTTCTCTTCATTGTCCGTGCCGACGTCGAGCAGCACCGGCAGAGTGGCCGAAGGATCGATGCCGCCGCAGGCGGTGTAGAGCGCGAGCTTGCCGATCGGGATGCCCATGCCGCCGGCGCCCTGGTCGCCAAGGCCGAGAATGCGCTCACCGTCGGTGACGACGATCACCTCGGTGCGGTCGAACAACGGGTTGGCGAGAATTTGCTTCAGCGTGCCCTTGCGCGGCAATGACAGGAATAGCCCGCGCGGCTTACGGAACAGCCGGCTGAAGGAACGGCAGCCGGCGCCGACCGTCGGCGTGTAGACGATCGGCAGGAGCTCTTCGAGGTTCTGCGCCAGCAGCGCGTAGAACAGCGTTTCATTGGTGTCCTGAAGGTCACGCAGGAAGGCGTAACGCTCGAGGTCGGTGGCGAACTCGCGGAAGGCGGCCAGCCGGCGCGTAACCTGCTCGGGCATGCTGGCGACGCGCGGCGGCAACAGGCCGTGCAGGCCGAAGGCGTCGCGCTCGGCTTCCGTGAACGCGGTCCCTTTGTTGAAACGCGGGTCGGCGAGCAGCCGGTAGCCGAACAGGCCGCCGGGAACGCTGGTGCAGTTTTCACTGGACTCGGACAAGGACGGTTCGCTCCGGCGGCGCGGTGCGGCGAGATTATCATCCGCCGGTTGGAATGCGAGCACCTGCCGCAGGTTCAGGCGCAGACCAAGCGGAATAGGCGATCAGAACGCCTGCGCCAAGTCCCTGGCGCCCGGTGCCTGCGCCTCGCGCTGCATGGTCGCCTCGATCTCGGCGATCAGGTTGGCGACGACGCCCGTGCGGCGGGCGATCGGGTTGCGCCAATAGCCGCGCGGCTGGAAAAAGTTTGCAGTCGGCACACGTTGGCGCAGATCCTGCGGCATCGTCACCATGTCGATGCCATTGCCGTCGCCGGTCAGGTTCATCAATTCGAGTTCGGCCGCCGAGAGCGGCGCGGTATAGCCCTTGGCGCGGGCGAAATGCACCGAGTCGACGAGTTTTTGCGCTTGCAGGAGCGGTCCAATGTCGATGTCGAGGACCGCCGCATGCACGCCCCATCCGCCGATGGTGGTCTTGGCCAGCCTATCGTACTCGCTCCAGCGCGCCGGCACCGAGCGGCAATAGGCGATCATGCGCTTGAACGCCTCGACCTTGCGGTCGAAGGCGTGGCGCTGCTCGCCGCGCAGCATGACCGACTTCTGATGCAGGGCGGCGAGATAGCGATTGCCGAATTCGGCGAGCAGCGAGACGGTGTTGGTCGACAGCAATTGGTTATAGCCGAGCGCCGGCGAGATCGGACGGGGCCGCGTCGGCGTCACGCCGGCCTGGGTGTCGAAGCTGCCGCTGCCGCCGGTCTCGAAGGCATAGACGCCGACAACCTGGTCGCGCGTCAGCCCGGCGGCGGAGGCGGCCATGGCATAGGCGTGCTTGAACTCACGGTCGCTGTGCGGCAGGTCGGGCACGAAGCCGAACTGCTCGGACGCGGCCTTCAGGAAATCGGCGACGACCGGGATCCGCGCCTGCTCGGACGACGGCGGCGCCGTCGGGTCGGCCGGCCGGGGCGGCCCGTTGTAGGCAGGCGGCGGGGTCAGCACATAGTCCGCGAGCGTCGCCGGCTCGTGCGCGCGGCGCTTGGCGTTGCGGATGCGGCGTTTGTCGGCGACACCGTCCCAATAGGCGTCCGCGACCCGGGCATAGGCTCCGTGCACGTGCTCCCAAGCTGCGAGCTTGGCGCGATAGGCGGTCATCACGGACTCGTCCGGCGCGTTCTGGGCCAGCGCCGGAGCGGCTGCTGTGAAAATGAGAGCGGTCAGAAGGAGGGGCGTCAGGCGGCGTCGAACCATGTCCGGGACGTACCAAAAGGAGCGATTCGGCGCTTCTGACAAAAAAGCGCGCCGCAAATGCGGCGCGCCAGGCGGGGGAAGTTCAAGAGGACGTAGGATCAGCGGACGACGGGCCCGTCGCGATCGGTCATCACCACGGGGCCTCCCGCCCTGATCACGGTCGGGCCCTGCGCGGTGAGGATGTCCGTGCCGAGATTGAGTTGGCGCGCGGAAATGCCGATCACGGCAATCATCAAAGCGGCCGCGAGACCGACCACGACGATCTTGAGATGGGTGGCTCGGTCGGCAGTGTAAATCGACCAGTTCATGAGGGCCTCCAAGGTTGGCCACTCGTCGGCCGGCCTCGGCAAAAGGTTCAAGCGTTCGCCTACCAACGTAGGTATCGGCGCACGTGTTCCGCAGAAGCCGTCACGGTTCGTTGAAAAGACGTGATACCGCGCGAGCAGGCGCCGCAGAAGCGGCCCGCCGGCGGCACAATTTCGTCACTTGGTGCGTTAGAAATCGACCGAAGCTGCAGGCAGGCGGCTTACGCCGCTTTCTTCTTCTTCAGCGGGTAGGCTTCGCTCGTATAGAGCGCCCGGATTTCCTGATGTCCGAGGCGCTGCTCGTTGATCTCGATGCAGGCGCCCAGCAAGAGCGGCTCGGGAAGCTCTTCCATCGCGAAACGGATGGCATCGGCCGCGCTGTCGAAGCGGCGGTACTTCACCTTGCTCGCCACCTTGCGATTGCGCGAGGGAAATAGCTCGGCAGGCGAGGCGTAATCGAATTTCTGCATCCTAAACTCCAGCACAGACACAATCATTCGGGGGCGAATGAACTCTTATTATATGGGCTCGGAATGGGGCTTTTGGAAGGGCCTTCGGGCGGCGGCGGATTTCGCGGTTAATCGGGGGCATAAGCGGCCTGACGCAACCG
>DATCFB010000326.1:0-8169 GCA_036509755.1 Pseudolabrys sp. | reverse complement strand
CTCCCGGACGGCAAGACCGGCTCGCACGTCCTTGCTTATGCCGATAAGGCGGGTGCTACCGAAGAGAACGCGATGTTCGGCACACCGGATGAGATCGGCGCGATGCTCGAATCGCTGCGCGGCGCCGGCTTGCATTACATTCTCCTGACCATCTCGGGCGGCACCGATCAGCTCCGCCGCTTCGCCCGCGAGATCATGCCCGCCTTCGCAACGCCGCCTTCCGCCCGCGCGGCGGAGTGATAGAACTCGCTCCATGACCGATCGCCTCAAACCCCGCGATGCGCGCGACGTCGAGGACGTCCTCCGCTGGGCCGTCGCCGAGGACAAGCCGCTGGAAGTTACCGGCCAGGGCTCCAAGCGGGCGATTGGCCGGCCGAGCCAGACGGACCTGACGCTCGACCTTTCTGGCCTCACCGGCGTCACACTCTATGAGCCGGAGGAACTGGTGCTCTCGGCCAAAGCCGGCACGCCGATTGCCGAGATCGAGGCCTTGCTTGACGAGCACAACCAGCAACTCGCTTTCGAGCCGGCCGACTATGGCGCGCTGTTCGGTCAGCCACCGGGGCAGGGTACGCTTGGCGGGATTGTCGCGGCCAATTTCTCGGGACCGCGCCGCCTCAAGGCGGGCGCGGCGCGCGATCACGTCCTCGGCGCGACGGCGGTGACCGGCCGCGCCGAGACCATCAAATCCGGCGGCCGGGTGGTGAAGAACGTCACTGGCTACGACTTATGCAAGGTGCTCTCGGGATCCTGGGGCACGCTGGCAGCGATGACGGAGATCACCGTCAAAGTGCTGCCCAAGGCGGAGACCGAGACGACGGTGCTGGTCGCGGGCCTGACCGACCGCGATGGCTGCGCCGCGATGGCTGCGGCGACCGGCACCTCGGCCGACGTGTCCGGCGCGGCGCATCTGCCCGATCACGTCGCCTCATGGTTCGAGGGGCTGCCGAAGGCCGAAGCCGCGACGGTGTTCCGGCTCGAGGGCGTGGCGCCGTCGGTCAAGCATCGGCGCGACCAACTCGCGGCGCACCTGAAAGCCTTCGGGTCCATCACGATCCTCGAGGAGGCGGCCTCGCGAACGCTCTGGCGCGACATTCGCGACGTGAAGGCCTTCGCGGTCGCCTCGGCACGGCACCGTCCGCTCTGGCGCATCTCGACCGCGCCGGCGAACGGCCATCGCCTGGTCGACCTGCTCACGCCGGCGTCGCAGATGTTCTACGACTGGGCAGGCGGCCTCGTCTGGGTCGGCATGCCTTACGAGGACGAGCCGGATGCCGGATCGGTGCGTTCCGCTGTCGCGGAGCTCGGGGGGCATGCCACGCTCATCCGCGCGCCGGCGGCGGTGCGCGCCGCGGTCGACCTGTTCCAGCCCGAGGACGCAAGCGTGCGCGCGCTCAGCCGGCGCGTGAAGGAAAGCTTCGACCCCAAGGGCGTGCTCAATCCCGGGCGCATGTGGGCGGGCGTGTGATGCAAACCTCTTTCAGCCTCGCGCAGCTCGCTGATCCGCAGACCGCAGAAGCGGAGAAGATCCTGCGCGCCTGCGTGCATTGCGGCTTCTGCACCGCCACCTGCCCGACCTATGTGCTGCTCGGCGACGAGCTCGATTCGCCACGCGGTCGCATCTACCTGATCAAGGAGATGCTGGAACAGGACCGGCCGGCGACGGCGGAGGTGGTCAAGCACATCGACCGCTGCCTCTCTTGCCTCTCCTGCATGACCACCTGCCCGTCCGGGGTGCATTACATGCACCTTGTCGACCACGCCCGCGACCACATCGAAAAGACCTACAAGCGCCCGTTGTCCGACCGTTTGATCCGCGCCCTGCTGGCGCGCGTGCTGCCAGATCCGGCGCTGTTCCGCTGGGCCGCGGTGGCCGGGCTGGTCGGCAAGCCCTTCGCGCCGGCGTTGAAGGCGCTCGGCCTGAAACGCCTCGCCGCGATGCTCAGCCTGACGCCCTCGCACGTGCCGGCGCCGCCCTCCGACCGCAGCCGCAAGGTCTATCCGGCCGTGGGCGAGCGCCGCGGGCGCGTGGCGCTACTCGCCGGATGCATTAATCCGGTGCTGGCGCCCTCGACCAACGAGGCGGCGATCCGCGTTCTCAACCGGCACGGCGTCGAGGTGGTGATCGCCGAGGGGGACGCGTGCTGCGGCTCGCTGGTGCACCACATGGGCCGCGAGGATCAGGCGCTCGCCCAGGCGCGCAGCCTGATCGACGCGTGGATGGTGGAGATCGAGGGCGAGGGGCTCGACGCTATCCTCACAACCGTCTCCGGCTGCGGCACGGTTGTGAAGGACTACGGCTTCCTGCTGCGCACCGATTCGGCCTACGCCGAGAAGGCGGAGCGCGTATCGCGGCTCGCTAAAGATGTCAGCGAGTACTTGTGCACACTTGATTTGAAGGCCGCCGGTGGTTCAAAGCCGCTGACGGTTGCTTATCATTCCGCCTGTTCGTTGCAGCATGGACAGAAGATCGTCGCCGCGCCGAAAGAATTGCTTTCCAAACTAAACTTCATCGTCAAAGATGTGCCTGAAGGGCATTTGTGTTGCGGTTCGGCGGGCACTTACAACATCCTCCAGCCCTCGTTGGCTGACAGGCTGCGTGACCGCAAGGTCGCTAACATCGAACGGCTCGAGCCGGATGTGGTCGCGGCCGGCAATATCGGCTGCATCACCCAGATCGCCACCGGCACCGACATCCCGGTCGTCCATACAGTCGAATTGATCGACTGGGCGACCGGAGGACCGGTGCCGGAAGGGCTCAGCGGTCTGTCCGAAGGCAGGTTCAGTTCTGCCGCGGCCGGCTAGGGAAGCGAGGCCTCGCGGCGCGCAAGCGCGCCCGTAGTCTCGCCTGACGGCAGCGTGATCAGAGCGTTGAACCATTCCGGAGGACACAAGTCATGGCGAAGAAGCGTAAGAAGGCGAAAGCGAAGAAATCCAAGAAGGCGGTGAAGCGCGCCGCCCCGGCCAGGAAGAAGAAAGCCGTAAAGGCGAAGGCCAAGAAGGCCGTCAAGAAGAAGGCTGCGCGCAAGCCGGCCGCAAGGAAGCCCGCTCCGGCTCCTGCGTCCGCGATGTCGCCGATCTTCGCGACCCTGGGCGGCATGCTCGGCGGCGGCGGCGGCAAGGACGGCCAGTAGAGATCGCGTCCGGCGGCGGCCCTGTAAAAGGCGGCCGCCGGTCCTGTCTGTATCGAACGACAACCGGCTCGGATCGCGAGCGCGCCCATAGGGCAGCGCCGCCGTCGGCTGGCAGCCGACCGCCCCCCGATTGCATCACCACCATGCGGCGCTTAGCATGCGCCGGCACAATGTCCCCGCCCTCGGCGCGGGGCTGTCTTTCTGTGTGTTTTCAATACGATCAAAAAAAGGAACCTGAGCATGGCAGCGCATAAAATTCTGATCATGGGAGCCTCCTACGGGTCGCTGCTGGCCTCAAAGATCCTCTTCGGCGGCCACTCGGTGCACCTGGTCTGCCTGCCGGCCGAAGCCGATCTGATCAATGCCGAGGGCTTCCGCGTCTACCTCCCGGTCAAGGGCCGGCAGGATCGCATCACGATCGACTCGCGCAACCTGCCGGGCAAGGTGACCGCCGGCGGCACGGCCGGCGTCAATCCGGCCGATTATGATCTCGTCGGCCTCGCCATGCAGGAGCCGCAGTACCGCTCGCCCGGCGTGCGCGAACTTCTCGACGCGGTCGCCAAGTCGAAGCGTCCGTGCATGTCGATCATGAACATGCCGCCGCTGCCTTACGTGAAGCGCATTCCCGGCCTCGACTACGAGGCGCTGAAGCCCGCCTTCACCGACCCGACCGTGTGGGACAATTTCGATCCGGGCCTCGTTACTTTGTGCAGCCCCGATCCGCAGGCGATCCGCCCGCCGGACGGCAACGCCAACGAGCTGCTCGT
Organism: Pseudolabrys sp.; assembly: GCA_036509755.1. GTDB lineage: Bacteria > Pseudomonadota > Alphaproteobacteria > Rhizobiales > Xanthobacteraceae > Pseudolabrys. Next base: position 4,268 of record DATCFB010000326.1, on the reverse strand, counting down.
GACGCTCCCGACCAACTTCAAGGTGGCGAAGTTCGCCAGCGACAAGAACACGCAGATCCTGCGCGACCTCGAGAAGGACATCGACGCGGTGCGCTACGATCCCGGCGACGGCGCCAAGATTGAGTTGCCGGTGAAGTTGCGCGTGCATGACTCGATCTTCACGCCGCTTGCCAAGTGGTCGATGCTGCTGGCCGGCAACTACCGCTGCATCACCAAGGACGGTATGCGCACGGCGCAGGAGGCGGTGCACTCCAACATCGATGAAGCGCGGGAGGTCTACAACTTCGTGTTCGACCTGTGCGTCAAGCTCGGCGCCAACCCGGCGGATCTGGTGCCGTTCGAGAAATACGCGGCGGCGGCGCAGAGCCTGTCGCGTCCGGCCTCGGCGGCGCGGGCGCTCCAGAACGGCGCGCCGAACATCGAGCGAGCCGACAAGCTGGTGCAACTCATCGGCCGACAGAAGGGCATGCAGAACGACAAGGTCGACGCCATCGTCGCCCTTGTCGACTCGCGTCTCGATGCCAACCGGAAGAAAGCGGCGGCCTGATCCGCCGCGATCATCTTCGCTAACACAGCCCCGCCGCGATCTGCGGCGGGGTTTTTTATTTTGTATTTATGACCGGAAGGCTGCGCATTCGATCCGCGGAAGCGGCTGAATATTTGCCAATCCCAATCATGGCACCGGCGCCACAGGCCGATCGATTCCTGTCGGCAACCGACGTGAACGCCTAATAAGGCAGCAACTGCCGAAGTTTTCGTCTTGCCGTTATGGAACGGCAAATGCGTAGATTTGCGCAACGCGCGTCCTGTTGCGTACGGGTCGATCGCAGCCGGGAATTGATTTCGTACGCAGGGGTCACGGGCGCTTGGATCGGCTGAAAGGTCCGATCGAACCGTAAAGGGGCAGGCTCAATGAAGAACGTTGCTTTGTCATTAGTTGCGGCACTCGCGGTCTCGGCTGCCGCGCCCGCATTGGCGGCCGACATGCCGGTAAAGGCGCCGGTCGTCGCTGCGCAGCCGTCGCCGTGGGATGTCGCGTTCGGCGGCGCCGTCATGAACGATTACGTGTGGCGCGGCATCACGCAGTCCGGCCATAAGCCGTCGGTCGCGGCCTATTTCGAGCCGCGCTACAACATCGATCCGAACTGGCAGCTCTACGCCGGCATCTCGGGCGAGAGCATCAAGTTCGCCAACGACGCTGCGGCCGAGATCGACTTCTACGGCGGCGTGCGGCCGACCTTCGGTCCGCTCGCCTTCGATGTCGGGATTTGGTATTACTATTACCCGGGCGGCCAGAGCACCTATTCGCTCAATGGCGTGGTCACGCCGTCGATCTCGAATGCCAGTTTCTATGAAGCCTACGGTCATGTGACCTGGACCGCGGCCGACTGGCTCGCGCTCGGCGCCAACGTCTTCTACACGCCGAGCTATCTCAACACCGGCGCGCCCGGTGCCTACTATTCGGGCACGGCCAAGTTGACAGCACCCAGCACCTGGCTGCCGAACGGCATCGGCGCCTACGTCTCGGGTGAGCTCGGCCGTCAGATGCTCGGCACGGTGAAGTTCGATGCGCTGGTCTATCCGACCCCGGCCGATCTGCCCGACTACACGACCTGGAACGTCGGGCTCGGCTTCACCTGGAAGGTGTTCACCCTCGACCTGCGCTACTCCGACACGGACCTGTCGAAGGAGAACTGCTTCATCATCACCGGCGATCCGAATGCCGGCGTGGGTGGCACGACGTCGACACTCAATGGTGGCGGCAACACGTCCAATTGGTGCGGCGCGACCTTCATCGCGAAACTGTCGGCCGACCTGACGCTCGGCAGCCTGAAGTAAGCGAAAGCGGGCGTTTCGATCTCGAGAGCGGCGGCCGGCAGCGGTTGCCGCTCTTCGTTTGCGCGAGGTTCGCTACTCCGCCGGCGTCAGGCTCACTTCGCTGAGCACGTGATGGTCGCCTTCATCCACGAAGGCGAGCCGGCGGTCGTGGAAGGCGGCAAGCGTGCTGCGGTGGCCGATCGACACGATCGTCGCGCGCGGCAGGCGCTGCTGCAACAGCCGGTAGACGGCCGCTTCGGCGGCTTCGTCGAGTGACGCCGTCGCCTCGTCGAGAAACAAGAAATCGGGCGCGTGCAATAGCGCCCGCGCAATGCCGAGCCGCTGCTGCTCGCCGAGCGAGAGCATGCGATTCCAGTGTGCTTCCTCGTCCAGGCGGCCGGCGAGTGCCGGGAGTCCGACCGCCGTAATCGTCGCGGCAATCGTCTCGGCGCCGTAGGCCTCGGCTGCGGCCGGATAGGCGACCGCGGCGGCGAGCGGCGCGATCGGAAAGTACGGCCGCTGCGGCAGGATCATCACGCGCGCGTCCTTCGGGACGTCGATGCGGCCTTCGCCGAACGGCCACACTCCGGCGAGCGCGCGAAACAAAGTCGACTTGCCGACGCCGGACGGGCCGGTGACGAGAACGTGCTCGCCGAGCCCGATCGTCACGTCACGCGCATTGACCAGCGGCACGCCGTTCGGCAGCCGCACCGCGAGATCCTTGAAGGCGACCGCCTTGGCCTCGCCGGGCGCCACCTGGATGCCGTTAGTCGCGGTTGCAAGCCGGCGCGCCGCGACGATCGATTGCTCGAAGCCGCCGAGGCGTTCGATGACCGCGCTCCATTCGGCGAGGTTGCGATAGAGCGTCACGAACACCGACAGCGCGCCCTGAACCTGGCCGAACGCATTGGCCGTCTGCATCAGGCCGCCGAGTTGCACTTTGCCGGCGAAATAGGCGGGGCTGACCATGATGAAGGGAAACACCACCGCGGCCTGCGAATAGCTGGCGGTGAAGAAGGTGAGCTTCTTCTGCCGCGTCATCAGCCCGTACCAGTTGGCGACGACGTTGCTGAACCGCATCAGCAGCCGCTCGCGCTCCGCTTCGTCGCCGTCGAGCAAGGCGATCTGCTCGGAGTTCTCGCGAACGCGCACGAGGTTGAAGCGGAAGTCGGCTTCGTAGCGCTGCTGCTGGAAATTCAGGGCCACCAGCGGCCGGCCGATGAGATGCGTCAGAGCGGTTCCGAAGATCGCGTAGACGAGCGCCGCCCACACCAGATAGCCGGGGATGTTGGTGCCGAACAGAGACAACGGCGCGGCCTTCGACAGGCCCCACAGAATGATCAGGAACGATAGCAGCGTCACCGTTGAATTGAGGATTTGCAGGCCAATGGTGAGCGTGAGGTCGATGAACTGCCGGATGTCCTCGGAGATACGCTGGTCGGGGTTGTCAGCGGCATCGCCCTGCAATTGCATGCGATAGTGGACCGAGCCTTCAAGCCATTCGCCGAGATAGACGCCGGTCATCCAGCGCCGCCAGCGGATCTGGAGCCACTGGTTGAGGTAGAGCTGGTAGACGGCTAGCAGAATAAAGGCCGTCGCCAGCACGCAGAAATAACCGAGCTGGTAGACGAAGGCGCTCCAGTTGTGCTCCTGAAGCGCGTTGTAGAATGCGTTGTTCCAGGAATTGTAGAGCACGGTGATGCCGACGATCGACAATTCGATGGCAACCACGGCCGCCAACAGGATGCGGCCGGGCCAGCGGTCCTCGGAGCTGAAATAGGGCGCGGCGATCCGCCAGACGATGGCGAGCGTCGAAAGCATGCCTCTCACGGGAGGGCTCCTGTTTGACTGACGGCGGTAGTCATAGCCGAAACCGAAGATGAGGGGATGGGTCCGGCCGGTTCGGCTGGTCCTTGCGCTGACGCAGGATTGAGGCGGGCCAGAGGCCGGCGTGGGTTGCGGCCCATCGTCGACGCACCGCCGGCCTCGTCAAAATTGCCGCCGACAGGATTGCCGCCTCGTGTATGTTTCCGGCCGGAAATGGAGGGCAACACGTGGCCGAAGAACTGACGTCGCTCACCGCCATCGAGGCCGCCGAACTGATTGCCGCGGGGGAATTGACCTCAGAGGCCTATGTCGGCGCCTGCCTCGACCGCATCGCCGCCATGGACGGAGAGGTGCGTGCCTTCGTGCATATCGACCCGGACGCGGCGCTCGCCCAGGCGCAGGCGCTCGACGAGCGGCAGCGCGATGGCGGGCCGCTCGGTCCGCTGCACGGCGTGCCGGTCGGCATCAAGGATATCTTCGACACGGCGGACTATCCGACCGAATCCGGCTCGCCGGTGCTCAAAGGGCGCCGGCCGCGCGAGGATGCGACCGCGGTGGCGCGGCTGCGCGCTGCCGGCGCGGTGATCATCGGCAAGACGGTGACGACCGAATGTGCCTATTTC
>DATCFB010000325.1:0-7001 GCA_036509755.1 Pseudolabrys sp. | reverse complement strand
CAAGGCGGTCAATGAGGGCGACGCCTGGCAGGGCGAGGACGGCGTGACGGTGAAGCCGTCGCCGGCGGGCGTCACCTGCTGGCGCTGGGAATTGGCGCGCGGCGACCAGGGCTCCACAACGGCGAATGCGCCCGGCATGATCACGCACGAGAAGCTCACGGCCTTCCTCGAAACGCTGCCGAAGAGCGACCTGCTCATGCGCGGTGACAGCGTCGCCTTCCCGCCCGGTGGCTGCGCCTATCTGCATCGCCATCAGGGCCCCGGCATCCGCTGCCTGATCGAGGGCGGCATTCGGATCGACACGCATAGCCGCTCGACTTCTTACGGACCTGGCGGCGCCTGGTACGAGTCGGGCCCGGACGCGGTGTTCGCTCAAGGCGCTGCCGACCGGCCGACGCGTTTCATCCGCGTCATGGTCCTGCCGCGCGCGCTGCAAGGCCAAAGCTCGATCCAGTACGTCAATGACGACGACAGAGCGAAGCCGAAATCGCAGCAGTACAAGATGTACGCTGACGCGCCGATCGCCTTCCCGGCGAAGAAGTAACCGCGGGCCGCCAGCGATGACCCCCATTGACCGGCAGCAGGCTTTCTCGGGCACCAAGGACGCAGCACCGGCGCTGGCGCTCGATGCGGCGCGTCTCGAATGCTACCTGACGCAGCACGTGCAGGGCTTCACCGGGCCGCTGAGCGTCCAGCAGTTCAAGGGCGGCCAGTCGAACCCGACCTACATGCTGGAGACGCCGAAGCGGCGCTATGTGCTGCGGCGCAAGCCGCCGGGCAAGCTGCTGCCGTCGGCGCACGCAGTCGACCGTGAATATCGCGTCACCAGCGCCCTCCGCGCGCAAGGCTTTCCGGTCGCCGAGCCGTTCGCTTACTGCGCCGACGAAAGCATCGCCGGGACCGCCTTCTACATCATGGACTTCATCGACGGCCGCGTGTTCTGGGAGCCGCAGATGCCGGTCTCCAATCCGGCCGAGCGCGCCGCAATCTACGATTCCATGAACGCGACCATCGCGCGGCTGCACGCCTTCGACCCGGCGACGACTGGACTCGGTGATTTCGGCAAAGGCGAGAATTACGTCGCGCGCCAGATCGACCGCTGGTCGAAGCAGTACCGCACCTCGGAGACCGAAAAGATCGAGGCGATGGAAAAGCTGATCGATTGGCTGCCGCGGCACATTCCGCCGCCGCAGCCGGTGCGGCTGGTCCACGGCGACTACCGGCTCGACAACCTCATCATCGCGCGCGAAACACCGGACGTCGCGGCGGTGCTCGACTGGGAGTTGGCGACGCTCGGCGATCCGCTCGCCGATTTCACCTATCACCTGATGGCGTGGCACATGCCGCAGTCGGAGAGCGCCGCCGGCACCGCGACGCTCGTCGGGCACGACCTCGGCGCGCTCGGCATTCCGTCGATGGCGGACTATGTCAGTGACTACGTCGCCCGCACCGGCCTCGACCCGCGGCCGCATCTTGCGGCCTACATGGCTTACAATTTCTTCCGCATCGCCGCCATTCTGCAAGGCATCATCGGCCGCGTGCGCGACGGCACCGCGACCAGCGAGCACGCGCCGGCCAAAGCGTCGATGATCCGCCCACTTGCCGAAAAGGCGTGGGGATTCGCGCAGGCCGCCCGAGCCTGACGCCGTTCCTATGGTCAACGAATGCTTGCCGGGCAAGTCGCGATTTGCGGCTTACAAATTCCGCAATGTTGAGAGCTGTCGCGTACGGTGCGCCTTCATTCGGGAGAGGGTACGTGAGCATCAGCAGCATCGGAATCCAGACCGTGACACCAACCACAGGCACAAGCCAGCAGCAGCCGCAACAGCAGCAGCAGGACAATGCGGCGAATGACAATTCATCGCAGGGCACGACAAAGCACCATGCGTCGTCGCAGACCGTCGGCCAGCATGTCGACAAGCGCGTCTAGCGTCGTTCGCGAAAGAAGTCTTTGAGCAGCGCGGCGGCATCGCTCTCGTTGATGCCGCCATAGACCTCAGGCCGGTGATGGCAGGTCGGCGCGGCGAAGAAGCGCACGCCGTGCTCGACCGCTCCGCCCTTCGGATCGGCGGCGCCGAAATAGAGCCGCCGGACACGCGCGAACGATATCGCCGCGGCACACATCGTGCAGGGCTCTAACGTCACATAGAGATCGCAATCGATCAGCCGCTCCGATCCGAGCGCGGCGGCCGCCTGCCGAACCGCCAGTAACTCGGCATGCGCGGTCGGGTCTCTGTCGGCCAAGGTGCGGTTGCCGGCGCGCGCGATCACCTCGCCATCGCGGACGATGGCGCAGCCGACTGGCACCTCGCCGCGCGCTTGCGCCGCGCGTGCCTCCTCTAACGCCGTTTGCATGAAGGAAGGGGATGGCATCGGAACCTCACCTCATGCCCCGCAGGCAGCGCCACAAGCGCGTTTACGCGCTTATTGCTCGTGCTTTCACCGCATCCGGGACACGGCGCACGAGGTCTGCTATCAGGCCGCACGTTATTACGGCTCAGGACATGGCAGACAAGAGCAAAGACAGCCCCGAAGGCGACCGCATCGCCAAGGTAATCGCCCGCGCCGGACTGGCGTCGCGGCGCGAGGCCGAGGCATGGATCGCCGCCGGCCGCGTTTCGGTCAACGGCAAGGCGATCGCCTCCCCTGCGCTCAATGTGAAACCGCGCGACCGCATCACGGTCGACGGCCAGCCGCTTCCGGGCCGTACCCGCACGCGGCTGTTCCTGTGCAACAAGCCGCGCGGGCTGGTGACCACCCATTCCGATCCGGAAGGCCGGCCGACCATCTTCCGCGCGCTGCCGAAGCATCTGCCGCGCCTGATCAGCATCGGGCGCCTCGACATGAACACCGAAGGACTGCTGCTGCTGACCAACGATGGCGGGCTGGCGCGCGCGCTCGAATTGCCGGCGACCGGCTGGCTGCGCCGCTACCGCGTGCGTGCGCTCGGCCGCGTGTCGCAGGAGACGCTGGACGGATTGAAGAAGGGCGTCACCATCGAGGGCGTCCACTACGGCCCGATCGAGGCGACGCTCGAGCGCCAGCTCGAATCCAATTGCTGGCTCAGTGTCGGCATCCGCGAAGGCAAGAATCGCGAGGTGCGGCGGGTCATGGAATCGCTCAACCTGACGGTGAGCCGCTTGATCCGCGTCGCGTTCGGGCCGTTCGAACTCGGACCGATCGCCGAATGCGACGTGGAGGAAGTAGAGACGGCGGAGCTGAAGAATACGCTCGGGCCGGAGATCATCTCGCTGGCCGAGGCGGATTTCGGCGCACCGCTGGAATCCTCTACTCCGCTCATTGCCGCGAAAGCGGGGCGCCAGAAGGACGCCGCGATACGGCCGGGCCGCGCTGGATCGCCATCGCGCGCTAAGTGGCCGACATCGGGTAAACCAGACGTCGGCGCGCGGGGACGCGCGGGCACACGAGACGACAGGGCGGCGACGTCGCGACGCGACAACGAACGGCCCGAGACCGGACGGAACAAGCACAACAAACGCCGCCGGCCTGACCGCTCCAGCGGCCCCCGGCCCTCGCGTCCACGGCCGAAATAATGCGCGTCGTCGGCGGCCGGCTGCGCTCGCGCCCGATTGCGGGACCGAAGGGGCCGGGCCTGCGCCCGACCGCGGACCGCCTGCGGGAGTCTCTGTTCAACATCCTCGCCCACGCCTACGGCGATCCGTTCACCGGCGCGCGCGCGCTCGACCTGTTCGCCGGCACCGGCGCGCTCGGCATCGAGGCGTCGTCGCGCGGCGCGGCCTTCGTTCTGTTCGTGGATGAAGGCGTCGAGGCGCGCGCGCTGTTGCGGCAGAACAGCGAGGCTTTAGGCTTGGGCGGCACGACCCGCATTTTCCGCCGCGACGCGACCAAGCTCGGCCCGGCGCAGCCGATGGAGCCGTTTTCCCTCGTCTTCCTCGATCCGCCCTACGGCAAGGGCCTCGCCGAGAAGGCTTTGGTTTCAGCGCGAGATGGCGGCTGGTTCAAAGCGCAGGCGCTGATCGTCGTCGAGGAAGCGACGGACGCCGGTTTCAAGGCGCCGGAGGGATTCGAAGAGATTGAGCGCCGCGCCTATGACGGCACGGAATTGATATTTTTGAAGGTCTCAATCCCGTCATCCTGAGGTGCGAGCGAAGCGAGCCTCGAAGGATACGAGGCCGTCGCCCTTCGAGGTCGCGCTTCCGCGTGACCACCTCGGGGTGACGGATTTGACGCTGCGAGTAATCACCGTCTCCCGAACAATCGCTCGACATCGCTGAGCTTCAGCTCGACGTAAGTCGGCCGGCCGTGATTGCACTGGCCGGAGTTCGGCACGGCTTCCATTTCGCGCAGCAGCGCGTTCATCTCGTCCGGCTTGAGGCGGCGGCCGGAGCGCACCGAGCCGTGGCAAGCCATGGTCGCCGCGACGTGCAGCAGCCGCCGCTCGAGCGGCAGCGAGTCGTCCCATTCGGCCATGTGCTCCGCGAGGTCACACACGAGCCCCCGCACATTGACCTCGCCCAATAATGCCGGCGTTTCGCGCACCGCCACGGCGCCTGGGCCGAAGCTCTCGACGACCAGGCCGAAGCGCGACAATTCGCCGGCGCGAGAAACGAGCCGCGCCGCGTCGCTTTCGTCCAATTCGATGATCTCAGGAATCAGCAGGATTTGCCGCGCCACGCCGGACGCATCGAGCGCGGCTTTGAGCCGCTCGTAGACGATGCGCTCGTGCGCCGCGTGCTGATCGACGATGACGAGACCGTCGCGTGTCTGCGCCACGATGTAGTTCTCGTGGATCTGCGCCCGCGCCGCGCCGAGCGGGTGGTCGAGCAACTCTGGATCCGGCTCAGCCTCGGCCAGCGCCGCCGACGGCCCGCCGACGTCGAACGCCGCCTGCGTCGCTTCCGTAAATCCAAGTGCCGTCGCGCCGACTATCGATCCGAAACCGCCCGGCCGCGCGGGCGAGCGCCGCCAATCGTAGCCGCCGCGCGGCGGCGCCGAAGCAGGGCGGAAGGTGGCGATGGTCGCGCCACCGCCGGTCGTCGCCGCGCGCTGGGCGTCGCGCGCCAAAGCTTCCTTCAACGCGCGCACGATCAGGCCGCGCACCAGCGAGCCGTCGCGAAAGCGCACTTCCGTCTTCGCCGGATGCACGTTGACGTCGACCTCGTGCGCGTCGAGTGTGACGAACAGCGCGAGCAGCGGATGGCGGTCGCGCGGCAGATAATCGGCGTAAGCCGCGCGCACAGCGCCGACCAGGACTTTGTCGCGCACCGGCCGGCCGTTGACGAACAGGAATTGGCCGAGCGAATTGGCCCGCGAGAGCGTCGGCAGGCCGGCAAAGCCCGCGAGGTGCACGCCCTCGCGCTCGGCATCGACCGCAATGGCATTGGCGCGGAAATCGGCGCCCATCACGTCGCCGAGCCGCGTCAGTTCGTCCGCGGCCGGGCCCCATGTCACCGGCGCGCGCTCCTCACCGGCGAGGGTGAAGGCGACATCCGGCCGGCTCATGGCGAGCCGCCGCACCACCTCGCGCACGGCCTCGGCCTCGCTGCGATCGGTCTTCAAGAACTTCAGGCGCGCCGGCGTGGCGTAGAAAAGATCGCGCACCTCGACCATCGTGCCCTGCGTCAACGCCGCCGGACGGATCTCCGACTTCACGCCGGCATCGACGCTCAGCGCCCAGGCATGCGGCTCGGACGCGTGCCGCGTGGTGATGGTCAGCCGCGACACCGCGCCGATCGATGGCAGCGCCTCGCCGCGGAAGCCGAGCGTGCGGATGTCGAGTAGGTCCTCGCCGGAGAGCTTCGAGGTCGCGTGCCGCTCGACCGCGAGGTCGAGGTCGGCATGCGTCATGCCGTCGCCGTCGTCAGTGATGCGGATCAGCCGGCGGCCGCCCCCGTCGGTCAGAACGTCGATGCGATGCGCGCCGGCGTCGAGCGCGTTCTCGACAAGCTCCTTCACCACGCTCGCGGGCCGCTCGACCACTTCGCCGGCCGCGATGCGGTTGACGATCCCTTCGGAGAGCTGGCGGACGGGCATAAAATGACGGCCTGATTCGAGGTCGTTGGAGTGTATCTGCCCCGATATGGCCGCCGCGAGGCGGTCGCCCGCCCTACCCCCGCTATTCAGCCCCTAATCCATCCCCGGCCGCCGCTGCCGCAGATTCTTAATGCCGGAGCGGCGCTTTTTCGACTCGAGCCGTTGGCGCTTGGCCGATTTCGGCACTTTGGTGGGCCGCCGCACCGTCGGTTTCACCGCGGCCTGCCGGATCAACTCGACCAGGCGATCGCGCGCCTCGACGCGATTGCGCGACTGGTCGCGATGCTCCTGCGCAAGGATGACGATGACGCCGTCTTTGGTCACCCGGCTGCCGGCGAGCCGCATCAGGCGGATGGCGACGTCATTCGGCAGCGAGGACGAGCGGCGCGCGTCGAAGCGCAGTTGCACCGCCGACGACACCTTGTTGACATTCTGCCCGCCCGGCCCCGAGGCGCGCACGAACGTCTCCGACAGTTCGGAGTCGTCGATCGAGATCGAGTCGGTGATTTTCAACACAGCCTGTCATGGCCGGGTTCGTCCCGGCCGTCCACGTTTCGAATCGAAGCATAATGATATGGATGGCCGGCATAAAGTCGGACATGACGGGCGGGCTAAACGCCCTCCACGAACACCAAGGTCCGCTCCAGCGCGCCCGCGCGACGCACCTTCAGGGCTTCGGCATATTCGGGTGAGGCGTACCATTCCTTGGCCCGCGTCATGCTCGCGAATTCAACGACGACAAACCGGCAATCAGGATCGCGCTCGCCCTCGACGCATTCGACCGGCCCGCCGCGCACGACGTATTTGCCGCCGTATTGTGCGATCGATGCGGCGGCGAGCGGGCGGTATCGATCGATCAGGGCGCTATCGAGGAATTTGACTTCGGAGATGACGTAGGCGGCCACGGCTCAACCCTGGAGATACTTTTTCGCCAGCACCTTGCCTTCTTCCACGGCCGGCTGGTCGAAGGCGTCGATCCCCATCAG
>DATCFB010000324.1:0-6259 GCA_036509755.1 Pseudolabrys sp. | reverse complement strand
TTTTCCGACAAGAACGAGTTGAAGGGCCGCTACGCCGATTCGACGCGCGAGAACTTCGTCCGCACGATGGTGATCTCCTGCTACGCCTTCACCGAGGCGGCGAAGCGCGCGGCGGCACTGATGCCGGACGGCGGCGCCATGCTGACGCTCACCTATAACGGCGGCGATCGCGCGATGCCGAACTACAACGTCATGGGCGTGGCGAAAGCGGCCCTCGAATCCTCCGTGCGTTATCTCGCCGTCGACTTCGGCCGGCAGAATATCCGCGTCAACGCCATCTCCGCCGGACCCGTGCGCACGCTTGCCGGCGCCGGCATCACCGATGCGCGCGCGATGTTCGCCTTCCAGCAGCAATATTCGCCGCTCGGCCGCGGCATCACGCTCGAGGAAATGGGTGGCGCCGGGCTCTATCTGTTGTCGGACCTGTCGAGCGGCGTCACCGGCGAAATTCACTTCGTCGATTCCGGCTACAACGTCATCGCCATGCCGCATCCCGAGGCACTCAAGGCGAGCGGGCAGGGGTGATTGGATAGCGCTGCCGTTTGACACCTAATTTCTGATTAGAGGTCAGCTTACGAGCGGGCGAATTTCAGCAGCGGTGTGTAGTCGTGATTGTCGGCAGCGCGAAGTGCGTCGATATATTTTTCTCGGTCCTCGCCTTCGGCCTGTAAGTCTGCGCTTCCCCAAGAAAACCGTTTGCCACCTTGTTTAACGATCGCTAGATCGCCCACAAGTCGCGACCATCGCCCATTTCCGTTGGCAAACGGATGTACGCACACAAGACGATGGGAAAGCCGGAGGGCTAATTCGTCGGGCTCGTAAGCTTTGTGTTGCAACGCCATACGTAGGTCGCCGACAACCTGATACAGGCCTAGCTGAATCAAATGCGGCAAAACGCCCAAATTCTTCTCGGTCTTTCGGTAGTCGCCGGACCACCGCCAAACGTCCTTAAACATCCGTCGATGAAGACTCTTGAGGAAGTTCTCCTGGAGTACGTTGCGCTTTCGAAGAAAGGCCCAACTGTCTGCATGGCCAATATTGACTTGTTCAAGTTCATTTAACTCTGAACGCAGCGTTACGTGGGTAGGTACCAGGCCGTCAATTTCATCGGGTGACAGGGGCGTTGCATACTTAGCCGCATCGAAGATGCTAGTCATCACTCGTCCCAAAGGCGTGCTGGATGCTCTAGTAGGACGTCGATGAACTGTCGAAGCAATTCATTGCTCGCTGTCTTGTTCTGTACCGATTGGTCTTCAAGACGCATGGTCTGCTTAACCGAAGTAAGCTTTTCTTGCGCGAGTTGCGATGCACGCAAGCGGACAACGTCTTGCAGTGGCTTCTCCGGTACGAGCGTATAGATAAGACGACAGCCCAATGCTTCGGCCGTGCGTTGCAACGTGTTCAATGTGATGCCTCCGCTGACCTCCGCTTTTTCAATTTCTACGATTCGTGGCTGCGATACTCCCAAGCGCCGCGCGAGCTGAGCGGTCGTCATGCCCAGCGCGTTGCGTATGGCTCGTATCCAGCCCTTTGGCGGCATGGGCATTCCGTGCAGCTTCCGAAGAGCATTGAGCCGCTTATCGAGCTGGCGGATGGCGTCTTTCATAAGGATAAGGAATATCCTATGATCTTTATACATGTCAATAACGAATAGGCTATATTACATGCAGAAACTTATAACCCATATGTTATTGACATCGAAAGGGCGTTTAGCCGACAACGGCGTGTTCAACATAGAAAAACGGCCGGATCGCCCCCGGCCGTTGGCATTTCACGTTCTTCGCCCATGGCGGCTTAGCCGTCGAAGACGGGCGTGAACGCCTTATGTTCGGCCACCTCGCTTAGGGCTGGCACAGTGTCCGCCGTACCGGGATCACCGGGACTCGTCGCTCCGCGGCGGCCCGGCGACAACATGTCTTACGCCGCTTTCTGCGTGCCGGCGCCGACGAGGTCGAAGCGGTCCGCGTTCATCACCTTGGTCCAGGCAGCGACGAAGTCCTTGACGAACTTGTCTTGCGAATCCGCGCAGGCATAGACCTCGCCGAAAGCGCGGAGCTGCGAGTGCGAGCCGAAAATCAAATCGACGCGCGTCGCCGTCCACTTCAGATCGTGGCTGTTGCGATCGCGCCCCTCGTAAGTGCCGTCCGAGGCGGGCACCCACTCGGTCGCCATGGTGAGCAGGTTGACGAAGAAGTCGTTCGTCAGCATTCCGGGCTTCTTGGTGAGAACGCCGTGCGTGGAGTCGTTTGCATTGGCGTCGAGCACGCGCAGGCCGCCGATCAGCACCGTCATCTCCGGCCCGGTCAGCGTCAGCAATTGCGCGCGGTCCACCAGCGCCTCTTCAGGCTGCATGAACTGCTGCTCGGGGCCGATATAGTTGCGGAACCCGTCGGCTCGCGGCTCGAGCGGCGCGAAGGAGTCGACGTCGGTCTGATCCTGCGAGGCGTCCATGCGACCCGGAGCGAAGGGCACCGTCGCATCGCTGCCGGCGTCCTTCGCGGCCTTTTCGATGGCCGCACAGCCGGCGAGCACGATCAGGTCGGCGAGCGACACCTTCTTGCCGCCGGAAGCCGAGCCGTTGAACTCCTTCTGAATCGTCTCGAGCTTGCCGAGCACGGTCTTGAGCTGCGCCGGCTGGTTCACATCCCAGTCCCTCTGCGGCGCAAGACGGATGCGTGCGCCATTGGCGCCGCCGCGTTTGTCGGAGGTGCGGAAGGTCGAGGCCGATGCCCAGGCGGTCGAGACGAGCTGCGATACCGTGAGGCCGGAGCCGAGGATCTTCGCCTTCAGCGCAGCGGCGTCCTTGTCGTCGATCAGCTTGTGATCGACGGCCGGGATCGGATCCTGCCAGATCAAAGTCTCCTTCGGCACCAGCGGGCCGAGGTAGCGCACGCGCGGCCCCATGTCGCGATGCGTGAGCTTGAACCAGGCGCGCGCAAAGGCATCCGCGAACTCGTCCGGGTGCTCGTGGAAGCGCTTGGATATTTTTCCGTAGATCGGGTCGAAGCGAAGCGAAAGATCGGTCGTCAGCATGGTCGGCACATGCTTCTTCGACTTGTCGTGGGCGTCCGGGGTTATGGCGCCGGCGCCTTTCGCCTGCCACTGGTTGGCGCCGCCGGGGCTCTTGGTCAGCTCCCATTCGTACTTGAACAGGGTGTCGAAGAAGTTGTTGTCCCACTTCGTCGGGGTTTGCGTCCAGGTGACTTCCAGGCCGCTGCCGATCGCGTCGCCTCCGATGCCGGTGCCGAATTTGCTCTTCCAGCCGAGCCCCTGATCCTCGAGCGCGCCCACTTCCGGTGCGGGCCCGACCAGCGAGGGATCGCCGGCACCGTGCGTCTTGCCGAAGGTGTGACCGCCGGCAATCAGCGCGACGGTCTCCTCGTCGTTCATTGCCATGCGGAAGAAGGTCTCGCGGATGTCTTTCGCGGCCGCGAGCGGATCCGGCTTGCCGTTCGGCCCTTCCGGATTGACGTAAATCAGGCCCATCTGCACCGCCGCAAGCGGCTCCGCAAGTTGGCGCTCGCCGCTGTAGCGTTCGTCGCCGAGCCATGAGCCCTCGGGCCCCCAATAGAGTTCTTCCGGCTCCCACACGTCCTTGCGGCCGCCGGCGAAGCCGAACGTCTTGAAGCCCATCGATTCCAGCGCGACATTGCCGGTGAGTACCATCAGGTCGGCCCAGGAGATTTTCCGGCCGTATTTCTGCTTGATCGGCCAGAGCAGGCGGCGCGCCCGGTCGAGGAGCACGTTGTCAGGCCAACTGTTGAGCGGCGCGAAGCGCTGCTGGCCGGCGCCGGCGCCGCCACGGCCGTCGGTGATGCGGTAGGTGCCCGCACTGTGCCACGCCATGCGGATCATCAGGCCGCCGTAATGGCCGAAGTCGGCCGGCCACCACGGCTGCGAGTCCGTCATCAGCATGCGCAGATCGGCGCGCACGGCCTCAAGGTCGAGGCTCTTGAACTCCTTGGCGTAGTCGAAGTCCTTGCCCATCGGGTCGGACAGCGGCGAATTGCGATGGAGCATCTCGATGCTCAGCGCCTCCGGCCACCATTCACGGTTCGCGCGTCCGCGCCTGCCGCCGGTGAACGGGCACTTGCCCGCGCCCTTGTCGTCGGTTTTTGCGTCCATCTTTTCCTCCAATCGCGTTCGGCAAATTTCTTGGATCAGGTGTCTGGCCTAGGTCCCGAGTACGTCATTTAGGCGACGTCGGCCGATCAGGTCTAATCGTATTGATTGGGTGAAGCGATAAGCTTAGCTTATTGACATGATCACCTTGCGTCAGTTGCGCTATCTCGCCGCGCTCGCGCGGCTTCGCCATTTCGGCAAAGCGGCGGAGGACTGCGCGGTCACCCAGCCGGCTCTATCGATGCAGATCCGCGAGCTCGAGCGAGAGCTCGGCGCGGAGCTCGTCGAGCGCCGGCCGGGCGACATCGTCGTCACCGAGATCGGCCTGGAAGTGGCGCAGCGGGCCGAGCGCATCCTCGCGGCGACGCGCGACCTCGTCGACTTCGCGCGCCATCGCGGCGTGCTGTCCGGGCCGCTGAAGCTCGGCATCATCCCGACGCTCGCGCCATATCTGTTGCCGCGCGTCCTGCCGCTGTTGCAGAAGCGCTTTCCCGACCTGCGTCTCGAGGTACGCGAGACGCAGACGCAGGTGCTCATCGAAGAACTTTCCGCCGGTGCGCTCGACTGCCTGCTGCTGGCGCTCCCGGCCGACGGTCACGACATCGAAACTCTGCCGGTGTTCGATGACCGGTTCCTGCTGGCCGCGCCTGCGGCCGAGCCGCTGCCGAAGCGGCGCGTGACCATCGGCGATGTCGACCAGCGTCGTTTGATTCTGCTCGAGGAAGGTCACTGCCTGCGCGACCAGGCGCTCGCCTTCTGCGCCAGCAAGCGGCACGATGCGCCGGCCGGTCTCGGCGCGACGTCGCTCGCGACCGTCATGCAGATGGTGGCGAACGGCTATGGCGTGACGCTGGTGCCGGAGATCGCTGCCGACGTCGAGGTGCGCGACACGCGCGTGAAGCTCGCGCGCTTCGCCGAGCCGCAGCCCGGCCGCAGCATCGGCCTCGCCTGGCGGCGCACCTCGCCGCGCCGCAAGGACTTCGAAGCGCTCGCGGACATTGTGCGCGGAGCGGTCGCGCAGGAACAACGGTCACAGCAGCGGATGAAAGCCTGATGCGCAAATTCATCGACACGCCGTTGCTGCGGATCGCCTGCGACATCGACGGTCCCGACGACGGGCCGCCGGTGCTGCTGCTGCACGGCTGGCCGGATGACGCGCGCACCTATGACAGGATCGCGCCGGCGCTACAGACCGCGGAATACCGCAGCATCGTGCCGTCGCTGCGCGGCTTCGGCGAAACGTCGTTCCTGTCGCCCGACACGATGCGCTCCGGCGAAATGGTCGCCATGGCGCAGGATGCGCTCGACCTTGCCGATGCGCTCAAGCTCGAGCATTTCGCCGTTGTCGGCCACGACTGGGGCGCGCGCATCGCTTATGCCATGGCGATCTTGTGGCCCACGCGCGTGACGCGCATCTGCACGATGTCGGTCGGCTGGCAACCCGGTGCGTTGCCAACGCCGAGCTTCGAGCAGGCACGTCAGTATTGGTATCAATGGTTCATGGCGACAAAGCGCGGGCAGCAGGCCGTCGCGGCGGACCGCAAGGGCTTTGCCCGCATCATGTGGGAGACCTGGGCGCCGCGCGGCTGGTTCGGCGAGGCCGAGTTCGCCGCGACGGCAAGGTCGTTCGAGAATCCGGACTGGGCCGCGATCACGCTGCATTCCTACCAGGTGCGCTGGGGCGAGGCGGCCAAGGACCCGCGCTACCGCGCGCTCGACGCGCGCGTGCATGAGGCGCAGTCGATCGGCGTCCCGACCTTGATGATTCAGGGCGGCGCCGACGGCGTCACGCTCGCGGACACGACCGCGGGCAAGGAACGTTTTTTCACCGGCGGCTATGAACGCCACGTGCTCGACGGCGTCGGCCATTTCCCGACACGCGAGGCGCCGGACATCGTCAACCGGCTGCTGCTCGCCTTCCTCAAGCATTAGCGCGGGCGCCGCCGCGCTTCACGCTACAGCGGCGACAGGCTGATCGTGAACCAGTTCGAGTTGCCCGCCCAGGTGATGATCGCGATCATCGGCACGAGGCTCCCCTCGGTCCGGCAGGTCTGCATGATGCCGCTGTAATGGCTGATGTTGGCGGTCGTCATGAACGGCCCGCCGATCCACCAGTCGTTGTAGGCGCCGGTGTGCC
>DATCFB010000323.1:0-2493 GCA_036509755.1 Pseudolabrys sp. | reverse complement strand
CCCCTGCCCTTGCACTTCGGCAATGAAGCGCTCGAAGTCGGCGTCGCTCGGCTCGATGTCGGCATGCGTCACGGCATGCGCGGTGAAGAGCTGCCAGAACTTGCGCCGGCCGGCGAAAGGCAGGCCGGACGACTTCACCGCCGCCCGCCAGCGCTGCGCGGCGGCCGCCCAGGCGGCAAAGCCCTTCGGCAGCAGCGCCTCGAGCTTGGCTCGGATCGCCTGCGCGAAAACGGGAGCGGCGCCGTCGGTCGAAATGCCGATGACCAGCGGCGAGCGGTTGACGATGGCGCCGAAGGCGAAATCGCAGAAGGCCGGGCGGTCGATGACATTGACCGGCACTCCGGCGGCGCGTGCCGCGGCGGCGAATTCGGCCGCAGACGTATCGTCGTCGAAGGCACCGATTGCGACCGCCGCGCCCGTAATATCCTCGGCGGTCCAGCCGCGCGCATGCACGATGATAGCGCCCCGCGGCGGCTCGGCGGCGATCGCCGTCATATCGTCGGACACTTCGGCCGCATAGACGTCGATGCGCGCGCCGGCGGCGGACAACAGTTCAGCTTTCCACGCCGCGGCGGCATTGCCGCCGGCGAGCACGGCCCGCTTGCCGTCGAGCGCCAGGAACACCGGCAGCCGCGCCAGCGGCTCCATGCGCGCAGGCCGCGTCTCGGATGGGGTCCGATCGGAACTCACGATAGCAATCCTCTACGTCTCAACCGGGTCGTTTGTATCAGCTCTAATACACATCCGCCTGATAGCGGCCTTTGGCCTTCAGCTCGGCGACGAAATCCTTGGCATCGGCCGGCGTGCAGCCGCCGTGCTGCGCCACGATGTCGACGAGCGCCGCCTCGACGTCCTTGGCCATGCGCTGCGCATCGCCGCAGACATAGATATATGCGCCCTCGTTGAGCCATGACCAGATGTCGCGGCCGACCTCGCGCATGCGGTGCTGCACGTAGATCTTTTCGTTGGCGTCCCGCGACCAGGCGAGCGTCAGCCGGGTCAGGTGACCCGCCGTGCGCATCGCCGTCAACTCCTCCTCGTAAAAGAAGTCGTGATTGCTGCGCTGATGGCCGAAAAACAGCCAGTTGCGGCCGGCCGCCTTGACCGCCTGCCGCTCGTGCAGGAAGGCGCGGAACGGCGCGATGCCCGTTCCCGGGCCGATCATGATCACCGGCTTCGCCGGGTCCTGCGGCAGCGCGAAGGCATGCGCCTTCTGCACGTAGACGCGAAGCCTGTCACCCGGATTGACGCGCGCCCCGAGGAAGCTCGAGCAGACGCCGAAGCGCATGCGTTTCTCGACCTCGTAGCGTACGACGTCGACCGTGAGCGAGACGCAGCCGGGCGAGGTCTTCAGCGACGACGAGATCGAGTAGACACGCGGCTGCAACGGGTCGAGCGACTCGATGAAGGCTTCCGGATCGGGGCGCAGCCCCGGGAATTTCTGAAGCGCCGCGAGCACGTCGAGCGTGCCGGCGTCGCCGTCGGGATCCTTGCCCTCGCCCAGCGCCTTGGCCTTGAGCTTGCGGTCGCCGCCGGTGATGTAGGAGATGAGCTGGAACAGCATGTCCGGCGCCGGCGACAGCGACACGCCGTCGGTCAGCACCTCGCGCAAGGTGCGATCGCCGATCGGAAAGTATCCCGGCGCGCCGAGCGCGGCGATCACCGCGTCGACCAAATCCGGCTCATTCGCCGGGAAGATGCCGAAGGAATCGCCGACCTCATACTCGAGGTCGCTGCCGGCAAGATCGATATCGACGTGCCAGGTTTCCTTCTCCGAGCCGGGCTTGTTGAGCCGCCGCCGGGACAGGAAGGTGGCGTAGACCGGATTGTCGCGCGAGCGACCTCGCGGCAACACAGCGGCGCGCGGAAGCTCCGCCACCGCTTCGACGGCCGGCACGGCGGCAGCGCCGTCCAGCTCGGCATAAAGCTGCTTGAGCATGCGGGAGGTCTCCTTGCCTCCCGGCACGCACAGGTTCAGCCGCTTCTCCGATTTGTCGAACAGCTTGTCGGCGTAATCCTTGCAATTGTAGCCGCACTGGCCGCAGTCCTGCTGCGCCATCGCCGCCATCATGCGCCGCGGCAGCGGCTTGCCGTCGGCGAGCTTCATGCGATCGGTCAAAGGCATCGCCGGGTCGTGCCACGGCGCACCGTCGTCGGCCTCGACAGGCACCCGTGCCGGAGCATCGAGCAGGCCGGGCAGAAGCCTCGCCGCCTCGGCCGGCGACAAAGGGGTGATGCTCTCCTGCAACCCGAACACGCCGGCGAACAGGCCGTTCAACCACGTGCGCTGCTCCGGCGTGAACGGCGCAGACTCCGGGATGAACGACGGGATGGGCGGCCGCGGCGACATGCTCATTCGGCGGCCTCCAGTTCGGTCACCGCCTTCAGCGCGTCGATGTCGTGCCGCCGCGCAAAGGACAGGAAGCTCTCTTCGGCTGAGGAGCGGTGCGCCAGATAGGCCTTGAGGATGCGCTCGACCATGCGCGGCGTCTC
>DATCFB010000322.1:0-2107 GCA_036509755.1 Pseudolabrys sp. | reverse complement strand
GGGCGTCAGCAGCACCTGGTCGCTGAGCTGCGCCGGCAGGGCCTGCGCGATGCGGTAACCGGCACGGCCCGCGAGCGGGCCGAAGCCCTTCAACCCGCGCGGATGAATCTTGAACCTGCTCGCGGTGATCATGCGGCGGCGCCTCTCGTCGCTGCTGGTGACGGAGCCGGCGACGAACCTGACGCCGGCGCCATGCAGCGCCGTCAGGTTGCCGATGATCGCCTCGTCGCTTCCGTATTCGAAAAGGCCGCCCTCCGACGACGCTGCGACGATGCTCGCCTTCGCCTCGCGCAGAAGCGTCTCCAGCGAGGCCGGCTCGTTCCAGTCGTAGTGCCGGTGGCGAAAGGCGATGTCGAGACCGGCGAGTGGCGCGCCGTCCCGCATCAGCGCAGCCAGCGCATTGCTGCCGAAAAACGGCCCGGAATCGTCCTGATCCAGAACATCGATGACGATCGGCCGGCGCAGTAGGTCGCCATCACCCCGCCGCAGCAGGATCAGCGCGTTCATGCTGTCGATCGCCGGCCCGCCGGCGATGTTGACGAGATGTAAGGGTGCCGACGGCGCATTCGCCAGCTCCGGTGCGAGCGCATCGGCCAACAGCCGCGCGACCTGCTGCGTGCGCAACCGCAGAAGCGTCAAATGCGCCGACCGGGCGACGCGCCTGTCCAGCGGGCTGTCGTAAGGGGCGGGGAGCTCGGCGCCGAGCTTCATCAGATAAGTGGTGACGCCGTCGACAAACGATGCGTTGCCGCCGAACAACGCGCGCAACAGCAGCGAGCGCTTTGCCGCGCGTCGCAGCATCCAGCGCGTGATGAATTGCGGCATGCGCCGGTTGCGCTGCTCTTCCGCGCTCGATTGCGCGAACAAGCGGGCGAGGCTGTCGGGATCGTCGGCGACCGCGAACCGCGAATCGGTGACGTCGATCACCGGCAGGGAAATGCCGTCGCGTGTGGATGCGCGGACGAGGGGTTGGGAATTGTAGGTATCGTCAGGCATTGTCGCAGTTCTTATTCT
Source organism: Pseudolabrys sp. (assembly GCA_036509755.1). Classification (GTDB taxonomy): domain Bacteria; phylum Pseudomonadota; class Alphaproteobacteria; order Rhizobiales; family Xanthobacteraceae; genus Pseudolabrys. Next base: position 1,093 of record DATCFB010000322.1, on the reverse strand, counting down.
TATCCCTCCCCCGCTTGCGGGGGAGGGTGGCGAGCCATAAGCGCGTTTACGCGCGTCTTCGACGCGCTATGGCGACCCGGGTGGGAGCATTCTCAATTGCAGCGTGACCCCACCCGGCGCTTGCGCGCCGGACCCTCCCCCTTCAGGGGAGGGATAACGGCCTCACGTCCCCGCGACGAAATACGAGGCGAGGCGGCTGCGGATGTTGTCGGCGATGACCTGGGCGGCGCGGTTCTCGGCGTCGCGCAGGCCGCGGTCGCCGGCGAAGCGCTGCTGCTGGCCGGGGATGTTGTAGGAAACGCGCGAGAATGTCGTTCCTGTGATCACCGCCTTGCCGGTGCCGACCTCCACGAGGCTGTAGCTGGCATTGATGCCGTAATTCTGAATGTCGGGACGGTTGCTGTTGACGTCGACGATGACCTGGGTCTGTTGCGATGCGAGCGTGATCTTGAGCAGATAGGCGGCGGTCTGTCCGCCGCCGCCGCCGGTCAAATTGAAGATCAGGTCGTTGCGCACTTCGATGCCGAGGCGCGCGAGGCGCGTGCCGTTCGGCGCGATGATCTTCGACACCTCGACGGTGCCGAGCTTGTCGCCGAGGCCCGCCGTCGGCACGACTTTGCCGTCGCCGTAGAGCGGCTGGAAGCAGCCGGCGGTCAGGCCGGCAAGGCCGATCACGGCGCACAAGCGGACGAGGACACGAGCGTCAGGCGACCACATTGACGATCCTCTGCGGAACGACGATGACCTTTTTCGGGCTCTTGCCGTCGAGCGCCTTTTGTACCGCATCCAAGGCCAGAACGGCAGCCTCGATCTCGTCTTTTCCGGCATCCCGCGGGACGGTCACGTCGGCCCGCTTTTTGCCATTGATCTGCACCGGCAGAGTGATGCTGGTCTCGACCAGGAGCGCCGGCTCAAGGACCGGCCAGGCCTCGGTGGCGACCAAGGCTTTGTGGCCGAGCGCCGCCCAGCACTCCTCGGCGAGGTGCGGCATCATCGGGTGGAAGAGCCGCACCAGGATGTCGCCGGCCTCGCGCAGCGCCCAGGCGAGATCGGGCCCCGGCGCCGCCTCGATCTCGCCGATCGCGTCGGACAG
>DATCFB010000321.1:0-5865 GCA_036509755.1 Pseudolabrys sp. | reverse complement strand
GCCGGGCCGTGGCGAAAACGGAAAGACATGCAATTGCGTCAGCCCGCATTCGTCCACCAGATCAAGTGACCGAGCGAACATCGCCTCTGTCTCGGTCGGGAAACCGGTAATGATGTCGGCCCCCAACACAACTTCGGGCCGCAGCCGGCGCACTTGCCGACAGAACGCGATGGCGTCGGCGCGAGTATGCCGCCGCTTCATGCGCTTGAGGATGAGATCGTCGCCGTGCTGAAGCGACAGGTGCAGATGCGGCATCAGCCGCGGCTCGTTCGCGAGCGCATCGAAGAGATCGCGATCGGCCTCGACCGAATCGATCGATGACAACCGCAGCCGCTCGAGCTCCTGCACGTCGCGCAGCAGACGCTTCACGAGCGCGCCGAGCCGCATCTCGCCGTCGGCATAGCTGGTGATGTCGACGCCGGTCAGAACGATCTCGCGATAGCCGTTGGCGACGAGGCGTCGCGCCTGCGCGATCACATCTGAAGCCGGCAGCGAGCGCGAATTGCCGCGGCCGAGCGGAATGATGCAGAAGGTGCAGCGGTGATCGCAGCCATTCTGCACCTGCACGAAGCCGCGCGTGTGACCATCGAGCGCGTCGATGCTTTGCGGCCGCATCGCAGTCGCCATCATGATGTCGGATACGGCGACGCGCGCGCCACTGCGCCAGGCGGCGCGGTCGAACTTGTCTTCGTTGCCGAGCACGCGGTCGACTTCCGGCATCGCCGCGAATTGCGCGCTGTCCGCCTGTGCGGCGCAGCCGGTAACGATGAGCCGCGCATCCGGCCTCTCGCGCTTGAGCCTGCGTATCGCCTGCCGCGCCTGACGTACTGCTTCGCCGGTCACGGCACAGGTGTTGACCACCACCGCGTCGGCGAGGCCGGCGGCTTCCGCCTCGCGCCGCACCGCTTCGGATTCGACGATATTCAGCCGGCAGCCGAAGGTGACGACATCAACGGTCACGGCGCCGAGGCCTTCTCGAACAGGCCGGCGCTGAACGTGCCGTTGAACTCGAACGCGACCGGCCCGGTCATCAGCACGTGGTCGTCGCGCTCACGCCAGTCGATCGTCAATTCGCCGCCGGGCAGCGTCATGCGCACCTTGCGCCCGGTGCGCTTGAAGCGCGCCGCCGCCACCGCCGCCGCGCAGGCGGCCGAACCGCAGGCGCGCGTCAGGCCCGCGCCGCGCTCCCAGGTGCGGATGACGATGTGCTCGCGCGACACGATGTGTGCCAGCGTGATGTTCGCACGTTCGGGAAAGATCGGATGATTCTCGAGCAGCGGCCCGAAGCGCTCGAGGTCGTAGGCGTTGACATCGTCGACCCAGAAGATCGCGTGCGGATTGCCCATGTTGACGACCGACGGCGAATGCAGGACCGGCCTGTCGATCGGCCCGATCTGCAATTCGATCGCACGCGTATCGCGGAATTCCTCCGCCAGCGGAATCTCGTTCCACTTGAAGCGCGGCGCTCCCATGTCGACCGTGAACAGGCCACCCTCACCCTTCCAGCAGTTCAAGAGCCCGGCCTTGGTCTCGAAGGTGAGCGCGTCCTTGCCGCTCTCGCCGGACACGATCGACGCGACGCAGCGCATGCCATTGCCGCAGGCGCCCGCCTCGGAGCCGTCATTGTTGAAAATGCGGATGAAGGCGTCGGTGCCGGGCGTGCGCGGCGGATAGAGTGCCATCAACTGGTCGTAGGGCGCGCCCTGCGGCGAGGCGGCGGCGCGCGCCTCCTCAGCCGAGATAGCCAAGGCGCTCGCGCGCAAATCGACGACGACGATCTCGTTCCCGACGCCGTTCATCTTGACGAAAGGCTGGTTGGCGAGCGCGCCCATCGGATTCGTCCCGGACCGGACATCTCGCCCGGCTTTCGCCCGGTTTATATGGCGAATCAACGGCCGATAGCCAGTGGCCGTGCTAGGCTCCGGCGAGCGAGGCGAATCGCCGGGCCGCCGCCAACCGACGGAGTGATCCCCGATGTCATTCATGCGCCGCGCGGCGCCGATCCTGGCCGGTCTCATCCTTACGCTGTCGACAGGCCTTGCCGCCGCGCAGCAGTCGCCGCCTGCCGCCGAGCAGATGCCGCCGGCGCCGCCCCCGCCGGGGGCCGAGCCGTCGCCTTCGCCACTCAAGCCCGGCGATGCCTTCGGCCTCGAGGTGATGCTGCCCGAGCGAACGATGCTCTACCTCAAGGGCCACACCAACTGGGACACGGCGTTCGACACGCTCGTCGAGTCGTTCAAGACGCTACATGCCTACATGGACAAGGAAGGCATCAAGCCGTCCGGTTCGGCGATGACCATCTACACGCAGACCGACGAGACCGGCTTCTCCTTCCAGGCCGCCTATCCGATTGCGCAATCGCCGGCCAATCCGCCGAAAGGCGACATCGCGGTCGGCGCCGCTCCGTCCGGCAAGGCGCTCAAATTCGTGCATCGTGGTTCCTACGATGCGATGGATACAACTTACGAAGCGATTACCAATTATCTCGACGATCGCCAGATTGACGCCAAGGACTCGTTCATCGAGGAATATACTACCGACCCGCTGACCTCGAATCAGAACCAGCTCGTGATCGACGTCTTCGTGCCGATCAAATAAGGTTCTCCATGCGGAGCATTATGATCTGCACCGTCCTGCTGGCCGCGGCGCTTTCAGCCGCGCATGCCATGGACAAGCTCGTCACCGTCACCGGCGAAGCGACCATTGAGGTCGCGCCGGACACGGCGATGATCCGCATCGGCGTGACCAGCCAGGGCAAGAGCGCACGCGAGGCGAGCGACGCCAATGCACAAAAGATGTCGGCGGTGCTGTCCGCCATCAAGGCAAGCGGCATCGCCGACAAGGACGTGCAGACCTCGCGCTTGTCGCTTCAGCCGCAATACGACAGCGGCAAAGGCGGCCCGGCGCGGCTGCTCGGCTTCCAGGTGACCAACCAGCTTACGGTGAAGATCCACGACATCTCCGGCATGCCGGGCGTCCTCGACAAGGCGATCGCCGCAGGCGCCAACGAGATGTCCGGCATCGAGTTCATCGTGTCCGAGCAGTCGAAGCTGCTCGATCAGGCGCGCGATGAGGCAATCGCCGACGCCCGCCGCAAGGCCGAGCTTTACGCCAAAGCCGCGGGCGGCAAGCTCGGGCCGGTGGTCTCGATCGCCGAGGAAGGCGCGCCGATGCCGTCACGGCCGGTGGCCGCCATGCGCGCCGCCGCGGTGCCGGTCGCCCCGGGCGAACAGACCCTGCGGGCGGCGGTGGCGGTCAGCTACGAGCTGGCGCAGTAGGCCTCTTCTCTTCTCTTCTCCCCCTGTTCTACGGGGAGGAATAGGCTCCTGACCTCGCCTTGACTCTGCCCAGGTCGGCCCATAGTTTCCGGCCGTCTTCGCTATTGACGTGAAGTTCCTGGAATTCGCCGACCGGTCGCGAGAGGCCGGAGGCAACCGCCCGACAGCGCGATGCGCCCTCGGGCGCTAAAGGTGTTTTGCGCTGATGTTCGACTCCCTGTCTGAAAAACTTGGCGGCATTCTCGACCGCCTGACCCGCCGCGGTGCGCTGACCGAGGCCGACGTCGACGCGGCGCTGCGCGAAGTGCGTCGGGCGCTGCTCGAAGCCGACGTCGCGCTCGACGTCGCGCGCGACTTTACCGACCGCGTCAAAAAGCAGGCCGTCGGCGTCGAGGTGACGAAGTCCGTCACGCCCGGCCAGATGGTCGTCAAGATCGTGCACGACGAGCTCGTGGCGACGCTCGGCGGCGGCGACAGCCAAGGCGCGGGCACCGGCATCGACTTGAACGCCGCGCCGCCGGTCGCCGTGATGATGGTCGGTTTGCAGGGCTCCGGCAAAACCACGACCACCGCCAAGATCGCGCGCCGCCTGACCGACCGGCAAAAGCGCAAAGTGCTGATGGCCTCGCTCGACGTGCGCCGTCCGGCGGCGATGGAGCAGTTGGCCGTGCTCGGCCGCGATGCGCAGGTCGACACGCTGCCGGTCGTCGCGGGCCAGACGCCGCCGCAGATCGCGCGCCGCGCCATCGAAGCCGCGCGGCTCGGCGGCTACGACGTCGTCATGCTCGACACCGCCGGTCGCACGACGCTCGATGAAGAGATGATGGCGGAAGCGGCGGAGATCAAGAACGCCGTCAATCCGCACGAGGTGCTGCTGGTTGCCGATGCGCTGACCGGCCAGGATGCGGTCAACCTCGCGCGCTCATTTGACGAGCGCGTCGGATTGACCGGCATCGTACTCACGCGTGTCGACGGCGACGGCCGCGGCGGCGCCGCCCTGTCGATGCGCGCCGTCACGCACAAGCCGATCAAATTGATCGGCGTCGGCGAAAAGCTCGACGCGCTGGAAGACTTCGATCCGTCGCGCATCGCCGGCCGCATCCTCGGCATGGGCGATATCGTGGCGCTGGTCGAAAAGGCCGCCGCCAATATCGACGCTGAAAAAGCGATGCGCGCCGCCGAGAAGATGCGCAAGGGCGCGTTCGATCTGTCGGATCTGCGCGAGCAGCTCGCGCAGATGCAGAAGATGGGCGGCATGGGCGGCCTGCTCGGCCTGATGCCCGGCGTCGCCAAGATGAAAAATCAAATCCAGAACGCCGGCCTCGACGACTCGCTGCTCAAGCGGCAGGTCGCGATCATCGATTCGATGACGCCGCGCGAACGGCGCAATCCCGATCTCCTGAAGGCCAGCCGCAAGAAGCGCATCGCCGCCGGCTCCGGCACCTCGCCCGAGCAGATCAATAAGCTGCTGAAGATGCATCGCGGCATGGCCGACATGATGAAGATGATGGGCGGCAAAGCCGGTAAGCGCGGGCCGCTCGCCGGTCTCGCGCAGGCCATGGGCTTCGGCGGCGCACCGACGCCGGAGCAGATGGCCGAACTCGCCAAGAAAGTGCCGGGCAGCCAATTGCCGCCGGGAATGCCCGGCGCTGGCGCTCCCGGATTGCCGCCAGGCATGCCCGCAATGCCCAGACTGCCACCGAACATGCCGGGCAAATTCCCAGGCCTGCCCGGTCTCGGCGGATCGAAATTCTCCGGACTGCCGGGACTTCCCGGCGCCGGAAAGAAGAAATGAACCTCTAAACGCAATCGACCGATCAGAAAGGGAACTTACAAATGTCTCTCGTCATCCGCATGGCCCGCGCCGGCACCAAGAAGCGGCCGTTCTATCATATCGTGCTCGCCGACTCGCGTAGCCCGCGCGACGGCCGTTTCATCGAGCGGCTCGGCTACTACAATCCGCTGCTGAAGAAGGACAATGCGGATCGCCTCAAGCTCGACCTCGAGAAGGTGCAGGCCTGGATGAAGAAGGGCGCGCAGCCGTCCGACCGCGTGATGCGCTTCCTTGACGCCGCCGGCGTCGCCAAGCGCAAGACGCGCAACAATCCGGAGAAGGCGGTGCCGCGCAAGGAGCGCAAGGCGAAGGCCGAAGAGGCTGCCAAGGCGCCGGCGCCCGCCGCTGCCGCCCCCGCGGCGTGATCGTGGCCTGAGCCGTGGCGCGTCGCGCCAGCCACAGGCAAGGATCGCAAATGGAGTCCGAGGACGGCGTTGCGCCGACCCGGACCGATAGCGTCCTCGTCGCGCGGTTCGGCGCCGCGCATGGCGTGCGCGGCGAGATCAAGCTGTGGTCGTTCACCGCCGACCCGCTTGCCGTTGCCGATTACGGGCCGCTCGAGAGCAAGGACGGCAAGCGGCAATTCGCAATCGACAGTCTGCGTCCGGCCAAGGACTTCCTGGTGGCTCGTGTCGCGGGCATCGACGACCGCAATGCCGCGGAAACGCTCCGCAACGTCGAGCTCTACCTGCCGCGCGAGCGCCTGCCGCCGATCGACGAGGACGACAACTGGTACTACGCCGACCTCGTGGG
>DATCFB010000320.1:0-4996 GCA_036509755.1 Pseudolabrys sp. | reverse complement strand
TTCGTGCCGCCATCGGTCCGTTCGATAGCCAGGATGAACAACGGTTCGTCGTTCAAGAGACCGCGATGGAGATCGGCGCGGCTGCAGTGCTGCCCATCACCATGTCTCTGAATGAGCTATGCACCAACGCGATCAAGTACGGCTCGTTGTCCAATGCGAGGGGCCGCGTGGACATCGAATCAGCTGTCGATGAGAATACGCAGCGCTTCAAGCTGACGTGGACTGAGAGCGGCGGGCCGGCAGTCCGTGAACCGACCCGGCGCAGTTTCGGGACGCGCCTCATCAACGGCTTGGCCGACCAGCTTCACGGCGGCATCCGACTGCGTTACGAGCCGAAGGGCCTCGTGTACGAGCTCGACATGCCTCTGTCCGCACTGCAAGCCCGGTTCTGAGTAGATTGGGCCAGCCGCCCGTTCTCTTCTGCTCGGGATGCCGCTTCGGGCCAAAGCAGGACAAAGTCCTATCCCCGATCGCGCGCGCTTTGATGACTAGCGGCCTTCCGAATGCCAGTTCGCGCCGATCGCCTAGGCATCCGGCTTCGCCCGGGTTTCACCGCCCGCCTCGGCCGCTGCAAGGGCGCTCTCGCCCTCCGGCGGCGTCTGCGTCAGCCGGTAGCCGACGCCGAGCTCGGTCACCAGGATGCGCGGCATTTCCGGGTTCGGCTCGATCTTCTGCCGCAGCTTGCGCACGAAGATGCGCAGATAATGCGTGTCGTGCATGTGGATCGAACCCCATACCTCCTTCAGCAGGTGCTGATGCGTGACGACGTTGCCGGCGTGTTGCGCCAGAACCTGCAACAGACGATATTCCTTCGGCGTCAGGGTCAGGCGCTGGCCCTTAAGCATCACGGCCCGTACGGCGAGGTCGATGGTCAGCGGCCCGACGATGACAGTGGGTTCGCCGCTCGCGGCGCGCGACTGCCGGCGCAGTGCGACGCGCACGCGCGCGAGCAGCTCCGCCATGCCGAACGGCTTGACGACATAATCGTCGGCGCCGATCTCGAGCACCTGCACTTTCTGCGCCTCGCTCGAGCGCACCGACAAGACGATGATCGGCACATTCGACCAGGAGCGGATGCGTTCGACGACCTCGGAGCCGTCCATGTCGGGCAGGCCGAGATCGACGATGGCGATGTCGATCGGCCGCAGCGTCGCGGCACGGATCGCCTCGGTGCCGGTCGCAGCCTCGTGCACAGAGAAGCCATTGAGCTCGAAGCCGGTGCGCAGGAAGCGCCGGATTTGTACTTCATCATCGACAACAAGGACGATCGGGGAAGCATCATTCATCGGCGTCGCCTTCCAGTTGCGGGACGGCAGTCTGCGTCACCGGCAGTTCGACCGTCAGCGTCGTGCCGAGACCGGGCCCGTCGCTGACCGCGTTCAGCTTGCCGCCATTGGCGGTGACGAAGGCGCTGGCGATCCACAGGCCGAGGCCGGAGCCGCTGGTCGTGGCCGCAAGGCGTTCGCCGCGGACAAAACGCTCGAAGATCGTCGTTTTCTCCGCGTTGGAGAGGCCGGCGCCTTCGTCGCGTACGCTGAGCAGCAGGCGGCCGTCGCGCGCCTGCGCGCCGATGGCGATGCGCGAGCCGGGCTGCGAATATTTCACCGCGTTGTCGATGATCTGCACCAGCGCCTGCTGCACCAGCACGGCGTCGATACGAACCAGCGGCAGGTCCTGCGGCGTGTCGAGCGACACCGCGCGGTCGGCGAGGCGCCGTTCGCAGCGCCGCAGTGTCGAATGCAGGATGTCGGCGGGGTCGGCCCATTCCAGATGCGGCTTGACGCCGTCGCTGGAGATGCGGCTGGCGTCGAGCAGGTTTTGAATATCGCCGTTGAGGCGCAGGGCCTCTTCGTGCACGCCTTGCACCAGCGCCTTGAGGTTCTTCTCGTCCTTGAGCGCGGGCGCGGCGATCAGCACGGTGGCGGCGCCGAGAATGGAGGCGAGCGGCGTGCGCAGCTCGTGGCTGACCGAGCCGATCAGCGCCTCGCGCAGCACGTCGGTCTGGGCGCGCATGCGCGCTTCGCTGATGGCGTGGGCGACGCCGAGGCGGTCGAGCGTGGCGGTGGCGTCGGCGAGCACGGCGTCGACGCGGGCGCGCAGCATGTCCTGGTTTGCCGGCGAGGCGCGGCCGAGATTGACGGCGATGACGCCGAATTCGCGGCGCGTCGGCGAGACGGCGCGCACCAGCCAGACGTCGCCGCCCTCGCCGGCCACGGCCGTGCCGCCGGCCGCCGAGGTGTGGCCGGTGCCCGATTCATGACCGAAGGCCATGTTTTCGACCGTGTCCAGCACCGCCCCCGGCACCCCCGCCCCGCCACGGCGTGCGGCCGCGGTCGCGTCGCGCTGAGGGCCGAACAGGATCACCTTGCGCTGCATGACCGCCGCCAAATGGTCTTCGATGGCGGCGTGGATATCCGATACATCGAACGCGACCGCGAGGCGGCGCGAGAAAGCATAGAGGTCGGATAAGTCGATCTCGCGCTGCCGCGCCAGTCCGAGCTGCCGCTTCAGGCGGGTCGCGAGCTGGCCGACGACGACAGCGGTAAAGGTGAAGAGTACGAGATTGAAGACCTCGTGCGGATCCTTGATCTGAAAGCTGTAGAGCGGCTCAAAGAAGAAAAAGGCCGAGGCCAGTATGCCGCAAACGGCGGCGAAGACGGCGGCAGGCACGCCCCAGCGGGCGGCCGCGATCAACACCGGAATGAGATAGAGGGCCGAGCCGTGGGTGAGGCCGGTGACGAGGATAATGCCGTAAAGCGCCAAGGTGACCACGGCGATTAAGCCGAGGGTCATAAGCAGGTTCAGCGCCTGCTCGCGAAGCGAGGAGATGAGGGCGGATTTCTGCGTCATGCGCGGTGTGGATAGCCCAGTTCCTGCCAGGCAGGAGATAATAGGCGTTTCGCCCTTGTCTGTCCCGGCCCGCTTGGCTACATACCGGGCCGTCGATTGGGGCGTTTTCAGGCCCCTTCCGACGTGCGGGAGAGGTGGCTGAGTGGTTGAAAGCACCGCACTCGAAATGCGGCATACTCGCAAGGGTATCGGGGGTTCGAATCCCTCCCTCTCCGCCAATTATCTTCTTTCCGATTTTGTCGGCTAGGGCTCAGTAACTAGCCGGTTTTGCCTGTGACGGCGCCTCAACCGAGACGTTGCACATGTCTAAACCTCCGTTTGTACCACCCGAGGTTCGACATTTGGCCATCGTGTCAGAAATCCTCACATATTGCCGTGTCCGCGCTTGATGGTCTGGCGGATCACCGGGGCTGTGACCTGGTCTGAGATCTGGATATTCCACAGTTCGCTTTCGCCTTGCGCCGCGAAATCCGCAAATAGCTTCGGGATGGCCGACACGTCGCGTATCTCGTGACCGCGCAGGCCGAAGCCGCGCGCGATATTTTCAAGCGGCGGCCGGCCGAACACAGCCAGGCTGTCGTCGAGACCATCAGCGCGCAGCTTGTGAAACTCCGAGCCGTATCCGCCGTCGTTCATCGCGCAGATCAGGATGCGATATCCCTGACGCTTGAGCGTCTCGAGTTCCTGAATGTGGAACAGCAGCCCGCCGTCGCCTTCGAACAGCACGATCTTGCCGTCGCGGCCCTGCCGTCGCGCCGCCGCAACGCCGAGCGCATAGGACAGGCCGTTGCCGACCGCGCCGAATTCGCGAACGGTCGTGTAGCGCTCCGCCGGGCGCCCTCGCATCTGCGCGTTGAAATAGGCCTGATGACCGCCGCCGACGACGATGTCCCAATCCTTGGGGACGACTTCGTCGATGGCGCGGATCGCCTCGCGCGGGTCCAGCACGCCCGGCTCGATGTCGAATTCCATCGAGTCCGCCGGCTCGGTGGCGATGCGATGCGCGAGCTCTTTTGAGCGGATCGTCGCCGCGGTCGGCTTGCCAGCGCCCAGTTTTTTGTCGAGACCGGCAAGGATTGCCTCAACGCCGACGCGCGCATCGGACCGAACATAGAGGTCGGCGGCCGCCTGGCCATCGCGCAAGCCGCGCGGCGCATCGTCCAACTGGATCTTGTAGGCCTTCGTCCAGAAGTGCCCGCCGCCGACGTAGTAGGACAGGCTCGTGCCGATCGCGAGCACGACGTCTGCCGACTCGTACATTTCCCGGCCGAGCGACGTGAAGTAGCTGCCGGTGATGCCGAGCCCGAACGGGTGGTCGTGGAACAGACCGCGCGCGGGCAGCGTGTTGGAGAGCAGCGCGCCGCAGCGATCGGTGAGCTTGATCACCGCATCCCGCGCGCCGGACCAGAGCACGCCGCGGCCGCCGAGGATGATCGGCTGCTTTGCGGCGGCGAGCCGTTCAACGGCCTGCGCGACGACCTCTGGGTCGGGCTGCATGCGCCCGACCTTCGGCTCGTACATCGCGGAGGTCTCATAGCGCTGGTTGGCCATGTACTCGGCCTTTTGCAGGTCGTAGGGGATCCCCAGCACCACCGGCTTTCGCTCATATTTGGCGATGTGGAAGGCCTCACGCACGTAGTCCATCATCCGCGGCACGCTATGCGCGGCGATGTAATGCGCCCCCGTCGCCGTCACGAGCGGCGCCTGCTCGATGGCCTGATTGTAGAACTTGGCGTTAATCGGCGACTCGCCCGCGAACACCACCATCGGCAAGCGGGCGCGAACTGCGGCTGGCAGCGCCGTCATCAACTGGGTCACGCCAGGACCGCACGTGACGGAGGCAACGGCGAGCTTGCCGGTGGCTATGTTGTAGGCTGTCGCCGCCGCCACGGTGGCGTGCTCGTGTCTGACGTGGACAGTGTGCACGCCCGGTAGTTTGGCGAAGGCCGTGGACCAGTGCATGTTGCCGTCGCCCATTACGACGAACTGTGTGTCGACCCCTTCCGCAAGAAACGCTTCGGCGAGAGCTTCGTAGATTTTTGGCATGGGCGGGTCCTAAATGAAGGCCTACCGATGGCACATTTCCCGCCGTTTCAACAGTTGGGCTTCGGCTCGGCCGGCTGAGTCGAAAGGAAGAAATCTACAC
>DATCFB010000319.1:0-2946 GCA_036509755.1 Pseudolabrys sp. | reverse complement strand
ACAGTCGCGGTTCACGGTGCGCCCGGTTTAGGTTAAGATCGAACTTCCTTCGATGGGGATTTAGGCCAGCAGCATGGGTTTGACGGGCGACGGCGCTATTGGCCGCCTTGCACGCCTTGCGGCAGTTGCCGCAGGCGGTCTTGCGCTCGCGAACTGCTCCGGCGGTCTGTCCGGCAGGGTCGATCCGCGTTACGGCGTTTCCGCCAGTGCGCGCGTCGTCGAGCCGGGTCAGCCGGTGCCGAAGGGCGGCGGCGTCTACCGAGTCGGCAAGCCCTATGTGGTCGGCGGTCAGGTCTATGTCCCCGAAGCCGATCCTCATTATTCCGCCGTCGGTCTCGCCTCCTGGTATGGCGACGACTTTCACGGCCGGTACACCGCCAATGGCGAGATCTTCGATGAGAACGCCATTTCCGCCGCGCATCCGACGCTGCCGTTGCCGTCCTATGCGCGCGTCACCAATCTCGCGAACCACAAGTCGATCATCGTCCGCGTCAACGATCGCGGCCCTTATGCCAAGGGCCGCCTGATCGACCTCTCGGTCAAGACGGCGCAGCTTCTCGGCTTCTACGGTCACGGCATCGCCAAGGTGAAGGTGGATTACGTCGGTATGGCGCCGCTCGCGGGCTCCGACGACCGCAAGCTGGTGGCGACATTGCGGGAGGGCGGTCCGGCGGAAGCGCCGGTTCAGGTCGCTTCCGCAAAATCGTTCGCGCCGGCTTATTTCGACAATCGTCCGATGACAAAAATGGCGCCAATTCCGCCCGACCGGCCCTACCGGCTCGGCGAGGGTGAAATGCCGGTCGGTGATGCGCCAGTGCCGGTCAAGACCGCCTATGTGCCCGCGCCGACCATCGAACTCGCGGCCGCGCGCGCGCCTGTTGTGACGCGCGCTGACGGATCGCGCACTTCGCCGGTTTCCGCTTACGCGCCGGTTCGCTATGATGGCGGCGCTGCCGGCTTCATGACGGGCCGCGGCCTCTACTGAGCGCCGGCCCGAGGCGTCATCGAGCCGTCACCGTCGCCTGAGATTGCGCGCGAAACGCCATGGCATTGCGAGTCCTCTATTCACACCTCGCCGCGGCGGCGCTCGTCGTGGCTCTCGTCGCGGTGCCCGCAGCCGCGCAGAAGAAGGATGCTCAGAAGAAGGACGAGCCACAGATCGGTGCGCCCCACGCCATTCTCATCGATGCCGAGAACGGCGGCGTCCTATACGAGCGCGATCCTGACAAACTGATCTTTCCGGCGAGCCTCGCCAAGTTGATGACCGCAGAATACGTCTTCCACGAGGTCAAGGAAGGCCGCGTCAAGCTCACCGACGAATACGTCGTCAGCGAGAATGCCTGGCGCAAAGGTGGCGCGCCGTCTCACACGTCGACCATGTTCGCGGCTTTGCACAGCCGCGTCAGCGTCGACGATCTCCTGCATGGCATGATCATCCAGTCGGCAAACGATGCCTGCATCGTCATCGCCGAGGCGCTGGCCGGTAACGAAGCGGCCTTCGGTGCGAAACTCACCGAGCGCGCGCGGCAGATTGGGCTCGCTAAATCGACCTTCGCCAATTCCAACGGTCTGCCGGACCCGGGCACGCAGGTGACGACGCGCGAACTCGCTATGCTTGCGCGCCACATCATCCTGAATTATCCGGATTTCTATAAGCTGTTCGGCCAGACCGAATTCACCTGGAACAAGATCAGGCAACCGAACCGCAATCCGCTGCTCCCGATGGGCATCGGCGCCGACGGCCTGAAGACGGGCTTCACGAAGGAAGCTGGCTACGGCCTCGTCGGCTCCGCTGTGCAGAACGGCCTGCGCCTCATCGTCGTCGTCAACGGCGACAAGTCGGCCAAAGAGCGCGCGGAAGACGCCAAGAAGCTCCTGGAATGGGGCTTCCGCAGTTTCGAGCAGCGCATCCTGTTCGCCGAAGGCCAGACGCTGGGCACGGCCAAGGTCTATGGCGGCGCCGAAGGCAAGGTGCCGCTGTTGGCCGACGGCCTCGTCAAGGTCATGATGCCGAAGGCTGGCGGCGAGCGGCTCATCGCCCGGATCGTCTACACCGGTCCCGTGCCGGCGCCGGTCAAGCAAGGGCAGACGATCGGCGCGGTAAAAGTCTGGCGCGGCGCGAACCTGATCCTGACGCAGCCGCTGCATGCGTCCGAGAATGTCCGCGTCGGCTCGCTGCCGCAGCGCGCCTTCGATGCTGTGACCGAGATGGTGATCGCCCTGTTCCGAGCCGGCGCCGAGCGGTTATAAGGGCCAGCCGGCTTCGGTCCGGCGGACCAGAGACCGTTGATGCGCGGACGTTTCATCACCTTCGAGGGCGGGGAGGGCAGCGGCAAGTCCACCCACACCAAGACGCTCGCCGAGCGGCTCGAGGCCCAGGGCATCGAGGTGGTGCTCACCCGCGAACCCGGCGGCTCGCCCGGCGCCGAGATTATCCGCCACGTCATCCTCTCCGGCGTCGCCAAGCCACTCGGCGCCGAAACCGAAGCCTTTCTGTTCGCAGCGGCGCGCGACGATCACGTGCGCAACACCATCCTGCCGGCGCTCGAGGCCGGACTCTGGGTGATCTGCGATCGCTTCATCGATTCCACGCGCGTCTATCAGGGCACGCTCGGCAAAGTCGACGGCAAGCTCATTCGCGGCCTCGAGCGCATCACCGTCGGTAAGGCCGCGCGCCCCGAACTGACCTTCCTGCTCGACGTGCCGGCGACCGTGGGGCTTGCCCGTGCGCAGAAGCGGCGCGGGCAAGGGACGGCGGACCGTTTCGAATCCGAGTCGGTCGAATTCCACGAGGATCTGCGCGCCGCCTACCGCGCGCTTGCCGCCCAGGAGCCGAACCGGATTGTCGTCATTGACGGCCGCGCTCCGCGCGAGGTCGTGGCCGAGCGCATCTGGGCGGCGGTCGAGGAACGGCTGCGCCCTGCGCCGGCATTGACGCAGGCGGCC
>DATCFB010000318.1:0-6559 GCA_036509755.1 Pseudolabrys sp. | reverse complement strand
GGGCTGGCGGCGTGAAACGCTTCTGGCGCGACGTCAGGCTCATTCCGGTCGTCCTCCTGGCGATGGTCGCGCTCTTCGCGCTGAAGGTGTCGGGCCTTGTTTTCGACGGCGGCTATACGCTCGCCGAGCGGCTCCAGAACCGCGATACCTCCGGGCTGAAAGTCACGACCGCCGAGAGCGTCCCGCAGTTCACAAAGATCGTTGTCGCCGATGCTGCCGCGCCGAACAGCACGGCGCAGCCGGCGCCGACGAAACCGTGGGCGCGGGAGATGTTCAATTTCAACGCCGACAGCCGCGACATCACCGGCTCGGTCGGCGAGAAGAAAGAAGGCAAAAACGACGAAAAGCACGGCGACAAGACCCCGACCAAGATCGATGGCATGCCGGTGAGCAACGAGCCGCCGGAAGCCACCAAGGTCGAGGTCGGCGGCGCTGTCGTGCAGGGCATTCCCGGCCGTGCCGCCTCGCCCGGCGAGCGCGCCGTGCTCGAGCGCCTGCAAGAGCGCCGTCAGGAACTCGACAGCCGCAGCCGCGACCTCGACATGCGCGAAAACTTGCTCAAGGCCGCCGAGCAGCGCATGGACGCCAAGTTCAGCGAACTCAAGACCATGGAGACGCGCATCGATCACGCCGACACGCAGCGTCAGCAGACCGACAGCGAACACTTTAAGAACATCGTCGCTATGTACGAGAACATGAAGGCGAAAGACGCGGCGCGCATCTTCGACCGGCTCGATATGAAAATTCTGGTCGAGGTTACAACGCGATTGAAGCCGGCCAAGTTGGCCGAGATTGCCGGGGTGATGTCGCCGGAAGCGGCCGAACGTCTGACGGTCGAATTGGCTCGCCGCGCCAGCGGCGGCAAGGTCGCGGGCGACCAATTGCCGAAGATCGAAGGCCGCCCCACCGCGCATTAGCGGTTTGGTCCCGTCGCGCACGGTTAACGGCTCCTTAAACGGCCGCGTCTAGGCTTTCCGGCAGCCGGCATAGTCGCCGGCCGGATCGGCTTCATGACGGCTCTGCCTCCTGCGCTTTTGGAGATGCGAGGCCGCCCGCGGCGCGCGCTTGCGCGGGCGGGCGCGGTTGCCGTCGCGCTCATTTGCCTCACCTTTGCCGCTGCCTCAGCCGCGCGCCCGGACGACCCCGTTCATGGCGAGGTCAAGATCAGCAAGGAAGACGGCTATTCGCGTATGCTCTTCCGCTTCGACGAGGAAGTCGCAGCGAAGGTGACGTCCGACAACTTGATCATGATCATCAAGTTCGCGCGTCCGGTGGACATCGACGTTGACAAGCTCAACACGGCCGCGCCCGATCTCGTCAGTGCGGCACGCGGCGATCCCGACGGAACGGCGATACGCATCGCACTCACCCACAGGGTGAGGTTCAACGTCATGCCGGCAGCCGAGCGGCTGTTCGTCGACCTCTTGCCGGAGAAATGGACCGGTCCTCCACCGGGCCTGCCACAATCGGTCGTCGACGAGCTTGCGGAGCGCGCGCGCGTCGCCGAACGGCAGCTACGACGTGAGCGGGGAACAACGAAGCAGGCGACGCCGCTCGTCAGGGTCAAGGTCGGGGTGCAGCCGACGTTCACGCGTTATGTCTTCACGCTGCCGGACGGCGTCGACGTACAGCCGGAGCAGACACCGGACAAGCTCACGCTGCGTTTCAATCAGCAGATCCGCTGGGATCTCGCCGATGCGATGGCGAGCCTGCCCGCGGGCGTCAGTTCGATGGATGCCGACACTGATATCGACAGCGCGACGGTCACCTTCGTGCTCGCAGGCATGCCGCAGGTGCATACTTTCCGCGAAGACAATTCGCTGATGGTCGATGTCGCCAACGATGAGACGGCACCGACAGCGGCCGGGCAGGGTGCTGCCGCGAGCAACGCCGCCACGCCGCTTGCCATCGACGCGCCCGAGACCGTTCCCGCCGGCAAGGAGCAGGCCGCGGTGTTCGCTTCCGAGCCGGCGAAGGAGGCGGCCGGCCCGCCGCCGAAACCGCCCCAACCGGAAGCGAAAGCTGAGGTTCAGGCTCCCGACGCTCAATCTCAAGTTCACCCTCAACCTCAAGCCAAACTTGAGGTGAAGGCGGTGCAAGCACCGCAGCCGGCGACCGCGCCGGTTGCGAACGAGCCCAAAGCTCCGCCGCCGGCGGCGCCGATCGATCCCAGGGCGCCCGTGGCGGTCAACGTTCAGCAGGCGGGCGATGCGCTGCGTCTGACTTTTGCCTTCGCCGCGCCGACACCGGCGGCCGTCTTCCGCCGCGCCGACACGCTCTGGCTCGTCTTCGACAGCAAGTCGACGATCGACACTGCGGCGCTGAACGCTCAGGCGCAGGTCAAGCGTGCGAGCCTAAAGCGCGGCAGGGATGGCGAGGCGATCCTGCGCATTAAGCTCGATCGTCCGCGGCTTGTGAGCGCCCTGGCCGACGGCGCGACCTGGACCGTCACCGTCGCCGATACGATGGTGCGGCCGCCGCAGCCGCTGACCATGCTGCGCAGTGCCGCGGCCCAGAACCGCGGCAACATCGCCATTCCATTCGAAATGCCGCACGCCGTCCATGAGCTGCGCGACCCGGAAATCGGCGACCGTCTCGTGGTGATCACCGCGCCAGCGCCATCGCGCGGTTTTCTCAAGGATCAGCATTTCGTCGAACTGCGCACTTTGGCGTCGAGTCAGGGCGTCGTCATTCAGCCTGTGGCGGACGATGTGACGGTCAAGCTCTCGACCGACAAGATCCTGATCTCGCGGCCGGGCGGCCTGTCCTTGTCGGCGACGATCCTCGGCAAGCAGGGCGTCGTCTCGAATCTCCAGGACGTCAGCTTCGATCCACAGCTCTGGGGCTTCGATCGGAACGCGGCCTTCCTGCCGCGCCAGACCGAGCTCCTGAACGCAGCAGCGGCGGCCGAGCCGGCCAAGCGCAAGGAGGCGCGGTTCAATCTCGCGCGCTTCTATCTCGCGCAGGGCATGGCGACGGAAGCGAAGGCTGTCCTCGACGTCGCGCTGTCCGACGGGTCAGGCAGCGACGACGTGACCGGCAGCATCCTCCATGCCGTCTCGGAAATTCTCATCGATAGGCCCGGCGAAGCGATCAAGAATCTGTCCTCTCCGCGCGTCGGCAACCAGCAGGATGCCGGGCTCTGGCGCGGCGTCGCCTTTGCCCGCGAGGGTAAATGGAAGGAGGCGCGCGAGCACTTCAACGACTTTGACCTCGCGCTCGCGACGCTGCCGCTTGAGTTGCAGCGCGTCGCGATGAAGGAGGCTCTGCGCGCGGCGATCGAGGTGCAGGACTACAGCGGCGCCACCCGGCTGCTCAACGAGTTCGACACGATCGGCGTGCCGCCGGACGTGAAGCCCTCGATCGACGTTCTTCGTGGCCGCCTCGCCGAGGGGATTGGTCGCAAGGACGACGCGCTCAAGGAATATCGCGCCGCCGTCGCCTCCGCCGACCGGCGATCGGCCGCCCAGGGTCGTCTGCGGGAGATCGAGCTTCAGGCTTCCTCCGGCGACATGGCGCGCAAGGACGTGATCGCCGCGCTTGAGATGCTCACCACGGCCTGGCGCGGTGATGAGACCGAGACCGAAGGCCTGCGCCTGCTCGCGCATCTCTACACGCTCGAGGGCCGCTACCGCGACGCCTTCCACGTGATGAAGACGGCGCTGCTCGCGCATCCGAATTCAGACATCACGCGCAAGATCCAGGACGAGGCGGCGGTCACCTTCGACACCCTGTTCCTCCAGGGCAAGGGCGATTCGATGCCGCCGGTTGAGGCACTCGGCCTGTTTTACGACTATCGCGAGCTGACCCCGATCGGCCGCCGCGGCGACGAGATGATCCGCAAGCTCGCCGATCGCCTCGTCTCAGTCGATCTGCTCGACCAGGCGGCGGAGCTGTTGCAGCACCAGGTCGATCATCGCCTGCAAGGCGCGGCACGGGCGCAAGTCGCCGGCAGGCTCGCCACCATCTATCTCATGAACCGCAAGCCGGAGCGCGCTCTTGCCGCCCTACAGAGGACGCGCAGCTCCGATCTGTCGAACGAGTGGCGCGACCATCGCCTGCTGCTCGAAGCGCGGGCCTTGTCGGAGCTCGGCCGGCACGAACTCGCGATCGAACTTATCGCCAACATGTCGACGCACGAGGCGACGCGGTTGCGCGCCGACATCCTCTGGGCCGGCAAGCATTGGCGCAAGGCGGCCGAGCAGATCGAACTCCTTTATGGCGACCGCTGGAAGCAGTTCTCGCCGCTCGACGAGACCGAGCGGTCCGACATCCTGCGCGCGGCGATCGGCTATGCGTTGGCCGGTGAATCGATCAGCATGATGCGGCTGCGCGAGAAGTATGCGGCGAAGATGGCGGAAGGGCCCGATGCCCGCGCCTTCGACGTGGTCAGCGCGCCGATCGGCACCGGCAATGCAGAATTCAAGGACGTGGCGCGGCGCGTCGCATCGATCGATACTCTCGGCATCTTCCTCAAGGACATCCGCGCGCGCTACGACGAGGAAAAGGCGAAGCCCAAGCCGGAGCCCAAGTCTCAGCCCAAGTCTCAGCCCAAGTCTCAGCCCAAGTCGGCGCCCAAGTCTGAAGCCAAGCCAATGGCGGAAGGCGCCACGCAGCAGAAGGCACCGCCGAAGCCGGTGCCGGTCGCCACGAAAGCCGATAAGCCCGCGGCCAAGACGCCACCTAAAGCACCGAAAGGCGAGCCGTTGCGCCCCGATCCAGTGCCGACCGGCTCGATCCAGCCGGCCGCGTCCGCACCGCGCTGAGCGCGGCTAATTGCCGTAGCTCTGGACCAACGAGCCGGCGACCAGGCTCCAGCCGTCCACCAGCACGAAGAAGATCAATTTGAAGGGCAGCGACACCACCACGGGCGGCAACATCATCATGCCCATCGACATCAGCACCGAGGCGACGACGAGGTCGATGATGAGGAATGGCAGGAACAAGAGGAAGCCGATCTCGAAGGCGCGCTTGAGCTCCGAGATCATGAAGGCCGGCACGAGGATGCGCAGCGACATGTCCTCAGGCTTGGCGGTCGGCGGCTCCTTGGCCATGTCCATGAACAATTTCAGATCCTGCTCGCGCACATTCTTCTGCATGAAGGCGCGCAGCGGCTCGGTGCCGCGTTCGAAGGCCTGCTCCGGCGTGATCTGATTGGCGATGAGCGGCTTCACGCCCAAGTCGTAGGAGCGTTGCAGGGCAGGGCCCATGACGAAGGCGGTGAGGAAGAGCGCGAGCGAGACGATGACGGCGTTCGGCGGCGCGGTCGCTGTGCCGAGCGCGGTGCGCAGCAGCGACAGCACGACGACGATGCGCGTGAACGACGTCATCATGACCAGGATCGACGGCGCCAGCGACAGCACCGTCAACAGCGCGATCATCTGGATGACGCGCTCGGTGAGCCCCGAGCCCTGGCCGAAATTGATGCTGACGTCCTGCGCTCCGGCAGGCGACGTCGCGACAAGGATCGCCACCGCTACCCCGACCGCCACCGTCACCTGACGGACACGGTGGCCGGAACGGCCTGTCACGGTTTTCCGGAGGGACGGCCGAGCAAGCTCGCCATCTCCTCTTCAAGATTGTCGTAGAAGTCCTGGCTCTTCAGCCCGGACTGCGCCTTCTGCTCCGGCTTGATGTCGAGGTTCGGCTCGCGGCGCGCGGGCGCGGCGTCCGCTTTCGGCTCGGGCTTGACCTCGAACAGCGGCTCCGGCCGCACGTCGAACTTCAGTTCGGGCCGAGGCTCGGGCTTGATGTCGAGCTTCGGCTCGCTGCGCGGCTTGATGTCGCGCGCGGCCTGCCGGACATCGGTCGGGCGGTTCTGGGCCAGCGGATCGGTGACCGGCGGGCGGCCCTCCGGCGCGCCGGTACCGCGCAACGCCGCTTCGAGCTGATGCGCCATGTCGGCGAGGTTCTGGTCAGAGCCTGCCTCCATTTCAGGAGGCTCCGGCGGCACGGGCATCACAGCCACGCGCGGCGCCGTCGACTCGTGCCGCGGCGCAATCGGCTGCGGCGGCAATTCCGGCGCGGCGAGGCGCGATGACAGCTCTGCCGCAAGACCGCTCAGATTCTCCGACGGACGCGGACGGGCTGCCGGCTCCGGTGGCGTCCAAGGCTCCTCGGTCGCAGCGGCGCGCACTGCGGAACGGGTCGCAGGAGCCGGTGCGGGCGGTTCGTTAAATGGTTGCAACGGCCAACCGGTCTCGACTGCCGATGTCGCCCGCGCGGTCTCGCGCGGCGGTGTGTCGATACGCCCGGGCTCGCGCGGAGCGCCGGCGGCGCGCACGATGTTCGGCTCGATCACGAGGTCGCTGGGGCCGCCGATCATCAGAAGGTGCTCGATGTTGTCGCGGCGGATCAGCACCAGTCGCCGGCGGGCATCGACGCTCGCGGCGTCGATCACGGCGAGACGCGGCTGCCTTCCGCGCGCGGAGCCGCCGCCGAGGCGCGCGGCGCCGAAGCGGCGAACCACCCAGGCGGTCACGCCGATCAGAGCCAGCACCACCAGGAAGGCGACGAAGAAGCGCGCGGCCAAGGGCAGGCCGAAGAGGGAATCGAACAT
>DATCFB010000317.1:0-5645 GCA_036509755.1 Pseudolabrys sp. | reverse complement strand
TTGCCGCCGCGAAATTCGGTCGGGCCGAAGTGGTCGAAGAAAATGAAAGGCCCGACCATCCGCGTGCGTGCGGAGGGTAGGGCGCGGCGGACCGTGAAGCCATCGCCGAGGTCGGCGGTCCGCGGCACGATCACATTGGCCAACGCGTCGCAGGCATAGGAATCGCCGGCTCCGGGATCTTTGCCGGGAAAAAAGCTCATCGCGTACTCCAGTGTCTGGCGGCCTTGAGGGACTTTGGCGGCGGCTGATCTCGGCCGCAAGCCAGTGCCGCGTCCCTGAGCCGCGCGGCTGGACAGGCATCGGGGCCGCCGGTCTCTGATGGATGAGCGCAACCTTAAGCTTAACGCCGCCTTTACGCGAACGTGGCTTTATACGCGCCGGAACGCTGCGAAGTGGCCCCGGGAGCAGGATGGGACCTTCTGTGCGCGCTTTGACGCGCCACAATCTGATCGCGATTGCCGTCGGGGTCTTCCTCGCCGGCGTGCCTCTGCTCGCGTTCAACCTCTGGCTTGGCAACCTCGTCGATCGGCAAGGCCAGCGCGAGGTCGAGAATGCCGCGTTTCGCGCGGTCTCGGTCGCGAATGCGCGGCTGTCGCAGGCGCTCTCGGCGCTCGATGACCTGTCCGAGCAGGGCGTAACCTCCTGCGCCGGAGACGCGATCGAGACGATGCGGGTCGCTGCCTTCCTGGCCGCGCCGGTCAAGCAGATCGTGGTCTTGTCGCCGGAGGGCCGGGCTTTGTGCAGCGACGTCGCGCGACCACCTGGCTCGCAGACGCTGCTCAGCACCGTGGCGGTGCCGTCGCGGCCGGGCGTTTTCCTCGATTTTGTGCGGGTTGGCGAGGTCGAGACCATGGTGCGCCTGCGCCGCACCGCCGGTTCGGGGCCGACCCAGCTCGCAGCACTGGTGCCGCTGACGCTGTTGCTGCCGCAGGCAGCCACGGACGGCGGTCCGCTGCGGGCCTTCGCCGGCATTTTGACCAAGTCCGGTTCATCCCTCGGCGGTTCGGGAACGCGGCCGGACGCCAATGACGGACCGGTTGTCCAGGCCAAGAGCACATCGTCGGCATTCGGCTTCGACATAGAGATCGTCGCGGTGCGCGACATGATGCTGGCCGAGCATGCGGGACTGCGCTGGCTCGGTATCCTCCTCTCAACGGCCGTCGTCATCGCTGTCGCGGTGTTCACGCTGCTTTTTCAGAAGCGCGACGGCAACGATCCAGTGACCCAACTCTCGGACGCGCTCAAGGCCGGCGAATTCGTGCCGTATTACCAGCCCGTAGTAGACATCCGTTCAGGCCAATTGCGCGGCGCCGAAGTCTTGGTGCGATGGCGCAAGCCGGACGGCAGCCTGGTGCTGCCGGGCTCGTTCATTCCGCTCGCGGAATCGAGCGGCCTCATCCACGAGATGACGCGCGACCTGATGCGGCGCGTGTGCGCCGAGGCGGGGCGGTCGATCGGGCGTCGTCCCGCGCTGAAGATCTCGTTCAATTTCGCCGGCAAGCTGTTCGGCGACGAAGCAATCGTCAAGGACGTGCGCAAGATATTCTCCAACTCGCCGATCAAGCTGACCCAAGTCGTGCTCGAGGTGACCGAGCGCGATCCGATCGAAAACTTCACCCAGGCGCGGCAGACGATTGCCGCGCTTCAGGGGCTCGGTGTGCGCATCGCCATCGACGACGTTGGCACCGGCCACAGCGGGCTTTCCTATATGCTCAAGCTGGGCGTCGACATCATCAAGATCGACAAGATGTTCGTCGATGCCATCGGTACCGACCGTAACTCGAACACCATCGTCGAGACGCTGGTCGATCTCGCGCACAATATGCGCATGGATGTCATCGCCGAGGGCGTGGAAAATTTCGAACAGGTCATGCACTTGCGGGAACTCGGCATCCGTTCGGCGCAAGGCTACGTTTTCGCGCCGCCGCTGCCGGGCAGTGCCTTCCTGGATTTGGTTGAGGCGATCGATCCTGTCGGTGCCGGGGCCGGCAAGCCCGGCCAAGAGGCGGCCTGAGCGCGAAGCCAGACGGATCAACCGGGCGTGCGGAATGAAAATGGGCGGCCTCACGGCCGCCCAAGTCTTAACGCCACGCGGGAGGAACCTCGCAACGGGTCGGCAACCCGGCCGGCCCGCGTGACCGAATGCTGTCCTTGACAGGGCGCCACGGACGTTCCGATTCGTCAATTTGATTTTGAAGTTCTGCCCGGCCGGCCACAGGCTGATGTGGCGCGGTGGCGAAGCAGCCAGCCGCATCCGGTGCCGGATGCCATCGTCGGCGCCGGCTTCAGGGTCCGGCCAGCGCAGCCTGGGCGCCGCTTCATGTCCTCGATGAGCGAGGGCGCGCGCGCCTGGCCGGACCCTGAATCTCTAGGCCGCCGTATCGACCTCGATCGCGTACTGAACCGTGGTCTCGAATGCATAGTCGCAGGTACTGCACGTCCACAGATGCCGCACGCGCGCGCCGTCGAGCCGTTCCGACCAATCCGGTATATACAGGTGCTCGCCGCACTGGGCACAGGCGATATACGGTCTCGCCCTTTTCGCTCGAGCCGAAGGCCTCTCGCGAAGCAGTTCCATCGGAGCCGTCTCCTCATCTCTTATGCCGCGCGTCCCTCGCGCGGCTCCGGCCCCCGACCCCTCTTCGCCGATGAGCCTACGCGCCCTCGCGCCGGATTGAAGCAGAAGGGCTGACATAACGGACTTGCGTGATGCCGCAGCCGCGTTCAATCATTGCCGAGCGCACGATGGTTCCGGAGGCGCGATGGGCCAGATCGTCGTCAAGCCGCGCACGAAGACCAAAACGAAGACCGAGCGGCCGAAGCTGTTCAAGGTCATCCTGCTCAACGATGACTTCACGCCGCGCGAATTCGTCGTGCTCGTGCTCAAGGCGGTGTTTCGCATGAACGAGACCACCGCCCACCGGGTGATGCTGACCGCGCATCAGAGGGGCGCCTGCGTGATCGCCGTCTATACCCGCGACGTCGCCGAGACCAAGGCGAAGGAGGCGACCGAACTCGGCAAGGCCCAAGGCTACCCGCTCTATTTCACGACCGAGCCGGAAGAATAAGTATCCCCAGCCCGAGAGCGAGGCTGCGACCCTGGATCGACATAGGCGGCCGCGCCGGGGCATTCTACGCGCCTCGATAACAGCAGTGCTCAAGGAGACCTCATGTCCCAGCGCGTTCTGATCACCGCCGGCGGCGCCGGCATCGGCCGTGAGATCGCACGGGCCTTTGCCGCGACCGGCGCGAAGGTCTTCACCTGCGACATCGACGACAAAGGCCTCGACGCTTTGGCCAAGGAGATCCCCGGGCTGGTCGCGCAGCGCTGCGACATGAGCAAGCGCGCCGAGATCGAGCGCATGGTGCCCGCCGCAATCGACAAGCTCGGCGGGCTCGACGTGCTGGTGAACAATGCCGGCATCGCCGGATTGACGCTGCCGGTCGACCAGTATCCGGCGGACGACTGGGACAAGGTCGTCGCCGTCAACCTCACGGCGATGTTCGACGTCTGCCGCCTTGCTATCCCTGCGCTGAAGCAGTCGAAGGCCGGTGCCATCGTCAATCTTTCGTCGGTCGCCGGCCGCTTCGGCTTCGTCAACCGCAGTCCCTATGCGGCGGCGAAATGGGGGGTCATCGGCCTGACCAAGACCTTGGCCATCGAGCTCGGCCAATGGGGCATCCGCGCCAACGCCATCGCGCCCGGGGCAGTCGAGGGCGACCGCATCGTGCGCGTCTTCCAGGGACGCTCGCAGATCAGCGGCAAGTCGCTCGATGAGGTGAAGCAGGCCGCGATGGCCGAACAGTCGATCAAGACCATGATCGATCCGAAAGACATCGCGCAGCTTGCGGTGTTCCTCGCCTCGCCGGCGGCGAAGTCGATCTCCGGCCAGGTGATCCCGATCGACAATGACCGGCAACGCGCCTAGGCGGTCTCGCCGATGTGACCGAAAAAGCATCGTCTAGGCGCGCTTGAGCCGCGCGAGGCGATGCGCGGCTTGCGCATTGGCGGCGCCGGCGGGAATGCGGCCGGCCAGCAAGTCCGTAACCTGGTGGACGGTATCGAAGGCCTGGTGCTCGGCCGCCTCCGGCGTCAGGCCGGCGGTATGCGGCGTGGCGATGACGTCGGCGCGCTTGGCGAGAGACAGTGACGGCTTCTGGTCCGCCGCGCGGCCGACATCGAGGGCGGCGCCGGCGATCTGCTTCTTGTCGAGCGCAACTGCGAGCGCCTGCTCGTCGACCAGATTGCCACGCGAGAGGTTGATGAAGAACGCGGTGGTCTTCATTCGCGCGAAGGCAGCGGCATTCATCAAATTCTCCGTCTCCTCGTTGGCGACGACGAGGCAGACGACGTAGTCGGATTGCGCGAGCAGGTCCGGCAGCGCGACCTGCCGCACGCCGGACGCCGTGACCGTCTTGAACGGATCGGCGACCAGCACATCCATGCCGAGCGCGACGCCGAGCGGCGCCAGATATTCGCCGATCGCGCCGTAGCCCATGATGCCGAGCGTCGCGCCCTTGAGCTGGCGCCCCATGCGCGGCTCGGCGTCCTGGCCGGAGCGATAGTCGAGGACCGAGGCCGTGACGTGCCGCGCGCAATCGACCATATAGCCGATCGCCATTTCGGCGACGGAGGCGACGAAGCCCGGCGTCGCGTGCGTGACGAGCACGCCGTGCGCGCTGGCCGCCGCAAGGTCGATGTTGCGGATGTCGACGGCGACGCGGAGGAAGGCGACGAGATCTGGCGCGGCTGGGAAAAATTCGGCCGGCCCCCGCGTCTGCCGGTCGGAGACGACGATCTCGCAGCCGCGCGCGGCTTGCGCCAAGGCTTGCGCGTCGAGCACGCGGCCGGTCTCGTTGAGCTTGACCGGCGCGAGCTTGCGCAGCGCGGCAAGCGCGCGCTCTCCGTAATAATTGGCGAGCATGTCGGGCGTATGGGTGAGCAAGATGGTGGGCATGGAGTCGTTGTCCGGCGCCGACGATGAGAGCGCGACCATATCCGTGCGCTGCCGCACCGGCAAAGGCTGAGAGTCCCGCGCGAACGCTCCCTTTAGCCGCGATAGTCGTCGCAGGCCTTGCGATAGGCAGCGATGATTTTTTCCACTTTGCGGGTCTGCCCCTCGGGGATGGTCATGCCGTCCTTCTGCAAGTATTCGGCGGCCAATTCTGCCGACGATCTTACCGACCAGACGCTGTCGTCGTCGTCGAGGGTCGCCGCGTCGCGCAGGTGCCAGCGAAGATGGCCCTCGTCATAGGTTGGAAAGAGCCGCTCGATGCAGCGCTCGCGGTTGCCGATGCAACGCCGCGCGCGGCTGCATTGTTTGGCGCAGGGATCGGAGCAGATGCGCCACAGGATCGCACGCGAGACGATGTCGCAGCGGACCTCGTCGAGGCG
This sequence comes from Pseudolabrys sp., assembly GCA_036509755.1. Taxonomy (GTDB): domain Bacteria; phylum Pseudomonadota; class Alphaproteobacteria; order Rhizobiales; family Xanthobacteraceae; genus Pseudolabrys. The sequence continues at coordinate 250 of DATCFB010000317.1, read as the reverse complement.
GCTCTGTGCGCGTTTGTCGTTGTCGATTTTAGCTGACATGGGGGCAAGCTCCATCGTTCTCGCGACGCGCATTTGCGCCCGAGCTTTGAGGACATCGCCGCCACCGCGTTAAAAGAAATCGAGGGGGCGGGGCGCCGGGAGGCGCCATTTTCAACTCACGCCTTTCGGCGCCGGCGCTCCCATACGGAGAGCGTCTCGCCTCCCGGCGCACCGCTGCGGCGACTTTTGGCATCGACGGGGCCGCGCTTTC
>DATCFB010000316.1:0-11198 GCA_036509755.1 Pseudolabrys sp. | reverse complement strand
CGTCCGTCTTTGTGATGACTCCGGCCACGAGACCTGCAGAACTGCACACGATCACGAGGTCCGTCCCCTTATGCAGGAAGTTCGCCGCCTCGGTCAGCGGGGCGACGTCTGATATCGTGACGAGCTTCTCACGCGCCGCGGGCAACAATCTCTCGACGTACATCGCATTGTCTCTCCGCTCGTTCATCATCCGAATGAACACCAATCCCAGTCGTCTTGATCCATCGCCATCGCATTCGCTGCGCCAGCCTCGTTGTAGGGTTTTCCGAATTCGCGCATCGTTCCTGTCAACCACTGAAAGCGATGCGCAGGGCGGCCACAACACCCGCGGTCGCGAGCGCACAGCAGCCAAGACGCACCGCGATCACCGCCGCGAACTTGGCCCGCGAATGTACGTAGTCCTCGATCACGACCTGCAGGCCAAGCGCGTTGTGATAAAAGAGCGCGATCAGAAGCAGGATCATCAGGATGGCAGTGAACGGTGTCTTCAGCCAGACAATGAACGTCGCGTAATCGCTGCCGGTATGCGCGATGATCGAGGCGGCGAGCCACAACGTCAGGGGGACGAGAGCGACCGCTGAAACACGCTCCGCCCACCAGGCCCCGACCCCTTCTTTAGCTGAGCCGAGGCCAATCGCACGAGCCAGGGGCGTGCGCATATCCTGCATGTTCTGAGGGTCCACGGTTCTACCCTCCCATTAACGCGCCGGTGACCCAGGCCGCAATCGTGAGCACCACGCTCGCAGCCACGACGGACCACCCCGAAATATAGATCGACCGAAGTTCGAATCCGTGGACGGTGTCCCAAACCAGATGGCGAATGCCGCCGCAGAGATGCAGAAAAAAGGCGAAGGTGGCCCCAAATAGCACGATCCGGCCGGTCCAGGACGAGATGGCTGCCTGCACCGGAGCATACGTCTGCGGTCCCGACGCAGCCGCAACCAACCAGACGACGAGCACAATGGCGCAGGCGCTCAGAAGTATACCCGTGATCCGATTGAGGATTGAGAGAACCGACGTGAGCTGAGGACGATAAATCTGTATGTTCGGAGACAGCGGCCTCGGTCGCATTGTCGTGGGACTGGGCATCATTCGTCTGTTCCTTCGCAATCAGCTTCGACGCTCGATCATCTTCTTCTTAATTTCGGCAATCGCCTTGCCCGGGTTGAGCCCTTTGGGGCAGGTCCGCGTGCAGTTGAGAATGGTGTGGCAACGATAAAGCCGGAACGGATCTTCAAGGTTGTCGAGCCGCTCCTCCTTGGCTTCGTCGCGACTGTCGGTCAGCCAGCGCCAAGCCTGCAGGAGCACCGCGGGACCGAAAAAGCGATCGCCGTCCCACCAATGGCTCGGGCAACCCGAGGTACAGCAGAAGCAAAGGATGCATTCATAGTAGCCGTCGACCTTGCTTCGCTCCTGCGCCGATTGGAGCCGCTCCCGTTCGGGCTCGGCGGTCTTAGATTTGAGCCAAGGCTCGATCGCCGCATATTGCGCGAAGAGATGCGTGAGGTCTGGAACCAGATCCTTGATGATCCGCAAATTGGCCAGTGGATAAATCGTCGCTGGTGTGGCCAGGTCGGAAATGAACCGCGTGCAGGCGAGCCAGTTCGCGCCATCAATGTTCATGGAGCAGGAACCGCAGATTCCCTCGCGGCACGAGCGGCGGAACGTCAGCGTCGAGTCGACCTTGTTCTTGATCCAGATGAGCGCATCGAGAACCATCGGACCGCAATCGTCGAGATCCACTCCGAAAGTGTCTAGGCGAGGGTTTTCGCCGGAACCCGGATCGTAGCGATAGATCTTGAAAGTCTTGACGCGGGTCGCGCCGTCCGGTGCCGGCCAGGCCTTCCCACGCTCAATGCGCGATTCCGGAGCGACACCGAAATTCCTCGGTATCGGAAACCGCCTGAGCAGGGTGGCGCGCGGGACTTGATCTGAGGATTTAATGATCATTGTGTGGTAACCATCGGGCTTGCGTCCTAACTAAAAGTGTAAGACCGAAGATCAACACGATGAAACTTGCAGGAGCCTGGCTCGTAGATCATATCGACGCCTGATAAGGCTCTCAAGACTGGATAATACTGTGGCGTCCTGAGCATGTTCCTCGAATGGCCCCGCCGCCATATCGGAGACCCATGCTTCCGTGTCGAGGTCGATCCTTTGGAGGGACCATCCTCCGTCCCTTTCTTCGAAAGGGCCTTCGCTGTTATATGGATGCTTCTGAACACCCGGTTTCGTCAGCTCAAGCGCGAGAGCCATTGAGAAGCATCCGGCATGGCTGCGCCGAGCAACTCCTCCGGGTTGGTGCCCTTGCCTTCACACATGCGCGACCGAAAGCGTACGGACCGTCAAACGCGCCGCTCGCAAATCGCACGTGGCCGGAGCCATGAGCCAGATCTCCATGCCATTCCGCCTCGGCCATTCTGATCGTCATCATGCTCGCGAACCATTCCGACTTGATGCCGGCGTGCCCGGATATCCTGGTGAACACAAATCTTAGGCGACGCCAATCAGTAACCGCCGTTCCTACCAGGTCGGGGCCGCTGCTATCTGACAGCTATACGACCGCCGCGCAGCCGGCATCAGACTCGGAAACTACGGAGTAGCTGAATCCGATGGTGTTCCCTCAAGGCGCTGCCCTGACCCATCTCACAACCACTTCGGCGATCTCCCCGCCGTGAAGATCGCCCTGACATGCTCGATCTGGCCGAGCACATCGTCTCCTAAGGCGGGGCACTTCGAACCGGCCGAGTTCGGGGATCGCTACGAGGTCGAAATGGTGGAGGTTTTGAAGAAAAAGCAGGCGGGAATGCCTGTGAAGAAGGAAGCCCTCGTGCCGCCATTCCGCGCCGGGTAGCACGGCGGGCGCTTTCACTTTCGACGAGGATCCAGTTTAGCGGCGGTAATACCATGCGCTTCAATCGCGCCGCGACGCTCGACAATGCCGCACTCGACCTGAGCGTCCTCTCGCAGCACCAAAGGGACGCTGTGACCGTGTCATACCCTGCCGTATTATCGATCTCCAACCCTGGGCTGAAGCCGTCAAAAAAAGACGGGTTTGACCATGGCGGCATCCATTACGTTAGAGCCGCCGTAAGCGCCAGCCGCTCATAATTGGACAGGTCGTTTCCATCGCGTTGGCTTAGGTCAAGGCGGCGCATGGATGTCCTCTCCCGTTCCAAATATGAGACTCCATTTTCCGCCATCCGGTTCGTGTCTTGGATAGAATTTGACCGTCGCAACACTATAAATCGTCTGTAATCTTGAACGATCAGTCTCGATTGCAGTTATGCTATTGTGGGGTCTTCGGTTCGCCGCCGAAATCCGGAAGTCCCAATTAAACCGGTCCTGAAGCCTGGAAGGCGCCTCCTTGATGGATCATCGTGCAAGGTTTTCAACCCTCAATGCCAGCTACGACGACTTTCTGTTTGCGCAGGTGTGTGAGGACGCAAACGGGATGCGGCTCAGCGTTCTTTCCGCGCTGGCGCGGATGAATGTCGACCCCTGGGAGGAGACCGGCCGTTTGGCGGCCATGCCGAAGGCGATCGCGGAGAAGACGCTGCTGTCGGCGCTCGACCGGGTCTCCGGCCGAAGCTGGAAGTCGCCGGAAGCGGCGGCCATCGCGGTGCGATTGGTTCGGTTGCTCCCTCCGTCCGGCCAGGCTGCGGTGACTACGGCACGAGTATCCGCAAATACTGCGACAGGAGCCTCAAAGGGCCACGGGCGACGTAAAAGCTACTGGTGGATTTGGTTGGGCTTCTGGATGGCGATGTCATTTATGGTACCCCACCACCAATCAAATACGACGAACGCGGCTATCGCCACGTCGACGTCCGGCGCAACAGCCCCGTTGAAGAGCAGCCGTTCGAGTCCCGGTTCAGTCGGCCAATCCCGCTAGACAGAAACAACTCGGCTTATTTGCAAGGCTGCCAAACATTCGGCTCTTCACTAAAGATGGAAATGCGCCAGCGCGGGTAGTCGAGTTGGCCGCATTAATAAGAGTCCATGCGAGCTTTTGTGACAATGTTTGACCTATTTTGACGCCTAAATCGGTGCCGACTTATGGTCAGAACAGCACTGTTACCTCGTACCTTAGAGTATGAGTTTGAATTCCGTGGCTGCGGTTTCACCGTGGAACGGGTGGTGACCGCCGCGCACGAGCAGGTCGAGAAATCCAAATGATCGCGTCTATGACCGGACAAGCCCGCCGCTCTCCCGCTAAGCCCGCCGCCAACCCGCTGGTCGGCCGCCTGCATCAGCACGGCCAGGCACCCTGGCTCGACTTCCTGGCGCGCAAGTTCATCGCCGACGGCAGCCTCAAGAGCCTCATCGACCGCGACGGCGTGACCGGCGTGACCTCCAATCCCTCGATCTTCGAAAAAGCGATCGGTGGTAGCGACGACTACGGCGCGGCGCTGAAAAGCGCACTCAAGCAGGGCGACCGCGATGTGATGTCACTCTACGAGGCTCTCGCGATTGCCGATATCCGTACCGCTGCCGATGCGCTGTTGCCGGTCTACAAGGCGACCAGGGGCCTTGACGGCTATGTCAGCCTCGAGGTGTCCCTATCTCGCTATGGACACCGACGCGACGGTGGCGCAGCGCCTGTGGCGCACAGTTTCGCGCGACAATCTGATGATCAACGTGCCCGCGACCGATGCGGGCCTGCCGACGATCCGCCACCTGATCGGCGAAGGCACCACCGTCAATATCACACTGCTGTTTTCGCAGGAGGTCTATGAGCGGGTCGTCGCGGCTTATCTCGGCGGTCTGGAGGATCTGCTCGCGCACGGCGGCGATCCGTCGAAGGTCGCGAGCGTCGCGAGCTTCTTTGTCAGCCGGATCGACGTCGAGGTCGACAAGCGGTTCGATGACAAGATCAAATCCGGCCGCAAGGCGCTGTCGTCGTTGCGCGGCGAAGTCGCGATCGCTAATGCCAAGCTCGCCTATCAGCGCTACAAGCGCCTGTTCGCCGGCTCGCGCTGGGACAAGCTGCAGAGCCAGGGCGCGCGGACGCAACGGCTGCTCTGGGCCGGCATCGGCACCAAGAACAAGGACTACAGCGACGGCGATGCGCGACGAGTTCGGCGATCATACCGAGATCAAGGCGGCCGAGTGACATGACCGATCGCGTCCAACCCGCGCCGCCCTGCGCGCTCGTCATTTTCGGCGCGGGCGGCGACCTCACCAAGCGGCTTCTCGTTCCCACGCTCTATAATCTGCGCCGCGGGAAGCTTCTGCCGGATGACTTCTCGATCACCGGCATCGCGCGCGGGGACCAGGACGACGAGGCCTTCCGGAAAGGCTTCGACGCAAGCATGCGGGAGTTCGCCAACGGCTCATCGAGCAGCACCGACTGGAAATGGCTTCGCGAGCGGATGTCCTATCTCAAGGGCGATTTCGAGGACGAGGCCACATACCGCGCGCTGGGCGAGCGCCTGGGCAAAAGCAAGGACAAGCGCGCGAAGGACGGCAATGCGCTGTTCTACCTAGCGACGCCACCCTCAATGTTCGCGCCGGTCGTCCGCAAGCTCAGCGAGACGAAGCTCCTACAGGAGCCCGATGGCTGCTGGCGGCGCGTCATCATCGAGAAGCCGTTCGGCCGCGATCTGCAGTCGGCCAAGGAGTTGAACCGGACCCTCCTTTCCGTGACGTCGGAGAAGCAGATCTACCGGATCGACCATTACCTCGGCAAAGAAACCGTGCAGAACATCATGGTGTTTCGTTTCGGCAACGGCATCTTCGAGCCACTTTGGAATCGCAACCACATCGATCACGTCCAGATCACGGTCGCCGAGACGTTGGGCGTCGAGGCGCGCGGCAAATTCTACGATGCCACCGGGGCGCTGCGCGACATGGTGCCGAACCATCTGTTCCAACTTCTCGAGCTGGTGTCGATGGAGCCGCCGACCTGTTTCGCTGCGGATGCGGTGCGAACCGAGAAGGGCAAGGTACTCGAGGCCGTGCATGCGTTCGGATCCGAGGATGCTCGGCGCAATGTCGTGCGCGGCCAGTACACAGCCGGCACCGTCGCGGGCAACGCCGTGAAGGCCTATCGCGCGTCTCCGGACGTCGCGCCGGACTCCACCACTGAAACCTACGTCGCCCTGAAGGTGATGATGGACAACTGGCGCTGGGCCGGCGTGCCGTTCTATCTGCGAACCGGCAAAGCACTTAAAATCCGGACGAGCGAAATCGTCATTCGCTTCAAACAGGCGCCGTTCGCGCTGTTCCGAGACACGCCAGTGGAACGGCTCACACCCAACGATCTGGTCCTGCACATCCAGCCAGACGAGGGCGTGACGCTGAGCTTCGGCGCCAAGAAGCCCGGACCCAAGGTGGTCATGGGCGGCGTCGAAATGCGCTTCGACTACACGGACTACTTCCAGACCGCGCCGAGCACCGGCTATGAGACCCTGATCTACGATTGCATGGTCGGCGACACGACGTTGTTCAAGCGCGCCGAGGAGATCGAGGCGGGCTGGCGCATCGTCCAGCCATTGTTGGACTCATGGTCCGGCAGACGAAACGATCCGCCGTCAAACTATGCCGCCGGATCGGAAGGCCCGTCGGAAGCGAACGAGCTTCTGACGCGCGACGGACGGCAATGGCGGCCGCTTGATCGTCCCGAGAAGACGCCATGACCGGCCGCCCGCCGCTTCCCAAAATTATCGCTGGCGTGGTGTCCGACGTGGATGGCACGCTGGTCCGGAGCGACAAGTCGTTGTCGCCGAGAACGGTTGAGACTGTCCGGGCCTTGCAGGACGCGGGCGTGAAATTCACCATCGTCAGCAGCCGGCCGCCGCGCGGATTGAAGATGGTCATCGAGCGACTGAAGATCGTAGCTCCGGTTTCCGGCTTCAACGGTGGCGTTGTCGCTGCACCCGACCTGTCGGTCATCACCAGCCATCTCATCGCGGCGGATGTTGCGCGGCATACTGTCGAGACCATCGTAGCCGCCGGCGCGAATGCCTGGGTGTTCTCCGGCGAGGATTGGTTGGTGCGCGATCGCAACGGTCCGCGTATCGCGCTCGAGCAGAGGACGGTTGGATTTGATCCGACCGTCGTGACCAATTTCGAGGCTGGGATCGGCACCGCCGCGAAAATCGTCGCGGTGAGCGACGATTTCGCGTTGCTGACGAAATTGCAGGGCGAGGTTCGGACGTCGCTGTCCGACGGAGCTAATATCGTTCGCTCGCAAAACTATTATCTCGATTTCACTCATCCGCTCGCGAACAAGGGTCAGGCTTTGATCGAGCTCACGCGACTCATGGCCGTGCCAGCGGCCTGTACAGCGGCGATCGGCGATGGCGAGAACGACGTCGCCATGTTTGCGAAGGCCGGGTTGAGTGTCGCCATGGGCAATGCAAATGCACCGGTCAAGGAAGCGACCGACTTCGTCACCGGCAACAACGACGACGATGGCGCGGCGGAAGCCATTGAGTGGTTTGTCCTGGGCGGCAAGCGGACTGCGATCGACCACGCCGAGGCGATGCGGTAGGTCGTGTGATGCCGACAGCGACCGACCTGAACAACCGCATTTTCCACAACGCCGAGGTACTGGCTCGCGCGACCGCCGATTGGCTCTGCGAGATGGCCGCGATCAGCGGTGGCCGCTTTGCGATCTGCTGCTCCGGTGGATCGACACCTCGTCCGTTGTACGAACTGTTGGCGGAACCGCCGGTCATCGCGGCTCCCGTGGAGCCGCGTCCACTGGTTCTGGGGCGATGAGCGCTTCGTTCCTCACGACCACCCAGACAGCAATTACGGCATGACGCGCGCGGCGCTGCTCGCCAAAACACCAATCCCGGCAGGCAACATTCATCCGATACCGACCGAAGAGCTGACGCCGGAGCAAGGCGCGGCGGCCTACGAACGGACCTTGCAGGACGACTATGGCGCCAACAGCCTGGATGCGGCCCGCCCGTTGTTCGACGTGACGCTTCTCAGCATGGGTGGCGATGGCCACACTGCTTCGCTGTTCTCCGACGAGTCAGCCCTCGGAGAGACACAGCATTGGGTGGTAGCCGTGCCCAGCGGAGGGTCCGAACCTCGCATCACGCTGACCTATCCGGCTCTCAACAGCAGTCGCGACATCATTTTCTTGGCAGTTGGTGGCGAGAAACGAGCCGTCGTTCGAAGGGCGAGAGGCGGCGACCGCACGCTCCCGGCAGCCCGGTCCAGCCTGTCGGTCGACTCCACTGGTGTGTCGATAGCGACGCCGGATGGGCGTCAAACACTTAAATCAGGGGCGACGCATGGCGAAGAACCGCAAGGACCGGAAGGCGGGACGAAAGGTTCTGATCGTGGACGTCGGGGGCACACACGTTAAATTGGAGTTGAGCGGCCAATCGGAACGCCGGGAGTTCAAGTCGGGGCCCAAGCTCACAGCCAAGCGCGTGATTGGTGAGGTCAAACGTCTCGCCGCCGATTGGAGCTACGACGTCGTGTCCATCGGCTACCCCGGTCTCGTCGTGCGTGACCGTGTCGTGGCGGAGTGGCCTGCACCCGGTTTGGATGACACCGACTTAAGCGAACCCGGCCCTGCGCTCGAACTCCATAGGGCTTAGATAACCGATCGTCGAGTGTCGCCGTCGCGCATTGTAGAAGCACTCGATATAATCGAACACGTCAGCCTTGGCCTCATCTCTGCTTCTGTACGTCTTCGCTGCTGTGCGCTCCGTCTTGAGTGACGAGAAGAAGCTCTCCATCGCCGCATTGTCCCAGACGTTGCCCGAGCGGCTCATCGAGCAGACGACGCCGTGATCCGCCATCAGCCGCTGGAACTGCTCGCTGCTGTACTGGCTGCCGCGGTCCGAGTGATGAACAAGCGCATCGGGCTTGCCGCGACGCCAGATCGCCATCACCAGCGCGTCGGTGACGAGCTGTGCGGTCATCGCCGCGCTCATCGACCAGCCGACGACGCGGCGAGAGAACAGGTCCACCACGGCCGCGACGTAGAGCCAGCCCTCCGCCGTCCAGATGTAAGTGAAGTCCGCGATCCAGCGGCGGTTGGGAGCAGGAGCAGCAAAGACGCGATCGAGCACGTTCGGAGCGATGGCGGCGGCCTGAAACAGCCTGTGCGACAATCTGAGGAGCGCCTCGATCTCGCACGAGGTTTCCGGCCCCATTCGTGCGAGCTCGTCCGGCTCGAACCAGCCGTATCCGCCTGTGGCCGCGCGGCGTGTCTCAAGACGCCAATGCAATTCGTCGATCCAGGATCGGACCATGCCTTCGAGTTCTGCCCGCGGTGGGATATGGGCACTTTCCAAGGCGGCCTCCAGACGCAACGCCACGACCCGAGCCATCCGTCCCGCCAGCCGCCGGTCGGAGATTCGCAGTGTCTGTTGAAGCTCGCCTGAAAGTCCGCAAGCGGCAACACGGCGGGGCAGCCGGATTCGAACGAACCACGTATTTCTTTTGCGTCTGAGGAAGCCTGCGGCCATTTATGCTCCCGCGATGGACCACGTTGGTGACCACCGTCGGGACAGCGAAGGCCGTGATTGTCTAAGCCATTGAAGACGCTAGATACTTAGGGAGTGTCGGTGGGGATCCTAGTTCCCCAGCCATTCTGATCGGTTGCCGAGCTTAGTGACCTTCTTCTCTCGGATAGAGGCTCACCACCGAGGCCGCGTCGAGCTCGCTCTTTCCCGACGCATTCAGCAGCCGATAAAGCGTCAGTGCCTGTGAAGCCATCGGCATTGCGAGGTGCCGCTCGCGGGCGGCGGCCTGCAACATTTCAAGGTCCTTGAGCACCTGGCGGGCAAAGCCGCGCGGCTTGAAGTCTTCGGCAAGCATCTGCGGGAAAATCGGCCCGAGCATGTTCGAGCCGGCGAAGCCCGACTTGAGCGCTTCGGGAATCTTCGCGGCATCGACGCCGTAGGCCTGCGCCAGACGCAAGGCCTCGGCGAGCACGCAGTAGTTCGTCAGCACGATCGTCTGGTTGACGAGCTTGGTCGCCTGGCCGGTGCCGACGCCGCCCATATGGGTGAAGGTGCCGAACTCACCCATCAGGGGCGAAATTTTCGCGATTGCGACATCGCTCCCGCCGGCCATGATCGCAAGGGTCCCGGCTTTGGCCGCGCCCGGCCCGCCCGACACCGGCGCATCGACGAAATCCATGCCGCGCAAGGCGAGTGCGGCGGCGACGCACGCGGTTGCATCCAACTCGGTCGTCGAAACGTCGACGCAGATCTTCCCGGCAACGTCGCGCGCCGCGATGAAACCGCGCGGCCCGGTCGTCGCATCCTCGACCGCCGCGGTGTTGATGACGCAGACGAGGATTATGTCGGCGGCCTCTGCGACCTCGGCAGCACGGTTGGCCGGCGTCACGCCCCAGACCGATGCGGCCTTGGTCTTGGCCTCATCGATATCGAACCCCACCACCTGATGGCCGTTCTCGACCAGCCGGCGCGTAAAGCCCGCGCCCATCAGGCCAAGCCCGACAAATCCGACCGCGCTCACCTGCCTCGCCTCCCCGTTTCGTCCCGCGTCGTGCCGTTGCTAGTCTCGCACGCGCGCGACAGCCTAGACGATGGACAGGCACAATGACGACCGAGATGCGACAAGCGAACATTCCGATCGTCGACGCCCATCAGCATTTCTGGGACCTGGAGCGCAATTATTATCCTTGGCTCTGCGACCCTGATCCGGTCCCGTTCCGCTACGGCGATTATTCGGCCCTGCGGCACACTTACCTGCCACCGGACTATCGACGCGATGCGGCGTCTTTTCGGATCGCGAAAACCGTTCACATGGAAGCGGAGTGGGACCGCGCCGATCCGACCGCCGAGACGCGCTGGCTCGAAAGCGTCAATCGCGAACACGGCCTGCCGAGCGCGTGCATCGCGCATGCCGAATTGGACCGAAGCGATATCGACGTGGTCCTCGCCGGCCACGCGCAAAGCCCGCTCGTGCGCGGCGTTCGACACAGGCCGAAGGCGGCGAACGATCCGCGCGACGCCCGGCGCGGTGCACCCGGCTCGATGGACGATCCGCGCTGGCGCTCAGGCTACGCGATGCTCGAGGGCCACGGCTTCTCCTACGACCTGCAAACGCCGTGGTGGCATCTCGACGCCGCAGCCGCACTTGCGGCCGACTTCCCGCACACGCCGCTGATCATCAATCACACCGGCCTGCCCGCCGACCGCAGCGCCGACGGCCTCGCCGGCTGGCGCCGCGCGCTCGAAACCGCGGCCAGG
>DATCFB010000315.1:0-2214 GCA_036509755.1 Pseudolabrys sp. | reverse complement strand
GCCCGCCACCATCGCCATCCTCGACGACGACCACATCCTGCGGCTGATCCGCTACGCCATCGCCGGGCCCGGCGAGGTGACGGAAGACTGGGCGCGCGGCTTCTTCCTGCCGGAGGCGATGGACACCGCAATTGTGCGCGCCGCCGGCGACGGCCTGCACGCGGCCGACGGCGTCACGCTCCTGCCGCTCGCCGCCAGCACGAGCCTGCGCAGAGCGGGCGACCTCGACGTGCTCATCTTTCGCCGCGGCGCAATCGACGCCGCATTGATGGACGCGCATCCCAGGCTCAAGCTGATCCAGCGGATCGGCGAGCGCGCCGACATGATCGACCTCGCCGCGGCCAAGGCGCGCAACATCGCGGTGTCTTGCGTGCCGCGGCCGTCGCTCCAGCACACGGCCGAGCACGCGATCCTGTTGATGCTGGCGCTCGGCAAGAAGCTCATCGCCGCCGACGCCGCCTTGCGCGCCGACCGATGGGACCGTGCGCGCGTCCATCCCGACCACGGCGTCGCCTATAACTGGACCGGCCAGACCGGGCTCACCGGTCTCTACGGCAACACGATCGGCATCGTCGGCCTCGGCGAAGTCGGCGTCATGGCGGCGCGGATCGCCAAGGCTTTCGGCGCCCGCCTCATCTACTGCAACCGCACGCGGCTGGCGCCGGACAAAGAGCGCGCGCTCGGCGTCGACTATCGCACGCTGCCCGACCTGCTCGCCGAGTCCGACGTCGTCTCGCTGCACGCCAGCAATCTGCCGGACAACAGGGGCATGATCGACGCCGCCTTCTTCGCGGCGATGAAGACGACGGCGTTCTTCGTCAACACCAGCCGCGGCCGCATGGTCGACGAGGCGGCGCTGGCGGATGCGCTGACGCGCGGCACGGTCGCCGGCGCCGGCATCGACGTCTTCGCCGAGGAGCCGCTGCAAGCGCCCTCGCCGCTGACGGGGCTCGCCAACATCATCCTGACGCCGCACATCGCCGGCGGCTCGCGCACCGGCATCGTCGAGGAGGTGGCAGCGGTGCTGGGAAATTGCCGCGCGGTGTTGAGCGGCGGGGAATTGAAGTTTCGGGTGGTGTAATCTTTCTTATCCCTCCCCTGCAAGGGGAGGGTCGCTCGGCGCAGCCGGGCGGGGTGGGGTTATCTATCAATTTAAACGTCCCCCACCCGGCTCGCTTCGCTCGCCACCCTCCCCCTTTCGGGGGAGGGATTAAGAAGCCTCCGCAACCTTCTCCCATTCGAGCTCGCGGTGCTGCATCACGCCCTGCCACAGCCGCGGCTTCTGCGTCAGCACGAGATGCCCGCCGCGAAACGCCGTGAAGCGCGTCTGCTCGCCGCCGACGCGCTTGGCATCGGCGGAGGCGTCGACGCGCGTCACCAGTGTCTTGCCGTCCCAGGTGTAGTTGCCACAATAGGACATGTATTCGCGCACCGTTTCGCCCGCCGGAAGCTCTTTGCGCGAGTCGCACAGCACCGACATCATCCGCCCGTCGGCATAGAACACGAGCAGCCCGCGCGGGTCCTCGCCGTAAGGCGGATGCATCGGCGCACCTTTGTCGTCGCGCGCCGATGTCTTGAACAGTCGCCAAGTCCCGACAATGCTGCCGACAATGTTGCCGACGATGTCGGGCTCGCTCACGGCACCACCAGGCCGAGCTTCTTGATCAGCGCCGCCCACTTGCCTTCCTCGGTCTTGATGTTGGCGGCGTATTGCGCCGGCGTCGACGGCGCCGCGGCGCCGCCATCGTCGATCAGCCGCTTCTGGATGTCCGGCATCGCCAGCACCTTGTTCAGCTCCTTGTTGAGCCGCTCGACGATTTGCGCGGCCGTCTTGGCCGGCGCGACCAGGCCGTAATACTGCACGATGTCGAGCCCGGGCATGCCCGCCTCGGCCGTCGTCGGCACGTCGGGAATGGCGGCGAGGCGCTTGGGCGCCGCCACCGCGACGGCGCGGATGGCGCCGGCCTTGATGTTGCCGATCGCCGGCGGCAGCGTGTTGAAGGCGAGCTTGATGTGGCCGCCGAGCAGGTCGGTGGTCAGCGGCCCGGTGCCCTTGTACGGCACGATGACGACGTCGGCGCCGGTCATCGACTTGAACTGCTCGGCGCCGAAATAATTCAGCGTCGGCGACGGCGGCGTGCCGATATTGAGCTTGCCCGGCTCCTTCTTGGCCAGCGTGACGATGTCGGTCATCGACTTCACCGGCAGCGAGGG
>DATCFB010000314.1:0-4813 GCA_036509755.1 Pseudolabrys sp. | reverse complement strand
CGAACCCTCGATACGGTTTCCCGTATACACGCTTTCCAAGCGTGCGCCTTCAGCCACTCGGCCACCTCTCCTCACCGGCTGATTCAGCCGCGGCCGCCTTTTCAAGGCTCGCGCGACAGTCGCGGGCTAGGTTCATGACCGTGCGTGCCTTGTTTTGCAAGCCAAACCTCGTGCCCGGCTGAGACCGCGAATAATATGTTCAGATATGTTTATTTTTCATATCGACGGCGTTATTGGAGAGTGTGCAAAGATGCGGTAGAGACTCTTGCGACGATGCGCCTGGCTCGCCGCCGCCCACATCGGACTACCGATGAACACCAACGCCTCCGCGCTGCACCTCGTCCTGTCCGGCGATCCCGCACTCTTCGCTATCGTCGCGCTGTCGCTGATTGTCAGCCTGACCGCGCTGGCTTTCGCAGCGATCATCGGCATCCCTGCCGGCGCCGCTCTCGCCCTCGTCCGCTTCCCCGGCCGCGAGGCGATCATCGTCATCCTCAACGCGCTGATGGGCCTGCCGCCGGTGGTGATCGGCCTCGCCGTATTCCTGCTGCTGTCGCGCTCCGGACCGCTCGGCGCGTGGGGACTCCTGTTCACGCCGCAGGCGATGATCATCGCCCAGACCATCATGGTCGCGCCAATCATCGCCGCTCTGACGCGCCAGACGATCGAGGATCTCTGGGCTGAATATAAAGACGAGCTGATGGCGATGAATGTCGGGCCGGTCATGCGCACCGCAACGCTGATCTGGGACGCGCGCTTCTCGCTGGTCACCGCGCTGCTCGCCGGCTTCGGCCGCGCCGCCGCGGAAGTCGGCGCCATCATCATCGTCGGCGGCAATATCGACGGCTTCACCCGCACGATGACCACCGCCATCGCGCTCGAGACCTCGAAGGGCGACCTGTCGCTCGCCATCGGTCTCGGCATGGTGCTGCTCACCATCATCATCCTGATCAATGCCCTGGCCTGGAGCGCGCGACGCCTGGGCGAGCGGCTGGCGGGATGAGCATGCGCGCCCCGCCCTCCGAGCTGCCGGTACACCTCGACGACGTTTCGGTGCGCGTCGGGCCCTTGGCGCTGATTGACGGCGTGTCCATGCACATCTCGCCCGGCGCGCCGACGGTCCTCATCGGTCCGAACGGCGCCGGCAAGACCACGCTGCTCCGCGTCGTCATGGGGCTGATCGCGCCGTCGCAGGGCCGCATGACCTGGGCCGGACGCGAACAGGCGCCGCCCGAGCGCCGCGCCATTGTGTTCCAGCGTCCGGTCATGCTCCGGCGCAGCACCGCGGCCAATGTAGCCTACGGGCTCTCCAAAGCCGGCCGCGCGCAACGTCACGAACGTGTCGCCGAACTGCTGGACCTGGTCGGCCTGTCCGGCCTCGAACGTCGTCCGGCGCGGCGGCTCTCGGGCGGCGAGCAGCAACGCCTGGCGCTTGCGCGCGCACTGGCCCGCGACCCCGATCTCCTGCTGCTCGACGAGCCGACCGCAAGCCTCGATCCCGCCGCGACCAAGGCGATCGAGGACATCGTGCGCGCAGTGTCGGCGCGCGGGGTCAAGGTGGTGATGTCGACGCACGATCTCGGCCAGGCGCGCCGGGTGGGCGGCGACGTGGCGCTGCTGCACCGCGGCCGCCTGATCGAGCTCAGCGACGCCGCCGCGTTTTTTGCCAGTCCCCAGGCCGAAGAGACGAAACGATTCATCGCCGGCGAACTGCTGGTGTGAATGCAAGAAAAGAAAATGAAGATGAAAATGGAGGATCGTATGTTCAATCGTCGCACAATCATTGTTGCCGCGCTCGCGGCCGCTTTCTTCGCGCCCGCCGTGCATGCGCAGGACAAATCGATCGTCGTCGCATCGACGACATCGACGCAGGATTCCGGCCTGTTCGGCTATCTGCTGCCGATCGTAAAGGAAAAGACCGGCATCACCGTGAAGGTGGTGGCACAGGGCACGGGGCAGGCGCTCGACACCGGCCGCCGCGGCGACGCCGACGTCGTCTGGGTGCACGCCAAATCGGCCGAATTGAAATTCCTCGCCGAGGGTCAGGGCGTGAAGCGCTACCCGGTGATGTACAACGACTTCGTCCTCATCGGCCCGAAGAGCGACCCGGCGCATGTCAAGGGCATGACGGACGTCGCCAAGGCGTTCCAGACTCTCAAGGACAAGCAGGCGTCGTTCATTTCGCGCGGCGACCGTTCCGGCACCAACATCGCCGAATTGAAACTCTGGAAGGACGCCGGCATCGACATCGCGAAGGATAAAGGCCCCTGGTACAAGGCGATCGGCCAGGGCATGGGAGCGGCGCTCAACACCGCCGGCGCCAGCGGCGCCTATGTGCTCTCCGACCGCGGCACCTGGATCCACTTCAAGAACAAGGGCGATCTCGAGATTCTCGTCGAGGGCGACAAGCGCATGTTCAACCAGTACGGCATCATGCTGGTGAACCCGGCCAAGCATCCGAACGTGAAGAAGGAGCTCGGCCAGCAGTTCATCGACTTCATCATCTCTCCGGCAGGACAGAAGATCATCGCCAACTACAAGATCAACGGCCAGCAGCTCTTCTATCCGAACGCAGACAATCCGGGCGCCTGAGCCTCGGGCCCGCGATCTGCCCTGTCATGCCGCGCATGTCAGGGCAGATCGCGCAGGGAAATTGAGCCCCGTCTGGCGCGGATGGGCCCCCTGCGGGCGGGCGCCGAATACCCTATATTCAGCCTATGTCGAACGACCTGCCCTATCTCATCCAACCCAACCCGGCCGACCCGCGCCTGACCGAGCGCGTCACCGGCATCGACCAGACCGGCGCGCGCATCGAGACATCGGTGACGGTCGAGCGGGCGCTGACGATCTTCCTGAATTCGCAGGAAATCGTCACGGCCATGACCATCAACGATTATCCCGAATATCTGGCGGTCGGTTATCTGCTGAACCAGAACATGCTGCTGCCCGACGACGAGATCACGGGCGTCGATTACGACGAGGAATTGTCCGTTGTCGTCGTGCGCACCAAGCGCAAGACCGATTACGAAAAGAAGCTCAGGAAGAAGGTGCAGACCTCGGGCTGCGCTCAGGGCACCGTGTTCGGCGACCTGATGGAAGCGTTGGAGAACGTCTCGCTGCCGCAGGCCGAATTGCGCACGTCATGGCTTTATCGCCTGACGCAGGCGATCAACACGACGCCGTCGCTCTATCTCGAGGCGGGCGCCATTCATGGTTGCGTGCTCGCACAACAAGACAAGCCGCTCGTCTATATGGAGGACGTCGGCCGCCACAACGCCGTCGACAAGATCGCCGGCTGGATGTTCAAGGAGAAGGTCTCGCCAAGCGACAAGATCTTCTACACCACCGGCCGTCTCACTTCGGAGATGGTGATCAAGACGGTGCGCATGGGCATTCCGATCCTGATCTCGCGTTCCGGCTTTACCGCCTGGGGTGTCGAGCTGGCGCGCAAGACCAATCTCACATTGATCGGCCGCGCGCGCGGCAAACGCTTTGTCGCCCTCGCCGGAGAAAGCCGCATCGTCTTCGACCAGGACCTTGCCTTCGTCGAAGACGAAGGTTCAAAGCATCGCCGCAAGGCGGCGGTGGACGATTGATGACATTCACCCTCCCCTCCGGGGGGAGGTGAAGAAAGAATGCTCGCCGCAGACCCTTCCATTCCCTACATACGCCCCATGACAGGTCACCCCTACCCTCCGACGCTCGGCCTCGTGCTCGCCGGCGGCCTCGCGCGCCGCATGGGCGGCGGCGACAAGGCGCGCATTGAGCTGGGCGGCGTCTCGATCCTCGATCGCGTTCTGGCGACCCTGTCGGCGCAGTGCACCGGCATCATCATCAACGCCAATGGTGATCCGGCACGCTTCACCGATACCGGACTCACCGTGGTGCCGGACAATGTCGAAGGCCACCCCGGTCCGCTCGCCGGCATTCTGGCAGGGCTGGACTGGCTGGCCGCGCAAAGCAGCGGCGTCGAATGGATCTTGAGCGTGCCGGGCGACTGCCCGTTTCTGCCCGACGATCTGGCCGAGCGGCTGCACGCGGCGCGGCGCAAAATGGGAGCCGGCGTTCCGCTCGCCTGCGCCCGCTCGGGCGAATGGCGTCATCCCGTCGTCGGCCTGTGGCCGCTGGCGCTGCGCAGCGAATTACGCAAGGCGCTGGTCGAGGAAGATCTGCGCAAGATCGAGGTCTGGACGGCCCGCCATGGCGTCGCCATCGCCGAATGGCCGGCCGATCCGGTCGATCCCTTCTTCAACGTCAACACGCCGGAAGATGCGGCGAAGGCCGCGGCGATCGTCGCCGGCGCGGCGTGAGCCGCTAATCCATCAGCACCGCGTAAGAGAGAAAGCCGACGCGGTCGCCGGGCACGATTGCCGTCGTCTCCTCCGGAAATTCAAGAAGCCCGTCGGTCTGCGTCAGCGAGGTGAGGATTCCCGCGCCGTCCTGCGGATGCTTGAGCGCTTCGAGCTCGCCATCGGATGCGCGCGTGAGGGCGACGCGCACATATTCGCGGCGATCCTTCTTCTTCGTATAGGCGAAACCGGCGCGCACCGGCA
Source organism: Pseudolabrys sp. (assembly GCA_036509755.1). Taxonomy (GTDB): domain Bacteria; phylum Pseudomonadota; class Alphaproteobacteria; order Rhizobiales; family Xanthobacteraceae; genus Pseudolabrys. The sequence goes on along the minus strand of DATCFB010000314.1, from coordinate 260 downwards.
GCGGCACGAGCGTCTGGGGACGCGCGCCGGACAGCCGGCGCAGCAGCACCTTCACCACGCGCACGAAGGTCACGAACACCGCCACCGGATTGCCGGGCAGGCCAATGAAAGCCGCGCTCTCGCCGTTCTCGGCGCGAATGACGCCGAGCGCCACCGGCCGGCCCGGCTTGATGGCGACGCGCCAAAACACCAGACTGCCGATCTTCTCCACCGCATTGCGGACGTAATCGGCCTCGCCGGTCGAGACGCCGCCGGACGTG
>DATCFB010000313.1:0-3008 GCA_036509755.1 Pseudolabrys sp. | reverse complement strand
CTATGCGACGTGTGGCATTCCTCGCCCGAAGGTTACTACGAGCAGCAGGACCCGAACCAGGCCGACATGAATCTGCGCGGCCAGTTCACCACGGGCAAGGATGGCCGGTTCTGGTTCCGCAGTGTCAAGCCGGCCGGCTATCCGATCCCGATCGACGGTCCGACCGGCGATCTGCTACGCGCCGGCAAGCGGCACAATTTCCGCCCGGCGCACTTGCACTTCCTTGTTTTCAAGCAGGGTTTCAAGACGCTCATTTCGCAGATCTACTCGCCCGATGACGACAGGCTGGAGACCGATTGCCAGTTCGGTGTCACCCGCGCCTTGATCGGCAACTATATCCGCCACGACGACGAGGCGCCGGCGCCGGACGTCAGGGGCGAGTGGTATTCGCTCGATCAGACCTTCGTCATGGAGCCGGGCGAGGCGAAACTGCCACGGCCGCCGATCAAGTAACGCGATGATGATAGGGCGGCGGTTGACCTCGCCGCCTGCGGAGTGTTCCTTGTCGCCAATGAATGCCCTAAGCTCCCGACGTCTGCCGGCACGCCCGCTGGCTCTGCCGAACATTCTGACCTACGCGCGCATCGCGGCGGTTCCCGTCGTGGTCGGAGTCCTGTTCTGGCAAAGCATCTTCGAGGGTCCGCTCTGGCTGCGCTGGGTCGCGCTCGCGGTCTTTGTCGCCGCCGGGGTCACCGACTTCCTCGATGGCTATTTCGCCCGCATCTGGGGCCAGCAGTCCTCGCTCGGCCGCATGCTCGATCCGATCGCCGACAAGCTTTTGGTCGCCGCCTGTCTCCTGATGCTGGCCGCGGGCAGCACCATCCGTGGCTGGACACTTCTGGCCGCGGTCATCATCCTCTGCCGCGAGATCCTGGTGTCGGGCCTGCGCGAATACCTCGCGGAGTTGCAGGTCAGCGTGCCGGTCACGCGCCTGGCCAAATGGAAGACGAGCGCCCAGATGGTCGCCGTCGGCTTTCTCATCGCCGGCGAGGCGGGGGACCGCGTCGTGCCGGTGGTGAGCCAGGTGGGCATTCTGCTGCTGTGGCTTTCGGCGATGCTGACCCTCTACACCGGCTACGACTATATGCGCGCCGGCCTGCGCTATATGATCGATGAATAGCGCATCGTCCCGAAGTCGGGACCGGGACAAGACGATGCGCAAAGGCAAGATATGAAAATCCGCTATTTCGCCTGGGTGCGCGAGCGCATCGGCAAGCCGGAGGAAAACCTCGCGGTTCCGGCCTCGGTCGCGACCGTCGGCGAGCTGGTTGTCTGGCTCACGGCGCGCGGCGAGGAATATGCCTACGCCTTCGAGAATCCGAAGGTGGTCCGTGCCGCCATCGACCGCGTTCACGTCAAGCCGGAGGCAAAGATCGCCGGCGCGGGTGAGATCGCCTTTTTCCCACCGATGACGGGCGGTTGACGGGCGCACGCGGCCCAATGACGCGCGCCCCGAATTGCACTAGATTAGCCCGATGGCCGACACCGTCCGCATCCAGCGCGACCCGTTCGACGTCTCCGCCGAGACGGCGAAGCTCACGCGCGGGCGCAGTGACGTCGGCGCGGTCGTCTCCTTCACCGGCATCTGCCGCGGCGATGAGCATGGCGAGCCGATCGCCGCGCTCACGCTCGAGCATTATGCAGGCATGGCCGAGGCGGAGATCGAGCGACACGTCAACGAGGCGCGCGAGCGCTGGCCTCTGCTCGGCGTGACGGTGATACACCGAACCGGCCGCATCGTGCCGGGCGAGGACATCGTCATGGTCGTGACGACGTCGTCGCATCGCGAGGCTGCGTTCGCCGCGGCAGAATTCCTGATGGATTATCTGAAGACCCGCGCGCCATTCTGGAAGCAGGTCGAGAAGGCGAGCGGCGCGACCTGGGTCGAGGCGAAGACGGCCGACGATGCTGCGGCCGGGCGCTGGACTGCGCCGGGGCGGCACGCGGCCGAATAGGGGGCAGGGGCCGATGCGGTCCGTTATGATGGCCGCGCTTGCGATCCTGGTGGCGGGCGCGGCCCAAGCCGCGCAGGTCGCCTATTATCCGGTGCCGCACGGCGCACGTCCGCACGATGTCGCGCCGGCCCCGGACGGCGGCGTCTGGTACACCGCACAGACGCAGGGCGCGCTCGGCCTGCTCGATCCGAAAACGAAGAAGACGATTCAGATTCCGCTGGGCGTCGACTCCGCGCCGCACGGGGTCATCGTGGGTCCCGATCGCGCCGCCTGGGTGACGGACGGCGGCCAGAACGCGATCGCACGCGTCGATCCCTCGACGCATGGGGTCAGGTTGTTTCCATTGCCGAAGACCGCGGCCGACGCCAACCTCAACACGGCAACCTTCGACCGCAAAGGCATCCTCTGGTTCACTGGCCAAAACGGTTTCTACGGCCGTCTCGATCCGGCGACCGGCAAGGTCGAGGCCTGGAAGGCGCCGAAGGGCGTCGGTCCTTATGGCATCACCACCACGCCCCAGGGCGAAGTCTGGTACGCCTCGCTCGCTGGCGATCACATCGCCAGGATCGACACGGTGAGCGGCGACGCGCTCGTCGTCGCGCCGCCGAAGCCGGGTGTCGGCCCTCGGCGCATCTGGTCGGATTCCAAGGGCCTGTTGTGGGTAAGCTTCTGGAATAGCGGCGAACTCGGCCGCTACGATCCGATCAACAAAACATGGAAGGTGTGGCCGCTGCCGAAGAGCAAGGAGGGCTGCTACGCCGTCTTCGTCGACGACAAGGACAAGGTGTGGGTCAGCGACTGGACGGCCAACGCCATCCATCGCTTCGATCCAGAGACGGAGAAATTCGAGACCTTCGTCAGTAACAAAGCGCGCGCCGATGTGCGGCAGATTCTCGGCCGGCCTGGCGAAGTGTGGGCGGCCGAATCCGACACCGACCGCCTCGTTGTGATCCACGAGTGATGCGCGCGCCGGCACCGAGCCGCCGGCAGGTGCTGCAACTCGCGGCCGGCGGCGGATTCTTGACGCTCGGTCTTTCGCGCGGCGCGGCGCAG
>DATCFB010000312.1:0-12289 GCA_036509755.1 Pseudolabrys sp. | reverse complement strand
GGCATCAATATCGGTTTCGCGCGGCTGTTCGGGACGGGCATTCCCTACGCGACTTTTTTCATCAATGTCACCGGCTCGTTCGTGATGGGGCTGATCGCCGCCTGGTTCGCGTTCAAGGGCGGAGGCTCGCAGCATTGGCGGCTGTTCCTGACCACCGGCATCCTCGGCGGTTACACCACCTTCTCCACCTTCTCGCTCGACGCCGCACTTCTCTACGAGCGCGGACAAATCACATTGGCGGCGGCCTACGTGATCGGCTCCGTCGTGCTGGGTCTCATCGGCCTGTTTGCCGGCCTTGCCATCGTCCGCGTCATGGCGTGAGAGGCTCCGCCGTCATGGCCGGGCTTGTCCCGGCCATCCACGTCTCTCTCTGCCTCGCCCAAAGACGTGGATGCCCGGCACAAGGCCGGGCATGACAAACTCAAAGGCGCCGATAGGCGATCAGTTCGGAGTCGAGCGAACCATTACTCCATCGCCCTGAGCCCGAGCCTGTCGAGCAGGCGCATGTCGCGGTCGCGGGCCGGATTGGGCGTCGTCAAGAGCTTCGGGCCGTAGAAGATCGAGTTGGCGCCGGCGACGAAACAGAGCGCCTGTGTCTCTTCGCTCATATGCTCACGGCCGGCCGAGAGGCGGACCATCGACGTCGGCATCGTGATGCGTGCAACCGCAATGGTACGCACGAAGGCGAGTGGGTCGATCTTGGCTGACTCTCCGAGCGGCGTGCCTTCCACCTGCATCAGCATATTGATCGGCACGCTCTCCGGATGCACCGGCAACGAGGCGAGGGCCACGATCATGCCGACGCGATCCTCGAGGCTCTCGCCCATGCCGACGATACCGCCGCAGCAGACATGGATGCCGGCCTCGCGCACGTGGTCGAGCGTGTCGAGCCGATCCTGATAAGTCCGCGTGGTGATGATCCGCTCGTAATACTCCGGCGACGTGTCGAGGTTATGATTGTAATAATCGAGACCGGCGCCCTTGAGCTTCTGCGCCTGCGCATGATCGAGCATGCCGAGCGTCACGCAGGTCTCCATGCCGAGCGCCTTCACGCCCTCGACCATCGCACATACTTTTTCGAGATCGCGCTCCTTCGGCGAGCGCCAGGCCGCGCCCATGCAGAAGCGCGACGCACCGCCGGCCTTGGCGGCGCGCGCCTCAGCCAGCACCATCTCGACGTCCATCAGCTTTTCGGCCTTCACGCCGGTCTCGAACTTCGCCGACTGCGAGCAATAGCCGCAGTCCTCCGGACAGCCGCCGGTCTTGATCGAGAGAAGCGTCGAGATCTGCACCTCGGCCGGATCGAAATGTTCCCGATGCACCGAGGCAGCCTGAAAGACCAGGTCTGTAAACGGCAGCGAAAACAGCGCCCTTACCTCCTCGCGCGTCCAATCGTGGCGCGGCGGCAGGGCGGCGTGGGGCGGCATTTCGTGGGCGAGCGTCATTCCGGTCCTTGTCTATCCGATCAAAGGCGCGGCGATCCTAACCCAACCGGCTGCGCCGCCAAAGCCCGGATTATATAAAGATTTCATGGCATTGAGCCATACGAGCCGTGGTAGGCTGCCGCGGCGGCAGAGGGTGCCGCGCAAGGGGATCGATGAGAGATGCGTAAGCTTGTGACCGCGGTCATGGCGCTGAACGTTGTGGCGCTGACCATTGTGGTGCTGCCGGTACATGCGCAGGGACGCGGCGGCGACAAGGCACCGACAGCGGAAGAGATCGAGAAGAAGCGTGACGCCGCGGACCTCGATCAGAAATACAAGGCGGCGCTCAAGCAGACGCAATCCGACGCGCAGACCACCGCGAAGAAGGATCCCTGGGCGAATATGCGTGGACCCGCGGCCGGTAAATAACGATGACGACTTACAAGATCGTGCGCATCGTCGCGGTGCTGATCGGCGCCGCCATTCTTTACTGGTTGACGCAAGCGCTCCACGTGCGGCTTTACTTCGCGATCCCGGCGGCGATCGTCGCGTATGCCGTCGTGCTCGTGGCGCTCGGCCTGTTGCTCAAGGCCGAGCCTCCGCCACGCCGCTGATCTCCGCCACGAGCGCGGCCTTGCCTCGCGGCTTTGGGGGTGAGACAAGCGCGCCATGACCGACGACGCCCCCGAAACGCTGCCCGACCGCCTCTCCATCGACCCGGCCAGTCCCTATTTCAACGCCGAGCTTTTGCAGCGCGATGTCGGCATCCGCTTCAAGGGTGTCGAAAAGAACAATGTCGAGGAGTATTGCGTGAGCGAGGGCTGGATTCGGGTGCCGGCGGGCAACGCCAAGGACCGCTACGGACGTCCATTGACGATCAAGCTCACCGGACCGGTCGAGCCCTATTTCAAGGACAAGCCTGCGGACTAGGCCCGCCGAGCGCCATGACGGACGACGGCATCCGCAACGAGATCGCACGGATCGAGGAGCGGATCGAAGGTTTGCGCGAGTCGCTCGCGCGCTGCCGCAAGATTTCGCTCGGATCGAAAATCGCCATCGCCGCCGGCTTTGCCTGGCTCGGACTGACGCTGCTCGTCCTCGTGCCGCTGGTGCCGTCACTGTTCTTCGCCGCCGTCGCCGCGGTTATCGGCGGCATCGTCCTGCTCGGCTCCAACGCGACCACCTGGAACGAGATTGACGCGGCGCTCGCCAAAGCAGAGGCCGAGCGCATCATGCTGATCGACGCGATCGATCTCACCACCGTCGGCCCGGGCGCCACGCGCCTTCAGTGACAGGTGTCGGCCCTAGGTGCCGACGCGCAATGGCGCGTTGAGCTTGCGCAGCAGGGCGATCACCGACAGCGCGGTGATGCGGCCCGTCTTCGGATTCTCGCTCGGCACGTTGGCGATCGACATCGAGAAGCGCGCCGAGTCGGCGTCGACCTCGATGCTGTGCGTGTTGCGGTCGAGGTTGGGGTCCGCCCAGATTTCGAGCCGCGTCTTGTCCGGGCCGAAGCCGGCAAGCGACAGCGCCGCGGCGACGTTGACGTTCGCCGGAAAACCCTTGGCGCCGTCGCGTGCCGAACCATCGAAAATCTTCGTCGCTTCGCGCAGACCTTCGAGGTCGATGCCGTTCTCGACAACGTAAGGCGCGCCGAGCAAACCCTTGACCGGCTTGCGCGTGATCATGCGCACGGAGCGGATCTCGCCTTCGGCCGCGGCGTTCATCGCATCGAGGGCGATCAACGCGCCGGTCGGTACCGCGATCTGGCCGCCGTTCTTTTTGGCAATCTCGACCAAGTCCCAATTCGTCAGCAATGCGCCGGCGCTGAGCACCACCGCCATCTTGCCGCGCGCAACGAACGGCTCGACGATCTGACGCAGGAGCGCGGCCGGCGCGCATTCGATGACGATATCGGCCTCGGCTTCGAGGCCGGCGAGCGGCACGATTTTCGGCTTGCGCTTGAGCCTGTCGAGTTCCGGCCGCGGCCTGTCCGGATTGCCGACGGCGACGGCGGTGAGCACGAGGCCGGCAATGCCGTCGTCGAGCGCCTGCATCACCTTGAGCCCGATCGGACCGAGCCCGGCAATGGCTACCCGCTGCGTCTTATCGTGCGCGGACATCGAAAAACCTCTCGCCTTGCAATACGACCCGCGTGCCTAGCGCAGAGGTGCGAGCGCGGCAACCATGCCCATTGTCGGCTTGTGCGCGCGACCGGGGTATGAGACTAGTCCCGGCTCCAAAGGAGGAGTTACGGAATGAAAAGAACAATTCTCTGCGCCGCGTTGGCAACCCTGCTGGCATTGCCCGGGGTGGCAGCCGCGCAGGATTTCCCCAACAGGCCGATGACCATGGTCATCCCGTTCGCCGCAGGCGGGCCGACCGACCTGCTCGGCCGCGTCATCGCCGCGAAGATGGGCGAGATCCTGAAGCAGAACGTCATCGTCGAGAACGTCGGCGGCGCCGGCGGCCAGACCGGCTCTAAGCGCGTCGCCGAGGCCAAGCCCGACGGCTACACCTTCGTGCTCGGCACCGTCGGCTCGCATGCGCAGGGCCAGACGCTTTACAAGCACCCGCTCTACAATGCGGTGACCGACTTCACGCCGGTCGGCCTCATCGCCGACGTGCCGATCGTGCTGATCACGCGCAAAGACCTGCCGGCCAACAACCTCAAGGAGTTCGTCGCCTACGCCAAGGCCAATGCCTCGAAGATGCAGTTCGGCTCGGCCGGCGCCGGCTCGGCGACGCATCTGGGCTGCGTCGTGCTCAATACGGCGATGGGGGTTAATGTCACCCACGTGCCGTACAAAGGCACGGGGCCGGCAATGCAGGACCTCATCGCAGGCCGCATCGACTATCTGTGCGAGATCATCTCGACGGCGAAGCCGCAGATCGACGGCGGCAACGTCAAGGCGCTGGCGATCCTCACCAAGACGCGTTCGCCGGTCGAGAAGAGCGTGCCGACCAGCGCCGAGCAGGGTCTCGACGTCCAGGCCTATACCTGGAACGCGATCTTCCTGCCGAAAGGCGCGCCGGATGCCGTCGTCAAGAAGCTCAACGCGGCCATGGTCGAGGCGATGCACAATCCGACGGTCAAGGACCGGCTCCAAGGCTTCGGCGCGCAGGTCGCCTCGGACGATCGCGCCACGCCCGATTATCTCGGCAAGTTCGTCAAGAGCGAGATCGAGAAATGGGCCGCGCCGATCAAGGCAAGCGGCGTCAGCGTCAACTGAACCTTACGCACGGGTACGAATGGCCGGGCCAAGGCCCGGCCATTTTCGTTTGCGGCCGCAGCAGGAACGAAGCGGTGACTTTCGACGTTTTCGTCGCGGCTCTTCCTGCAATGGCGTGCCAATGGATTTTCCCGCCGAGATCCGCGCGAAAGCGCGGCGCGTACCGCCGGTGATACGCAACACCGAAGAGGCGCTCAGACTGATCGACCGCGACTTGCTGCCGGAGATCAGGTCGATGCCGCGCTGGACCTTCGCGCGCGAACTCCTGGTCGTGGCGGAGCAGTCGGGCAAGAAGCGCGACCTCAACCACGCCTATCGCCAGTTCCGTCAGGCTCTATCGAACGACAAGATGCTCGAAGAACACCCCCATTCGTAGCCGTCGGGGACGAACGATGACTGCTACTCCGCCGCTTCCATGCGCGACTCGGCCTTTTCCACGCGCGCGGCGCAGAACTTGAATTCCGGAATCTTGCCGAACGGATCGAGCGCCGGATTGGTGAGCCTGTTCGCCGCCGCCTCGAAGAAGGCGAACGGGATGAACACCACGCCGTCCGGAATGCCATCGTCCTGGCGCGAATTGAGCTCGACCGTGCCGCGCCGCGTCGAGACGCGCACCATGTCGCCCGGAGCGATGCCGAGCTTGTCGATGGTGCCGCGCGACAGGGCCGCCGTCGGTGACGGCTCAAGCGCGTCGAGCACGGTGGCCCGGCGCGTCATGGCGCCGGTGTGCCAATGCTCGAGCATGCGGCCGGTGGTGAGGATGAACGGATAGTCGTGGTCCGGCGTCTCGTCCGGCGGCTGAAGCTTCGCCGACACGAGCTTGCCGAAGCCGCCCGGACGGGGGAAGCCCTTGTCGAACACGACGTCATGGCCCGGCTGGTCCGGCGCATCTGACGGATAGGTCACGGCGCTCTCGCGCTCGACCCGATCCCAGACGATGTTGTCGAGCGACGGCATCAACGACGCCATCTCGGTGTAGATGTCGCGCGGGTGCTGATAATTCCACTTCAGACCCATGCGCCGCGCCAGTTCCTGCGTGATCCACCAATCGACCTTGGCGTCGCCGGGCAGCGGCAACGCGGCCCGGCCCATCTGAACCTGGCGGTTGGTGTTGGTGACGGTGCCGTCCTTCTCCGGCCAGGCGCTCGCCGGCAGGACGACGTCCGCATAGACCGCGGTCTCCGTCAGGAAGAGATCCTGCACCACGAGATGTTCGAGATGCGCCAGAGCCTGGCGCGCGTGGTTCAGATCCGGGTCCGACATCGCCGGGTTTTCACCGAGCACATACATCCCCTTGATCACGTCGGCGTGGACCGCATCCATGATCTCGACGACGGTCAGGCCGGTCTTGGGCGGCAGCTTGGTGCCCCACGCTTTCTCGACCTTCGCGCGAATCTCCGGGTTCTCGACCGATTTGTAGTCGGGGAAGAACATCGGCACGAGGCCCGCGTCGGACGCGCCCTGAACGTTGTTCTGGCCGCGAAGCGGATGCAGGCCGGTGCCCGGCCGCCCGATCTGCCCGGTGATCAGCGACAAGGCGATCAGGCAGCGCGCATTATCGGTGCCGTGCGTGTGCTGCGACACGCCCATGCCCCAGAAGATGATCGCCGAATGCGCGCGGGCGAAAGTCCGCGCGACCTCGCGAAGCACGTCAGCCTCGATGCCGCAGATCGGCGCCATCTCCTCCGGCGTGAACTCCTTGATGCTTTCGGCAAAAGCCGGGAAGCCTTCGACATAGGTCTGGACGTATTGCTGGTCGTAGAGCTTCTCTTCGACGATGACGTTGAGCATGGCGTTGAGCATCGCCACGTCGGCGCCGTTCTTGAACTGCATCATGCGCCAGGCGTGCCGCTTGAGCGCCTGCCCGCGCGGATCCATGACGATGAGCTTGGAGCCGCGCTTGGCCGCCTGCTTGAAGAAAGTGGCGGCGACCGGATGGTTCTCCGTCGGGTTGGCGCCGATGACGACGATGACGTCGGAGTTCTTGCACTCGTTGAACGATGCGGACACGGCGCCCGAGCCGACGCCTTCCAGCAGCGCGGCCACCGACGAGGCGTGGCACAGGCGCGTGCAGTGGTCGACGTTGTTGGTGCCGAAGCCGGCGCGCACCAGCTTCTGGAATAGATAGGCTTCTTCATTGGAGCACTTGGCCGAGCCGAAGCCGGCGAGCGCATCGGAGCCGTCGCGGTCGCGGATATTCTTCAGGCCGGAAGCCGCCTTGTCGAGCGCTTCCTCCCAGGTCGCTTCGCGAAAATGCGTCCACGGATTCATCGGATCGATGACTTCGTGCGGCACTTTCGGCACGCCTTCCTTGCGGATCATCGGCTTGGTCAGGCGTTGCGGATTGTGCACGTAGTCGAAGCCGAAGCGGCCCTTGACGCACAGCCGGCTTTCGTTCGACGGGCCGTTTCGGCCGCTGACGTAGAGAAGCTTGTCGTTCTTGATGTGATAGGTGAGCTGGCAGCCGACGCCGCAATAAGGGCAAACCGAGTGCACCTCGCGATCGGGGAACTGGTCACGCACCTGGTTGTCGTTGAGCAATGTCGCAGGCATTAGCGCGCCGGTCGGGCAAGCCTGCACGCACTCGCCGCAGCCGACGCAAGTCGACTGGCCCATCGGATCGTCGAAGTCGAACACGATCTTTTCGGTGTGACCGCGGCCGGCCATGCCGATGACGTCGTTGACCTGCACCTCGCGACAGGCGCGGACGCAGAGATTGCACTGAATGCAGGCATCGAGATTGACGCGCATCGCCGGATGCGAGGCGTCGAACTCCGGCACGATTTCCCGCTCGCGCTTGGGGAAGCGGCCGTCGGTGACGCCCTGACGCTTGGCGGTCTTCCAGAACTCGGATTCCGGATCGTGCGCGACCTCGATCGCAGGCTGATCGGTGGCGAGCAGCTCGGCGACCATCTTGCGCGCGGTCTTGGCGCGGTCGGTCTGCGTCTTCACCTTCATGCCGGCGGCCGGCATGCGGATGCAGCTCGCGGCGAGCACGCGCTCGCCCTCGATCTCGACCATGCAGACGCGGCAATTGCCATCGGCGCGGTAGCCCGGCTGCGGCGAATAGCACAGGTGCGGCAGCTTGATATCGAGACGGCGCGCGGCGCGGAAAATCGATTCATCCTCGCGGATGTCGATCTCGCGATCGTCGATGAAGAAGGTCTTCGCGGTTTCCGCTCCGCCCTTGCCATCGGCCTTATCGACCGGCGCGGTGTGCGCCACACCCGGCTTGCCCTTGTTCAGCGCGTCCGGCATCGCGGTGCCCTTGTGATCGTGGCCGTAGCCGACGGGCTTTTTCGTGTCGGTCATGACGTAATATCCTTGCCGCTTGCCGGAGCGTGTTCCCCTCCCCCTTCTGGGGAGGGGCTAGGGGTGGGGTCTTTGCTTGCCGCCGCCAGAATCGCCTCGCCGACGACACGCGGCGATTTCAGGACGTCGTTGTTCCAGAAGCGCAGCACGCGGTAGCCTTGAGACTCGAGCCATACAGTTCGTTTGCTGTCGTAATCCAGGCGTTCTTGCCCATGTTGCGAGCCGTCAAGTTCAACGACGAGCTTACCGGCATGCCAAACGAAATCGGCAATGAAGACGCCTATCGGCGCTTGGCGACGAAAATGCAGTCCCAAGGGCTTCAAGGACCGCAGCACGAACCATAACTTACGTTCGGCGTCCATCAGTTGATGACGCAACGCGCGAGCCCCGCCGCGTGTCCGTTTGGTGATATTGCTGTGAGGCATAGCTGCTCCCCACCCCGGCGCGCTGACGCGCGCCACTCCTCCCCACAAGGGCGAGGGGCAAGGCCGTGCGAGCCGCACCGTTTGCATCATTTTAAATCCTAAACTCACCATTTCCCGAGCGGCGTCTTCAGGTCGTCCGGGAAGTACTTCAGCACGCTCATCAACGGGTTCGGGGCTGCCTGACCGAGACCGCAGATGGACGCGTCCCGCATCAGCGTCGAAAGCTCGGTCAGCAGACCGACGTCCCACGGGCCGCGCTGCATCAGCTTCACAGCCTTTTCCGTGCCGACGCGGCACGGCGTGCACTGGCCGCAGCTCTCGTCTTCGAAGAACTTCAGGAGATTGAGCGCGACTGCCTTCATGTCGTCCTTGTCGGACAGAATGACAACCGCGTGCGACCCTACGAAGCTCCCGTATTTCTCCAGAGTTCCGAAGTCGAGCGGAATGTCGGCCATCGAGGCCGGCAGAATGCCGCCGGACGGGCCACCGGGGAGATAGGCCTTCAACGAATGGCCGTCCTGCATGCCGCCGCAGAACTCGTCGACGAGCTCGCGTAGCGTGATGCCGGCCGGTGCCAGCTTGACGCCGGGGTTCTTGACCCGGCCGGAGACGGAGAAGCTGCGGAAGCCCTTGCGCTCGTGGCGGCCCTGCGAGGTCGCCCATTCGGCGCCCTTCTCGATGATGTCGCGGATCCAGTACAGCGTCTCGACGTTTTGCTCGAGCGTCGGGCGTCCGAACAGGCCGATCTGGGCGACGTATGGCGGGCGATGACGCGGCAGGCCGCGCTTGCCCTCGATCGACTCGATCATCGCCGACTCTTCGCCGCAGATATAGGCACCGGCACCGCGCCGCAGATGCAGTCGCGTATGCGGCGTCAGCCCGGCATCGGCGAGCTTGTCGATCTCCTCGGCGAGCATCAGGCGCAGCTCGGGATATTCATCGCGAATATAGATGTAGGTGTCGTGCGCCTCGACCACCCAGGCGCCGATCAGCATGCCTTCGAGGAAACGGTGCGGGTCGCGCTCGAGATAGTAGCGGTCCTTGAAGGTGCCTGGCTCGCCCTCGTCGGCGTTGACTGCGAACAGGCGCGGCGCGGGTTCCGCGCGCACCAGCGACCATTTGCGGCCGGTCGGGAAGCCGGCGCCGCCGAGGCCACGCAGGCCGCCGTCGCTGACGATCTTGATCAGGTCCTCCGGCGTCCGTTTGCCGGCGAGGCAATCCTTCAGCAGCGCGTAGCCGCCGGCCTTTTGATAGGTGGTGAAATCGGTCTGCGGCTTCCAGGCGTGCGGATGCGGATTGGCCTTCACCGCGGCGGCGACCTTGTCAGGCGTCGCTTGGAGCGTCTGCACGTGGCCGACCGCGACGGCCGGTGCGCGTTCGCAGGCTCCCATGCAGGGCGCGCGCACGACGCGCACGTCCTTGCCGAGGATCTTCGGCAGTTTCTCGATCAGCGCCTCGGCGCCGGCCATTGCGCAGGAGATGGAGTCGCAGACGCGCACGGTGACCGCCGGCGGCGCATCCTCGCCCTCCTTCACCACGTCGAAGTGCGAATAGAAGGTGGCGACCTCATAGACCTCGGTCAGCGCCATCTTCATTTCGGCCGCGAGCGCGGCGAGGTGCGCGGCGGAGATGTGGTTGTAGTGGTCCTGGATGAGATGGAGGTGCTCGATCAGCAGCTCTCGGCGGCGCGGACGATCGGTGAGCAGCGCGCGGACGTCCTCAAGCGCGACCGGATCGACTTGACGGCCCTTCGGCGTGCGTCGCGGCCGGCGGCCGCCCTTCCGCGTGATGTCCGGCGCTTCAAGGTTCGTCACTGGTGCACTCATAACCACCTCCGCAAACAACAGAAAAACGCGATGGAACGGTCCTAAACAAGGGGCCCGGCCTAATCGCGCGATAGCTAATTTCTATCGTTATGACTTGCCAGCTATGGTATTATACATCAAGGATCCTGCAAACGGCTTTTCTCGTGTTCCAAAATTCTGAAGGGCGACCCTTCGGAATGCAAACGTCACGCATACGGGCGACCGGTGATCGATAAACTCGAATTCCTGCTCGCACTTGCCCGCCAAAAGCATTTCGGCCGGGCGGCCGAGGCCTGCGGCGTCACCCAGCCGACCCTCTCGGCCGGTGTGAAGCAGATGGAGGAGAGCTTCGGGGTCCTCCTCGTCAATCGCGGCTCCCGGTTCCAAGGCTTTACGCCCGAGGGCGAACGTGTCCTCGACTGGGCGAGGCGCATTGTCGGCGACGCCCAGGCGATGCGCCAGGAGGTGCATGCGCTCAAACATGGCCTCGCAGGGCGGCTGCGCCTCGCCGTCATCCCGACCGCCCTCGCCATGGTGGAAACGCTCACCACGCCATATCGGGCACGGCACCCGGCCGTTCAGTTTACGGTCTTTTCGCGCACCTCATCCGAGATCCTCAACGAGATCGACAATCTCGAGATCGATGCCGGGCTGACTTATCTCGACAACGAGCCGCTCGGCCGCGTCAACGCCATTCCCTTCTATCGCGAGCGCTACCGGCTGCTGGTCGCCCACGACGCGCCGCTCGCCGATCGGGAAGAAGTCACCTGGGCGGAGGTGGCGCAGGTCCCTCTGTGCCTGATGACGCCGGATATGCAGAACCGCCGCATCGTCGAGCGGCTGCTGCGCGAGACCGGGGCGGAGCCGAACATCACCCTCGAATCCGACTCGATGATCCTGCTCTATTCCCACGTCCGCACCGGCCGCTGGGCCAGCGTGATGCCGGCGCGACTGGCGGCTTCGCTCGGCCTCACCGAGACCCAGCAGTTGCGGGCGATCCCGATCGCCGGGCCCGAGGTGAGCCAGACCGTCGGCCTTGTGGTGCCGTTACGGGAGCCGATGACGCCGCTGGTGACGGCGCTGGTGGCGGAGGCGCGCGCCGTAGCGCCGTTACTGGCGGATTAGCCAAAAGAACTAGGGCCTGTCCTCAATTAGAGGATTCCCAAGCGGATTATCGCGTGATTCATAGGCGGTCAGCTGATTCGGAGCTGACAGATGCGCCGCTACTCCCTTCGGGACGATCAATGGGACAGGATTAAGGATTTACTGCCGGGACGTGAGGGTCACGTGGGCGTAACGGCCAAGGACAATCGGCTGTTCGTGGAAGCCGTGATCTATCGGTATCGCGCCGGCATTCCGTGGCGGGACCTGCCGGAGCGCTTTGGCGACCCGATCAAGGTTCACACGCGATTTTCCCGCTGGACCAAGACCGGCGTGTGGAAGGAACTATTTGAGATTTTGGCGGCCGATGCCGACAACGAATACGCGATGATCGACAGCACCATTGTGCGCGCGCATCAGCACAGTGCTGGCGCCCAAAAAAAGACGGCGAAGACCAGGCGATCGGGCGCAGCAAAGGCGGATTGAGCACCAAAATCCATGCCATGGTCGACGCATTGGGCAATCCGCTTGCGTTCTTCCTGACGCCGGGCCAAGCCCATGATTTGCAGGGCGCCGACGCGCTCCTGCCTCAGATGCAGGCCGATACGCTCTTAGCAGACAAGGCCTTTGATGCCGACGAGCGTGTGATCGAACCTCTGTTAGCGGCAGGAAAAAAGCTCGTGATCCCGCCGAAAAGCAATCGAAAGATCAAGCGCATCTTCGACAAGGAGATGTACAAGGCGCGCCACCTCATGGAGAATTTTTACTGCAAGCTCAAACAGTACCGAGCAATTGCCACACGCTACGACAAGACGGCTGGAAACTTCCTCGCGGCGATCTACTTGGCCGCCGCCGTCATTTGGCTTAATTGAGGACAGGCCCTAGTGGACAAACGTTCTTTGTCGGCAACAATCAGACGAGCAACGGCACGGCAGGCAACGACACGTTCGAGGCGACCGGCTCGCCAAGCACGAACGACCTCATTTACG
>DATCFB010000311.1:0-7946 GCA_036509755.1 Pseudolabrys sp. | reverse complement strand
CCAGCGACCATTCGATTAACAGTCGAATGCTCTACCGCTGAGCTACTCGGGAACAGGGCATGCCCGTGGAGGGGCCTCATAACAAAGCCCATCCGCTTTGCAAAGGCCGAATGACGGCCGGCGTAAACGAAAATCCTAGGGTCGCCGGGCGGCTTGCCAACCTTTCCGGCGGATTTCCGGTGCTCGTCTTGACCAATCCGGACAATGAAGTGGAGGCCTCGCCCGGAATCGAACCGGGGTGCAAGGATTTGCAGTCCTCTGCGTAACCACTCCGCCACGAGGCCTTTTGCGCGGGCTGGAACCGATTCCAGTGGCGGCCGCGCGACTTGCCTATATAGGAGACGCGCGCGGTCCACAACGCTGCCGCTCGCTTGCCTTTTTGCGACCCTTGCCGCAGAACTGCCGCGCATTCCGACACATCGACAGCGCTCGAGAACCGCGATGACCGATTTTGCCGCCGCTCGCCGCAACATGGTGGATGGCCAGATCCGCACCGCCGACGTTACGAACCTCAAGCTCCTCTGGGCATTCCAGGAGATCGCACGCGAGCGGTTCGTGCCGCCGAAGTCCGTTTCGCTCGCTTATGTCGATTTCGATATGACGGTCGCACCGGGGCGTTGCCTGATCAAGCCGCGCGTCCTGGCAAAGATGCTTCAGGCGGCCGGCATCACGCCGAACGACCGTGTGCTCGACGTCGGGTGCGCCACTGGCTACGGCACCGCGGTTCTCGCCCGCGTGGCGGCGCAGGTGGTGGCGCTCGAAGAGAACGCCGAGCTTGGCCGTGCGGCGCGCGAGGCTCTCGCGGATTGCAAGAATGTCGACATTGTGAGCGGGCCGCTCGCATCGGGTTGGCCGGCGGTGGCGCCCTACGACCTCATCGTCATGGAAGGGGCAACGGAGGTCGTGCCGGAGACGCTGTTGGGGCAGTTGAGCGACGGCGGCCGTCTCGTCTGCGTGCTCGGCGGCGACGCGGCGGCCAAAGCAATGCTTTATCTGCGCACCGGCAACGACATTGGGGGCCGGACGGTATTTGACGCCGCCGCGCCCGTTCTTCCGGGCTTCATCAAAGCGCCGGCTTTCGCCTTCTGAGCTTTTTTCGGCGCGGTTCGTATCGTGGCGAAAATGCCGCGGCTCCCCCGATATCTACAGCTCGTTTGAGGTGGGGGGTTTCAACCCCGCTGACTGACCACTATGGTCAATGTTCCTTGCGCCGCATGCCGCTGCGGTGCCGCTGTCGTCGCTTGGGGCCCTATTTCAGTACGGTGGGTAGGTTGCGTTTGGGTGGGAAAAAGCGTCTTGCGCTAACGGCGGCCCTGCTTTGTGCCGTTTCGCCGCTGGCCTTCGGCATCGCCAGGGCCGACACGCTCGAAGGCGCGCTGGTTCTAGCCTACCAGAACAATCCGAGCCTGAACGCGCAACGCGCCGGAACGCGCGCGACCGACGAGAACGTGCCACAAGCGCTTGCCGGCTATCGGCCGCGAGTGAACATTACGGCGACGGGCGGCGAGCAGTCGTTGTCCACCACCAGCAAGACCGCGTCGAGCACCATTCCGAACGGCTCTACGTACTCCACCTCGAGCGGCTACAATTCGCCGTTTTCGGTCGGCCTGACCCTGACGCAAACGCTGTTCAACGGCTACCAGACCGCCAATCGCACCCGCCAGGCCGAGGCGCAGGTGCTCGCGTCGCGTGCCACCCTTGCCATTACGGGGCAGACCGTTCTGCTCAACGCCGTCACTGCCTACATGAACCTGCTGCGCGACGAAGCGATCCTGGATTTACAGCGGCGCAACGTCGAGGTGCTGCAAGAGCAACTCCGCCAGACCCGCGACCGCTTCAACGTCGGAGAGGTCACGCGAACTGATGTGGCGCAGTCCGAATCGAGCCTCGCCGCCGGGCGTTCGCAGGTGCTGACGGCGGAGGCCAATTTCGCCTCCTCGCAGGCGACCTATCGGCAGGTTATCGGCATCAATCCCGGCAAGCTCGCACCCGGAGCGCCGGTCGATCGGTTCTCGCCGAAAAGCCTTGCCGGTGCGGTCGCGGTCGGGATCGGCACGAATCCGTCGGTCGCCGCCGCCCAATTCAATGTCGACGTCGCGTTGCGGCAGGTGAAGGTCAACGAAGGAGCGCTGCTGCCGAATCTCTCGCTTCAGGGCAGCGTCAACAAGAGCTTCCTCGGCGTCGGCGTGCTGTCGACGATGGAAAGCTACAACGCCTCGCTGCTCGGCACCTTGACCGTGCCCGTCTATCAGGGCGGCGGCGAATATTCTCTGATCCGGCAGGCCAAGGAGACCCTCGGCCAGAACCGGCTCAACCTCGATGTTGCGCGTGACCAGGTCCGGCAGAGCGTCGTGCAGGCCTGGGGCCTGCTCCAGGCGGCCAAGGCCAATATCGAGGCGACGCAGGCGCAGGTGCAGGCGGCCGAGATCGCGCTCAACGGCATTCGTGAGGAGGCGCGCGTCGGTCAACGTACGACCTTCGACGTGCTCACCGCGCAGCAGACCCTGGTGAATGCGCGTGTGTCCGTCGTGACCGCGCAGCACGACCGTGTCGTGGCGTCCTATACGCTGCTCGCCGCGGTTGGGAGGCTCCAGCCGGAGATCCTCGGGCTGCACGTTCCGGTCTACCGGCCGCAGGTGCATTACGAGCAGGTGCGCGACGCCTGGGCCGGCACGCGCAATCCGGACGGGCGCTAGAGCCGTCGAGCGGCGTCCGCTTTCGTGCGGCGCGCCGTGTCCACAACTTCGTTCCCGTTCATGGATTGGACTCTGCCACAGCCGTACCGCTCTGGCGTATAAATGGAATCCGATGGCGATTCGATTCGTCGGGCCGCGGATGCACGGCCTTCGATTCGCTGATCGACGTGCAAGCGCTTCGAGCGGGATCTAGGGCATGAGTCAATCGGCGAAGGCGCAAGAGCCCTCGATGGAGGAGATTCTCGCCTCCATCCGACGCATCATAGCCGACGACGACAGCAAGCCTGCGGCCAAGGCACCCGAGCCCGCGCGCCCGGCGCCCGTCGCGGCAGCGCCGGTCCGACCGGCTGCGATGCCACCGCCGCAATCGCCGCCCCGTCCGGCGGCGCCGAACAAGCAGGACGAGATCGACGCCGTGTTCGCCAAGATCGAAGCGGCGACCCCGCCTGCGGCAAAGCCCGCACCCAAACCGGCGGCGGGGGGGTCGGACGTGCTGGACTTAACCGAGGCGATGACGGCGATTTCGGCAACAACAGCGACAACAGCAACACCGGCAATGTCAGCAACGCCGGCAATGTCGGCAACACCGGCGACAGCGGAAAGCGCGGCGACGCCGTCGGCGTTCCGCACCATCGACGGCACCTCCGACGTCGTCTTCGCCGAGCGCACGAGCGAGGCGCCGGAAGCGCCGCGCCAGCCGGCGGCGCAGGCGCCGATGGCGTTCGACCGCAGCCTGATGTCGGCCTCGACGCGCTCCGTCGTCGACAGCGCCTTCAATTCGCTGGCCAACACCGTGCTCGGCAACAATGCCCGCACGCTCGAGGACCTGGTCAAGGAAATGCTCCGCCCGATGCTCAAGTCGTGGCTCGACGACAACCTGCCGGGCATGGTCGAGCGCATCGTGCGCGCCGAGATCGAGCGCGTCTCGCGCGGCCGCTAAAGGCCGTTTCGCCGCGCCGCCGCGTGGCGCCTGAACTGCCACCTGATCCACACCGCCAGCAATGGCCACAGCACCGCCGCCCCGACGAAGATCGGCGCCGCGCCGGCGCGGTCGACCAGCGGCGCGGCGAGCGTGACGCCGGCGCTGGCACCGAGGAACAGCGCCGAGGAGAAACCGGCGACCGCCGTGCCGCGCGCCTCGGGAAGCATCTGCGTCGCGTGCGTCTGCAACGTATTGTGCAGCATGTAATAGCCGAAGCCGAGCGCGCCGATCGCGACCGGCGCCTGCTCCCAGAACGGCACGCCGGCGAGCGAGAGATAAGCGAGCGCCACGACGATGCCGCCGCCGATCACCAGCCCGATTTCGCCGAGCGCGCCGATCAGCATGCGCACGGAGAGCGCGTAGCACACGCTGCCGATGCCGAAGCCGGCAATGGCGAAGCCGATGGTCGAGAAGCTCAGGCCGTAGCGCGTGTGCAAATAGGCCGACACGTAAGTGAACGCACCGAAGAAGATCGCGCCCTCGAAGAACACGGCGAGCACGAGGAAGCGGCACCAGGGATCGGCGAGCAGCTTGCGGTAGTCGCGCACGAGTCCGGGCTTGCTTTGCGCGTCGCGGCGCGTGCGCTTCGTCCACGGATTGCGCCCAAGCTGGCTCGCCAGCGACAGGCCCGTGATCGCGAAGACGGCGGCGAGCACGAGGAACGCGGTGCGCCAGCCGAAATGATCGCCGACGACTCCGCCGGCGACCTGGCCGGCGATCATCCCGGTCATCTGGCCGGCGAGGAACCGCGCCAGCACCGTTTGCCGCCGCTCATAAGGAACGGCGTCGCCGACATAGGCCATGCCCAGCGGCACGATGGTGGCGGCGGCCGGCGCGCAGATGAGCCGCGCGAGCGTGAGCTGCGGCAGCGTCTGGGACAGCGCGCACAGCAGCACCAGCACCGCCGACATCAGGCATGCGAACGCAACCCACTGGCACTTGCCGAAGCGGTCGCCGAGCAGGCCGGCAAAGGCCTGCGTGAGGCCGTAGGGAATGGCGTAGGCGGTAACGATGGCCGAGGTCGCGCCGATCGAGGTGCGAAAGTCGGCGGCGATTTGCGGCAGCAGCGGGTCGGACATGCGCAAGGAGAAGCCGCTGGCGAAGGCGGCGAACGCCATCAGAACGATGGCGCGGCGCAACTCGGTCTGGATCCCGGCTTTAGCTGATGGCACGTTGACTCTCGATGGCGTGGCGGGCTTTGTAGCCCGTCCCGTTGCACAGACAAAAGACAATGATCGACAAGACTTATCAGCCCTCGGAAGTCGAGGGCCGCATCTACCGGACTTGGGAAGAGGCGGGCGCCTTCCGCGCCGGCCGGCTCGAGCGCGCGACAGCCGAGACGTACTCTATCGTCATCCCGCCGCCGAACGTCACCGGCTCGTTGCATATGGGCCATGCGCTCAACAATACGTTGCAGGACGTGCTCGCGCGCTTCGAGCGCATGCGCGGTAAGGACGTGCTGTGGCAGCCCGGCACCGACCACGCCGGCATCGCGACGCAGATGGTGGTCGAGCGGCAATTGATGGAGCGGCAGGAGCCGGGCCGCCGCGAAATGGGCCGCGACAAATTTCTCGAGCGCGTCTGGGCGTGGAAAGCGGAGTCGGGCGGAACGATCGTCAATCAGTTGAAGCGTCTCGGCGCGTCATGCGACTGGTCGCGCGAGCGCTTCACGATGGACGAAGGTTTGTCGAAGGCGGTGCTGAAGGTCTTCGTCGCGCTTTATTGCGAAGGGCTGATCTACAAGGACAAGCGGCTGGTCAATTGGGACCCGAAGCTTCTGACCGCGATCTCCGATCTGGAGGTGGTGCCGGTCGAGACGAAAGGTTCGCTCTGGCACCTGCGTTATCCGATCGAGGGCAAGACCTTCAACCCGGAAAACCCGTCGACCTTCATCGTCGTCGCGACGACGCGCCCCGAGACGATGCTCGGCGACACCGCGGTCGCGGTGCACCCGGAGGACGGGCGATACAAGACTTACGTGGACGCTTTCAAAGCCGGGCAGCCTGTCAATGTCATCCTGCCGCTGGTCGGCCGGCGCATTCCGATCATCGCCGACCAATACTCCGATCCGGAAAAGGGCTCCGGCGCCGTGAAGATCACGCCGGCGCACGACTTCAACGATTTCGAGGTCGGTAAGCGGCACAATTTGGCGCAAATCAGTGTGCTAACCCGCGAAGGAAAAATAAAATCTTCTTGGACCGATGACCTGGAATTTTCCCAGAAAAGTGGTGACGGGATTTTAGCTGATGAAGGGGTTTACGGTAAGTCCATAAGCGAATGGATTCCGGAATCACTTCGCGGACTTGACAGGTTTGTCGCGCGCAAGGCGGTTGTCGCGCAACTTGAGGCAATGGACCTCGTCGAAAAGATCGAGCCGCATGCCAACGTCGTCCCGCACGGCGACCGCTCGAACGTAGTCATCGAGCCGTTGCTGACCGATCAGTGGTACGTCAACGCGCACGAGCTGGCGAAGCCGGCGATTGCCGCTGTGCGCAGTGGCCAAACCACGTTCGTGCCAAAGAACTGGGAAGCGACCTACTTCAATTGGATGGAAAACATCCAGCCGTGGTGCATCTCGCGCCAGCTCTGGTGGGGTCATCAAATTCCGGCGTGGTATGGGCCGGACGGGAAGGTGTTCGTCGCCGAAACGGAGTCCGACGCGCAGGCCGAGGCCGAAAAGCACTACGGCAAGACGACGCTGCTCAAGCGCGACGAGGACGTGCTCGACACCTGGTTCTCGTCGGCGCTTTGGCCGTTCTCGACGCTCGGCTGGCCGGACGAGACCAAGGAGCTGAAGCGCTTCTATCCGACCTCGGCGCTGGTCACCGGCTTCGACATCATCTTCTTCTGGGTCGCCCGCATGATGATGATGGGCCTTCATTTCATGAAGGACCAAAAGGGCGAGCCGGAAATCCCCTTCCACGACATCTACATCCACCGTCTCGTCCGCGACGAGAAGGGCGCCAAGATGTCGAAGTCGAAGGGCAACGTCGTCGATCCGCTCGGCGTCATCGACGACTACGGCGCCGACGCGCTGCGCTTCACTTTGATGCGCGCCGTCGCACCGAGCCACGACATCCGCCTCGGCCCGCAGGACGTCGAGAACAACCGCAACTTCGCGACCAAGCTCTGGAACGCGGCGCGCTTCGTCGAGTTCAACGGCGCCAGGCGCGTCGAAGGCTTCGATCCGAAATCGGCCAAGGAAGTGCTCAACCGCTGGATCGCGCACGAGACACAGAGGGCGGCGGCGGCGATCACCGCAGCGATCGAGACCTATGCCTTCAGCGAGGCGGCCGGGGCGGCCTATCGCTTCGTCTGGAACGTCTATTGCGACTGGTATGTCGAATTGTCGAAGCCGCTGCTCACCGGCGCGGACGGCCCGGCCAAGGACGAGACGCGCGCCACCGCGGCCTGGGTGCTCGACGAGATCCTCAAGCTCCTGCACCCGTTCATGCCGTTCATCACCGAAGAACTGTGGGCCGTCACGGCGTCCTCTTCTTCCTCCCCCCTTGTGGGGGAGGGTAGGGAGGGGGGTGGAAGAAAAGCGCTCCTCGCGCTCAGCGACTGGCCCAATCTCACGGGCCTGGAAGACGACAAGGCCGAAGCCGAGATCGGCTGGGTCATCGACCTGATCACCGCGATCCGGTCGATCCGCGCCGAGATGAACCTCAACGCCATCATTCCGGTCGTGCTCGCCGGCGCGTCGGATGAGACTCAGGCGCTGGCGCAGCGCTGGTCGGACATCATCAAGCGGCTCGCGCGGGTGTCGGAGATTTCTTCCGCCCCGTCGGCGCCGCAGGGCTCGGTACAGCTCGTCGTGCGAGGCGAGGTCGCGGCGCTGCCGCTCAAGGGTGTCACCGACCTTGCCGCCGAGCGCGCGCGTCTCGCCAAAGAAATTCAGAAGGCCGAAGCCGACATCGCCCGTTCCGACGCCAAGCTCAACAATCCCAAATTCGTCGAGCGCGCCGCCGAAGAGGTGGTCGAGGAGGAGAAGGAAAAGCGCGACGAGGCGGCCGGCCGCAAGGCCAAGATCGCCGAGGCGCTGGAGCGGCTCAAAGGCGCGGAGTGAATCGCGCCTCATCCAGAGGAGCATCGCGCCAGCGATGCGTCTCGAAGGATGGGCCCGCCTAACCCTCCGACGGTGCAAGTGCCTCGCGCACCGCGTCGGGATTACGCGCGATCACCGTCAGATAGGCGCGCGCCGACTGATCGGGCGTCGCCGCTCCTTGTTCCCAATCGCGCAGGGTGCCGAGCGGGATATGGAAGCG
>DATCFB010000310.1:0-12687 GCA_036509755.1 Pseudolabrys sp. | reverse complement strand
TGACGGGATGCCGGTGCGGGTTCGACGGCGGCTCGCCGCCCGGCAATTCGCGGGGCGGGGCGGCCGACCGGGTACGGGTCATCGCCGAAAAACCGAACACCATCAATCGCCTCCCCGTCCACAAGTCCTAGTCGGGAAACGTGGACGGGGAGTTGAAATTGCTGGTTATCACACGATGAAGCTGCTCAATCTAAGGTTGCAGGCATCACGCATTGGCGGCCAGCGCCGGCCGCTCGGGCGGCATAAGCCCGCGTTCGGCCTCGGTACAGCGCAGGCAGGCGTGTTCCAGCACGAACAGCCGGATGGCCGAGGATAGATTGGTGCGGCGGTCCTGCGCCTGAATCTCCGCCACGATCACCGAGACCGAGACGGCGCGGCTGTCAGCGACTTCCTTCAAATAGTTCCAGAACGCGTCTTCGAGGCTGATGCTGGTCTTGTGACCGCCGAGTGAGACGGAACGTTTGACGATTGCCGAGTTCATGATCGCTCTTTTTCTGGACCGGCCGTGCGCACCCCCACCCGCGACGTTATGTGTCCCGCCGCTTCGTCTATTCCACGAGCCGATGTGGTCTTAGGGAACCGGTTCCGCGCCGGACGCGCTCGCGCCGCTCGGCGAAACCGGAAGGTAAGGGACTGGCCTAGCCCCCTCCGGCGCGGAAATACACTCGTAAAATTACGAGGATACCCGCCCTGCGCACGGTGCAGGGCTAACGCCGGCTCAAGACGCGGCGAATGACGTCGGCGGTATTCCTTGCCCCCAGTTTTTCGATGATATTGGCGCGGTGGAAGTCGGCGGTGCGCGGGCTGATGCCGAGGTCGCGCGCCACTTCCTTGCTGGAGGCGCCCCGGACGAGCAGCCCCAAGACCATCCGCTCACGCTCGGTCAGGAGGTCGGAACCGCGAATCGCCGAGGTCATGGCTGCGAGCGCGGCCTCGAGGTCCGCCGCGGCGCGCCATGACGGCGTCTCGAAGGGCTGCCATTCGCCGCGGCGGCGCGCCACGGTGAGGCCGTGCAGACGAGCAATGTCGAGCACATCGGCGCCTCGGCTCGCCGTCAGGTCGTAGGTGGACAGAGCCAGCGCCGGCCGGCCGGCGAGGCGTCGCGCGATCTGCTCCTCATAGTGCAAGACCTCGCCGCGGGGTCCCTCGGTCGGCCAGACGGCATCGCCGCTCGCGCGCACGCCGTCATGACTGCCAACCCGTGCGTCGTCGAACACGCCGTTCCAGAAGCCCGGATCCGCTTCACTCCCATGCCACTTGTTGGCCGCAACAAAGCGCATGCGGCCGGCGGCGAGGTGCGCGTCGAACTCGGCGATCTGCTCACGCAATCGCACCGCGGCGTCTGCTGCTACATGATCGGGCGGAGCCCAGATGCAAAGCTCGTTATTGTCGAGGCCCTACTCGAAGAAGCGCGCCGCCGCATCGATGAGGTCGTCATGCGTTTCGTAGAACACGCCCAGATGCGAGCCCCACGGGACGTCGTCCCAAAAGGGGATGCCGCTGCTGCGCAATGTCTGCGGCATCATTGCCCCTTGGATCACGTCGGTCGATGGCGAACGGCATCGTGCGTGCGATCCGCTGACCGCATTCGCTTGGCCGCGACGGCAGAAGCGGGCTAGTGTGATCGCGCCCGCATGATCCGTTCCCGCGACAATCTCGGCCTCGTCCTCGGCATCGCCGGTGTGCTGCTGTTCGGCGGCACGCTGCCGGCGACGCGTCTCGCCGTGACGAGCTTCGATCCGTTGCTGCTGACCGCAATCCGCGCGAGCATTGCCGGTTGCGCCGGACTGAGCGTGCTGCTCGCCCTGCGTCGTCCGTTGCCTGCGCGCAAACTATGGCCGGATGTGGTCATCGCCGGTCTGTGCACGATTGTCGGCTTTCCGGTTCTGATGGCGCTCGCGATGGCGCACGTGCCGGCAGCACATGGCGGTGTCGTGCTCGGCATCATGCCGCTTGCAACCGCGGCGGCGGCGGCGATCGTCACGCGCGAACGCCCAAGCCTCGGCTTCTGGCTGGCGAGCGCAACCGGCGCGGCGATCGTCGTCGTGTTCGCATTGCGCGAGGGCAGCGGCGGTTTCGCGGTAGGCGACCTGTTTCTCGCCGGCACCATCATCGCCGGCGCCTTCGGCTACGCCATGTCAGGCCGATTGAGTCTGGCGATGCCGGGCTGGGAGGCGATCTGCTGGCAGGTCGCGCTGTTCCTGCCGCTTTCTCTTCTCGCAGCTATCGTGCTCTGGCCGGCGCATCTCGGCACGATCGCTGCCGGCGGCTGGGCAGGTCTCGCTTACGTCAGCTTCATCAGCCAGTTCTTCGCCTTCTTCGTGTTCAATGCGGCGATGGCGCGCATCGGCGTCGCTCGTGCCGGTCAATTGATGCTGTTGCAGCCATTCGTGATCATCGTTCTGGCGTCGCCCGTCAATGGCGAGCCGATCCGGGTCGAGACGTTTGCCTATGCGGTCGCGGTGATGGCGGCGGTCGTCATCGGTCAACGCATGCGCGTGCGGCGTCGCTGACGAGAATCCCGCGCGTTTCGCTGGCCTTTCGACAATGTCGGCTGCGACCTTGCGCTGCGGAACCGGTGCGGGCCGCGCGAGTTGCACCTGATGCGCCGGGCCGGCAGAGCTGATCCGCGCGATTCCCATAGCAAGGAGCCTGCTCACCGATGATATCGACCAAATCGCTTTTGCTTGCCGGGACCGCTCTCCTGATGCTGACCGCTGCCGCGCCCGCGGCGCAGGCCGAGAGTGGCGGACCCATCGTGCTCGCACAGGCGGCCGCGCCGCAGCAGGAAGGCGACAAGGAGAAGGCGCGGGAGAAGGGCGCCGAGAAGCCCCCGCACCCCGAGGCGAAGCCGCAGCATCAGCCGGCGAAACCGGAGCACGCGCAGCCAAAGCCTGCCGAGAAGGCGCCGCCACCGCAACATCAGGCGCAGCCGAAACCGCCCGAGTCCAAGCCGACGGAAAAGCCCGCCGCGCAGCAGCCGCCGCCGCACGAAGCGCCAAAAGCTGTGCAGGAGCAGCCGCGACATCAGGCCGAGCCGAAGCGCGAGGAGAAGCATCAGGAGCGGCAAAAGCCGGAAGCGAAGCCGAACACCGCCGCAAAGCCCGCGCCGGAAGGGCCGGCAACCAAGCCGGCCGCGTCGGAAGAAAAGCCGGCGGAAAAGAAACCTGAGGCGCAGCACAACGAGACCAAGCCCGCCGTACCCAATCGACAGCCCGCCGCGCAGACCCCTACCCCACAGAAGCCGGCCGCGCAGTCGACGCCAGTAACGCAGCCTCCGGCGAACAACGCACAGCGCAATGCGCCGACGAAACCCATCGCACAGACTCCCGCGCCGGCCATCGCGCCGCCGCAGAAGCCGCAAAGCGCGCAACAATTCATCTTGCCCAAGAACGGCAAGCCGACCGTCACCATCCAGGACATGCGCAAGGAGCGGCATGAACAGCGCGAGGGCAACCGCACCGTCATCACCGAAGGCGATCGCACCATCGTCAAGGAGAACAACCGCACCATCATCCGTCACGACGAATCGCGGCGCTTCGCGGTCGGCGCCCGTGACGTCAACGTCGAACGCCGCGGCAACGAGACGACGACCGTGATCGTGCGTCCGAACGGCGACCACATCGTCAACGTCACTGACGAACGCGGCCACCTCGTCCGCCGCGTACGTCGCGAGCGCGGCGGTCGCGAGGTGGTCATTATCGACGAGCGCGCCGCCGGGCCGCGCCGCGGTATATTCGTCGAGCTGCCGCCGCCGGTGATCCATATCCCGCGCGACCGCTACATCGTCGAGCTCGATCGGGCGCGTCCGGAGACGATCTACGAGGTGCTCGACGCGCCGCCGGTCGAGGCCGTCCAGGAGACCTACACCGTGGACCAGGTGCGCTACAGCGCACCGTTGCGCGACCGCATGCCGCGGCTCGATCTCGACATCAATTTTGACACCAGCTCGTGGCAGATGACGCCCGATCAGGTCGATAAATTGAACGTCGTGGCAGAAGGATTGAACCGCGCCATCCAGCGCAACCCACGCGAGGTGTTTCTGATCGAGGGCCACACCGACGCGGTCGGCGCCGCCGAAGACAACCTGTCGCTGTCCGACCGCCGCGCCGAATCGGTCGCCGTCGCACTCACGGAGCAGTTCCACGTGCCGCCGGAGAACCTCGTGACGCAGGGCTACGGTGAGCAAAGTCTGAAAGTGCAGACCGAAGGCGCCGCGCGCGCCAACCGGCGGGTCTCGGTCCGCCGCATCACCCCGCTCATCGACAAGCAGGCCGCGCGCTGACCGCCAAGAAAACACCGCGCGGGCGTCCGGCCGGGCGCCCGCGCGTTTTCGTCAGATGACGCTTACTTCTTGTAGGCGTCGATCACTTCCTTGCCCGTCGCGCCGGCCTTCTTCAGCCAGTCGGCGGTGAGGGTCTGGCCGATCTTGCTCAGACCTTCCTTGAGCTTGGCGCTCGGCGGCTGCACCTTCATGCCGTGCGACTTGAGCTGGTCGAGATACCAGCCGCTTTTGTCTTCCCACATCTTCCAGCCGCGCGTTTCGGCGGTCGCTGCCGATTTGAGCAAGGCTTCCTGCGTCGGCTTGTCGAGCTTGTCGAACGACGCCTTGTTGACGAAGGTGACGTTCTTCGGGATCCAGACCTGCGCGTCGTAGAAGTGCGTCATGGTCTCCCAGGCCTTGCTGTCGTAGCCGGTCGCGGCCGAGGTGATGAAGGAGTTGACGACGCCGGTCGCGAGCGCCTGCGCGAGATCGGCCGCCTGCACCGTCACCACCTGCGCGCCGACGAGTTCGCCGATGCGGGCGGTGCCGACGTTATAGGCGCGCCACTTCAGGCCCTTCATGTCCTCGATGGAGTTGATCTCCTTCTTCGAGTAGATGCCCTGTGGCGCCCACGGCACGGCAAACAGAAGCATCAAGCCCTGCGAAGCGAGCTTCTTGGCGATCGCCGGCTTCGACGCCTGCCACAGCTTCAGCGCCTGCGGATAGCTGGTGGCGAGGAACGGCACGACGTCGATGCCGAAGATCGGGTCCTCGTTCTCGTGCAGCGAGATCAGTACCTCGCCGATCTGCGCCTGGCCGGTCTGCACCGCGCGCTTGATGTCCGGCGCCTTGAACAGCGAGGCGCCCGCATGCACGGTGATCTGCAATTTTCCGCCGGTCGCGGCGGCGACATCCTTGGCGAACAGGTTGAGGTTTTGGCTGTGCGGATTGTCGTCCGGATAGGCCGCCGGCAGATCCCACTTGGTTTGCGCCATCGCCGGACTCGCCGCGATGGTAACGGCCAGGCCGGCCGCGACCAGGAACGAATGTTTCAGTCTCATTTGTCGCCTCATAGGTTGGACACAACATACGGGTGGACGAAGAACCTCGAACAACAAGCCTAGCAGGTGCGGGGGCGGTCTCAACTCGGCGGGAATGCGAGATGCGGCAGCACCAGGACGATTTGCGGAAATTCGGTGATGACGAAGACCGCGACGAGCAGCAGCACGAAAAACGGAAATGCGGCCTTTGCGACCGTGAACGTGTCGCGGCCACTCATATTCTGAAGGACGAAGAGATTGAAGCCGACCGGCGGCGTGACCTGCGCCATCTCGACGTGAATGACGAGGTAGACGCCGAACCAGACGAGATCGAGCCCGGCCTGCTGCACCATCGGCAGCACCACCACCATGGTCAGGACGATCATCGAGATGCCGTCGATCAGGCAGCCGAGGATGATGTACATGATGCTCAGGTAGAGGGCGAGCATGCCGGGCGTCAGGTGCTGCCCTTTCACCCATTCGGCGAGCGCGGCGGGAATGCCGGTATAGGCCATCGCCGCAGTGGTGTAGGCAGCGCCCGCCAGGATGAACATGATCATGCAGGTGAGCCGCGTCGCGCTCATCACGCTGTCGAAGAACGTCTTGCGATTAAGCGTGCCGCTCCACCAGGCGAGCAGCAGCGCGCCGCTCACGCCCCAGGCGGCACATTCGGTCGCCGTGGCAAGGCCCAACACCAGTGAGAAGAACACGGCGAGGATCAGCAGCAGGCAAGGAATGAGCTTGGTCGATTCCTTCATCTTGCGGCGGAACGACATCGGCGGATCGCGCGGCGGCACCTTGCTCGGATTGAGCAGCGACCAGCCGATGATGTAGCCGGAGTAGAGCACCATCACCAAAACGCCGGGCAGGAAACCGCCGAGAAAGACCTGGAGCACCGAGACGTTGGCACTGACGGCGTAGACCACCATCGGGATCGACGGCGGAATGAGCAGGCCGAGCGTACCCGAGCCGGCCAGCGAGCCGAGGCTGATGCCGGGATCGTAGCCGCGCTTCTCGAGCTCCGGCAGCGCGATCTTGCCGATGGTGGCGCAGGTCGCGGCCGACGATCCGGACACCGCCGCGAAGATGCCGCAGCCGATGACGTTCACATGAATAAGTCGTCCCGGCAGCCATTGCAGCCAGGGCGAGAGGCCACGAAACATCTCCTCCGACAGCCGCGTGCGGAAAAGTATTTCACCCATCCAGATGAACAATGGCAGCGCCGCCAGCGTCCAGGACGAGCTCCCGCTCCACACCGTGGTGGCCAGCACCGAGCCGATCGGCACCGAGGTCGTCAGCCACATGGCGACGGACCCGAGCAAGCCGAGAGAGACGGCGATCCAGATCCCGCTGCCCAGGAACAGGATCAGCCCGCCGAGGAGAATGAATGACAGTTCGACGAGGCTGTGCATCAGCCGGCTCCGCCGGCAGCAATGCGCTCGACGAATTCATCGGGTGAGGACGGCGGCTCCTTCACGTAGCTCGGCTTATTGCCCTTGAGCACGTGGATCATCTCGTCGACCAGCGCGATGGCGAGGATCACCAGGCCGCCGCTGTAGCCGATCTGCGGGATCCACAGCGGTATTGCCAGGACGCCCTGCGCCATGTCGTTGAAGCGGTAGGAGTCGTAGGTCATCGCCACCGCGTACCAAGCGAAGTAAAGCGTGAAGGCGGTGGCAATGCCGAGTGCGAAAATTTCGAACAACCAGCGCGGCTTGCCGGTGAATTGCTCGATCACCAAACCGACGCGGATGATCTCGCCCTTTTTGAACGTGTGCGCGAGGCCGAGAAACGACATCGCCGCCATGCACCACGAGCCGAAATCGTCGCCGGCCGGTAGATTAAGGCCGATCTGACGCCCGATCGACATGTACATCATGATGAGAAAGATCAGCACCATGAAGCCGCCGGCTGCGTAACCCGCGAAGAGGTAGAGCCGATCGAGAAAAACACGCATCGCTGTCTGTAAGCCCCCAAGCACTTCGCCGGCATGTGAAGTGTATGCCGGCACTTCGCCTGCAAAAATCCGGCCAATGCCGCCGTTCCGATCGCTGCGAACTCCCCCTGCAGCGCCGAAACTATCAGCAGGCGCGCCGCCCACAAGAGGCAAATTGCGAACGGCGGCGGTCCGCCATTCGCGCATTCGACTCTATGCGGCTTCCGCCGTCAGCACGCGGCCTTTGGTTTCGGGCAGCAGAAGCGCCGCGATGATGAGCAGGCCATAGGCGATCAGCGCGAACACGCCGATCGACTGGCCGAGCGGCAGCGTCGCGCTCAACATGCCGACGAACATCGGATTGAGCGCGGCGATGCCGCGGCCGAAATTGTAGGCAAAGCCCTGCCCCGAGCCGCGCATCCGCGTCGGGAACAATTCGGTGAGGAACGGCCCCATGCCGGAGAAGATGCCGGAGGCAAAGAAGCCGAGCGGGAAGCCGAGATAGAGCATGACCGTGTCGTCGACCGGCACCTGCGTGTAGACGATCACCGTCACGATGGAGCAAACCGCGTACAGGATGAAGTTCGAGCGCCGGCCGATGCGATCATTGAGCCATGCGCTCACCAGATAGCCGACGAAGGAGCCGATGATGATCACCGCCAGGTATCCGCCGGTGCCGAGCACGGTAAGCTTGCGCTCGGTGCGCAGGAAGGTCGGCAGCCAAGTCGTGATGGCGTAGTAGCCGCCCTGCGCGCCGATGCTCAGCAGGCAGGTGAGGATCGTTGTGCGGATAACTGGTGGCGAAAAGATTTCGAGGAAGTTCGCGGTCTTGCCGGCAGCGTCGAGATTGCGCTGCGTCTCGTCGAACACTTTCGGCTCGTCGACCATGCGGCGGATGAAAAAGACCAGAATGGCCGGCGCGATGCCGACCCAGAACAGCGCGCGCCACGCGGTCTCCTGCGGAAAGACGCTGAAGAACACCGTCGCCGCGATCGCGGCGAGGCCCCAGCCGATCGCCCAGCCGCTCTGCATGGCGCCAACCGCCTTGCCGCGATGCTTGGCGCGGATGAATTCGCCGACCAGCACCGCCGCCGCCGCCCACTCGCCGCCGAAGCCGAAGCCCATCAGCGCGCGGCAGATCAGAAGCTGCGTGTAATTCTGCGCGAAGCCTGTGAGAAAGGTGAAAACGGCGAACCAGGCGATCGTGATCTGCAACGTGCGCACGCGGCCGACACGATCGGAGATCGCGCCGGCGAACCAGCCGCCGAATGCCGAGGCGAGCAGTGTCGATGTGCCGATCAGACCGGCGTCGGCATTGCTCAGATGGAAGGCGACGATGATCGCCGGAATGACGAAGCTGTAGATCTGCACGTCCATCGCGTCGAGAATCCAGCCGCCGGTGCAGGCCCAGAACGCGCTCTTCTCGCGCGGCGCCATCTCGGCGTACCAGTGGGTGGGATGATGGTCGTCGCCTGCTGTCGCTTGCATCGCCATTGTCTCTCTCCCTGTCGGCGCTTTTTGCGCGCTCGTGCCTTAGAATAACGAAAGCTGACTGTTCTTCAGGTCGGTCACCAGCATCGATCCCGGCGCATGGGTGATGGCGAAGGGCGGCTTGGCCGTTGCGATCGCCGATTGCGGCGTCACACCGCAGGCCCAGAACACCGGCAATTCGCCGGCCTCGACCGGCACGGCGTCGCCATAATCGGGTTTGCCGATGTCGCGGATGCCGATCTGCTCGGGAAAGCCGATGTGCACCGGCGCGCCATGCACCGCCGGCAGCCGCGTGGTGATCTGCACGGCGCGGATGGCGTCGGCCGGCTTCAGCGGCCGCATCGACACGACCATCGGCCCGTGGAAGCGGCCGGCCGCCTGCGTCGCGATATTGGTACGGTACATCGGGACGTTGCAGCCCAGCGCGATGTGGCGCACCGGCACGTCGTTCTGCAACAGCGCCTCTTCGAACGAGAACGAGCAGCCGATGACGAAGGAGACGAGATCGTCGCGCCACACCGACTTGAGGTGCGTGGGTTCGTCGACGACTTCGCCGTCGCGCCAGACGCGGTAGCGCGGCAGGTCGGTGCGGATATCGAGATCGGCGCCGAGCGCCGGCAGGTGCGGATCGCCGGCTTCGGCGACGCCAAGGAGCGGACACGGCTTCGGATTGGCCTGGCAGAAGCGCAGGAATTCTTCCGCCCAGTCACGCGGCAGGATCGCAAGGTTGCCCTGAACATATCCGTAGGCGAGACCCGAGGTCGGGCCGTCGAAGCGGCCGGCACGGCAGGCGAGCCGGACGGCGAGCGCGGTGTCGAGGGCATGCTCGGATGCGGCGCGGCGATCGGTGTCGAGCATTGCGCGTC
Organism: Pseudolabrys sp.; assembly: GCA_036509755.1. Lineage (GTDB taxonomy): Bacteria > Pseudomonadota > Alphaproteobacteria > Rhizobiales > Xanthobacteraceae > Pseudolabrys. Next base: position 3,090 of record DATCFB010000310.1, on the reverse strand, counting down.
CCAGTTCACGATTGAACGGCCCCTTCGTAGCCGACCACCGTGGCCTGATCCCGTCCAATCGTGTTTTTGAATGGCCTCTGATAAGGTCGCCTTATCAGCCGCTGGGGACGCGCGCATGGTCGACTTCAAGGCGCTGGAAACCTTCATGTGGGTCGCCACATTGCGCTCGTTCCGCGGCGCCGCCGAGAAGCTCAACACGACGCAGCCGGCGGTGTCGATGCGCATCGCCCAGCTCGAGGATTTCCTCGGCATTCGCCTGATCGAGCGCGACCGCCGCCGCGTCTCGCCGACTCAGAAGGGGCTCGAAATGCTCGGCTATGCCGAGCGGCTGATGCGCCTGCGCGCCGAGATGATCGACGCCGTCGGCAATTCCTCGACCATGCGCGGCCTGGTGCGGCTCGGCGTCTCGGAATCGATCGTGCACACCTGGCTGCCGGTGCTGATCGAGCGGGTGAACGCCGCCTATCCCAACCTCGAATTGGAGATCGAGGTCGACATCTCGCCGAACCTGCACGAACAGCTGCTCAACAAAGAGCTCAATCTCGGTCTCCTGCTCGGCCCGATCAGCCATCCCGCTCTGCAATCGCGGCCACTGTGCTCTTTCCCGGTCGGCTTCGTCTGTTCCGACAAGATCCGGTTCGGCAAGACCCGGATCGAGCTCGAAGACATCGCCAAGTGGCCGATCATCACTTTCTCGCGCAACACGCAGCCTTACAGCAATGTGCGCGAACTGTTCGAGCGCAAGGGCCTGCGCCCGACCATCCATGCCAGCGCCTCGCTCGCCACCATCGTGCGCATGGCGCTCGACGGCATCGGCGTCGCGGTCATCCCGTCGGCGATCATCGACAACATCGCCTTCGCCGGACGGCTGCGCGTCTTGAAAACGCGGCCCGAACTGCCGAAACTGAATTTCGTGGTGAGCTGGCCGGCGACGCCGGACAACTTCGCCGCGCAGAAGGTGGCCGAGATCGCCGGCAAGGTGGCGCGCGAGAAGGCTTGACGTCCCGGCCGTGATAAATTTCGCTGATCAAGCTACATCCGAAAACACGATTGGACGCGATGAGCGCGGCGATGTTTGGTCGCGTTAGGCAGGCTTGAGGGAGTGTTTATGGCCAAAGCAGCGGCGCGCTGGGATTTCTGGGTCGATCGCGGCGGCACCTTCACCGACATCGTCGCGCGGCGCCCCGACGGCTCGCTCGAGGCGCACAAGCTCCTCTCGGAAAACCCGGAGGCCTATGCCGACGCCGCGGTGCAGGGCATTCGCGATCTGCTCGGCCTGAGGTCGGGCGAGCCGATCCCGCCGGGCAAGGTCGGCGCGGTGAAGATGGGCACCACCGTCGCGACCAATGCGCTGCTAGAGCGCAAGGGCGACCGCACGCTGCTCCTCATCACCAAGGGTTTCCGCGACGCCTTAAAGATCGGCTATCAGGCGCGGCCGAAAATCTTCGCGCGCCACATCGTCAAGCCGGACATGCTCTACGAGCGCGTCGCCGAAGTGAATGAGCGCGTGCGCGCCGACGGCACGGTCGAGCGCGCGCCCGATCTTGCCGCCGTGCGCCGCGATCTCGAAGCCGCCAGGGCCGACGGCATCGATGCGGTGGCGATCGTGTTCATGCACGCCTATCGCTATCCCGCACACGAGAAGGCCGTGGCGGCGCTGGCACGTGAGATGGGCTTTTCCCAGGTCTCGGTCAGCCACGAAGTGTCGCCGCTGATCAAACTGGTCGGCCGCGGCGATACCACCGTGGTCGACGCCTACCTGTCGCCGATCCTGCGCAGATATGTGGCGCAGGTCGCAAAGGAGATGCGGGGATCTTCACCCTCCCCTGGAGGGGGAGGGTCGACCGCGAAGCGGTCGGGGTGGGGTGAAGCCGCCGCTGCAAAGATCACCCCCTCCCGCCGCGCTGCGCGCGGCGACCTCCCCCCTCCAGGTGGAGGTGAAGAAGACATCCGCCTGATGTTCATGATGTCGTCGGGCGGCCTCACCGCGGCCGAGCTGTTCCAGGGCAAGGACGCGATCCTCTCCGGCCCGGCCGGCGGCGTTGTCGGCATGGCCGAGACCGGCCGCGAAGCCGGCTTCGGCCGGCTGATCGGCTTCGACATGGGCGGCACCTCGACCGACGTGTCGCACTTCGACGGCGAGTACGAGCGCGCCTTCGAGACCGAAGTCGCCGGCGTGCGCATGCGCGCGCCGATGATGCTGATCCACACCGTCGCCGCCGGCGGCGGCTCGATCCTGCATTACGATGGCGCCCGCTTCCGCGTCGGCCCGGATTCCGCCGGCGCCAATCCGGGACCGAAGTGCTACCGCCGCGGTGGCCCGCTCGCCGTCACCGACGCCAACGTCATGCTCGGCAAGCTCATCCCGGATTTTTTCCCAAAGATTTTCGGATCGCATCAGGACGAGCCGCTCGACGGCAACGCGGTGAAGGCGGCCTTCGCCGAGATGGCCAAGGACGTCGGCGGCAAGTCGCCGGAGGAAATCGCCGACGGCTTCGTCAAGATCGCCGTCGAGAACATGGCCAACGCCATCAAGAAGATTTCGGTGCAGCGCGGTTACGACGTCACCGGCTACGCGCTCAATTGTTTCGGCGGCGCCGGCGGCCAGCACGCCTGCCTTGTCGCCGACGCGCTCGGCATGACGCGCGTGCTGATCCATCCGTTCTCCTCGCTGCTGTCGGCCTACGGCATGGGCCTCGCCGACATCCGCGCTACCCGCGAGCAGGCGATCGAGCAGACCTTCGGCGATAAGGCGCTGAAGGCCATCGAACGCACCGGCGGCAGGCTCGGCAAGGGCGCGATCGCCGAAGTCGCCGGCCAGGGCGTGCCGAAGGCCAAAATGAAGCTGATCGTTCGCGCGCATATCCGTTACGCCGGCACCGACACCGCGCTGGTGGTCGCGGCGGGCTCGCTGAAATCGATGCAGCGCGCTTTCGAGAAGGCGCATAAGGCGCGCTTCGGCTTCATCGACCGCAACAAGGAGATGGTGGTCGAGGCGGTGTCGGTGGAAGCGATCGGCGGCGGCGCCAAGTTCGCGGAGAAGACAACGCGCCGCTCGGCGGCGAAGCTCCCCGCCGCCGCGCGCAAGAC
>DATCFB010000309.1:0-8274 GCA_036509755.1 Pseudolabrys sp. | reverse complement strand
CTCATACGATGGATTCTTTCGCGAGATCGAGTGGCGCTTCGGCGTCGCGCACGGCGCGGATGAAGGCGCGGATTCTGCCCGGGTCCTTCACGCCGGGCGCGCGCTCGACGCCGGAGGACACATCGACGCCGGACGCGCCGGTGATGGCGATCGCCTCACCGACATTGCCCGGATCGAGGCCGCCCGAAAGCACCCACGGCACGCGCGCATCGACGCCGCGCAGCAAGGTCCAGTCGAAGCTGCTGCCGAGACCGCCGGGCCGCGTCGCGTCCGCCGGCGGACGCGCGTCGAACAGCAGGCGGTCAACGATCGTTGCGTAGGGCCGGATGGCGGCAAGATCGGCGAGAGTCGCGATCGGCAACGCCTTCATCACCGGCAGGCCGAAGCGGGTGCGCACGGCAACGACACGGTCCGGCGTCTCCTTGCCATGGAGCTGAAGCATGTCCGGCTTCAGCGCGCCGATGATGGCCGCGATGAAATCGTCATTGGCATCGACGGTGAGCGCGACCTTGCCGGCGCGGCCCTTTACCTGCGAACCGAGCGGCCGCGCCGCCTCGATCGCGAGATTGCGCGGGCTCGGCGGGAAGAAGACGAAGCCGACATAGTCGGCTCCGGCCTCGAGCGCGACCTCGAGCGTGTCGGGGGCGCTCAACCCGCAGATTTTGACAGTCGGTGCCATGGTTGCGCGCGTTCTAGCGCCTTATCGCTGCTATCGCAAAGCTGGCCGAAGTCACGGAACCGGCGGCGCGACCGCGGGAAAGCTCGGCCGGACGGCCGCCTCGCGGCGGGCCTGGTCCTCGGCAGAGCGGCGGCGCAATGCTTCGAGCTCCTGGTGCAACGCGCGCATGTCGGCGTCGAGCTGTCGCGCCGTACGCCGCCAGGTCGCCTGCCGCAGCCACGCGGCGATGCCGCCGATGATGACGCCGGCGATCACCAGCACGAAGATCAGCACGAACAGCGGCAGGCTCGCGGCATAGGCCGGGCTGGCCGAGGAGAACGGATCAAACGAGACGGTCACTGCCTGCCGGTTGGCCAGCGCGAAGGCGACGATGACGATCGCCAGCGGAACGATAATAACGGCGGTGACGATCTTGCGGACCATGCGAATGCCTCGCCAGCGGCCGGGAGGCCCGGCCCTAATGCTTCAATCTTCAATCTGCAATCTAGGGTCATCGGCCGGGCACACAAGCGTGCCGGCGCACAGGCCTAGCGATGCGCTTCGGCCTGCCCGTGCCCGGAGGACATCGGCGGGCCTTCGGCCTTGTTCAACCGCTCGCGCATTTCCTTGCCGGTCTTGAAGAACGGAACGGACTTCTGATCGACCGAAACATGCGCGCCGGTGCGCGGATTGCGGCCGGTGCGTGCCGGCCGGTGCTTGACCGAAAAGGCGCCGAAGCCGCGCAATTCGACGCGATCGCCACGCGCCATGGCCGCAGTGACCTCACCGAGAATGGCGTTGACGATATTCTCGACGTCGCGCTGGTACAGATGCGGATTCTGGGAGGCGATGCGCTGGACCAGTTCGGACTTGATCATGAAGTCGCTCGCCACTCGGGGTCACTCAGAAGTCGGAGGGTGCCAAAGCGCTAGCAGACCGTCAAGATTTAGTCTCTCCACCGCCGCCGCTCCGCCCCATTCCTGCAGCCAGCGCGAGGCAGCCGGCAGACCGGCCGCATTGAAGCCCCAGGCCGCCACGTGCAGGAACGACAGATCGCTGAAGCGCGGTTCGAGTGAAATATCGCGGACCGGAGTTTTGGCCGCGACCTTCTTCTCTTTCTCCAGCCAGGCGAGCGCGTCCTTCTCGTTGCCGATACTGTCGATCAGCTTGAGCGGAACTGCCTGCCGGCCGGTGAAAACCCGGCCATCGGCCACCGCGGCGAGCTGCGCATCGCTCATCTGCCGGCGCGTTTGCACCAGATTCTTGAACCAGGCGTAGCTGTCCAGGACGATCGCCTCGATTGCGGCCCGGGCCTCGGGACTGGTCGGTTCGAAGCCGTTGGGAGCCGCCTTGAGCGGCGACGATTTGATGGATTCGACCTTGACGCCGATGGTTTTGAGAACGTCGCTGAAGTTCGGGAACTGGAACAGCACGCCGATCGACCCGACCAGAGAGGTGTCCTCGGCGATGATGTGGTCGCAGGACAGGGCCGCGATATAGGCGCCCGAAGCGGCGAGCCCATCCACGACGACGACCATCGGCTTCTTCGCCTGGAGGTCGCGCAAGGAATCGTAGAGCTGCTGCGAGCCGGCCGTCGTGCCGCCGGGGCTGTCGATGTGCACGATCACGGCGCGGGCATGCGAGCGCGAAAGCCGGTCCAGCGCTTCGACGCGGTCCTGATTGTTGCGGATCAGGCCCTGAATGTTGATGCGGGCCACGTAGTCGGCCGGCGCCGAGAAGCGATTCGGACCGACGGCGAAGACCGCGCCGGCAATCGCCAGCAGCACGACCACCACGGCGGTCACCCGCCAGAAGGTCAGCTTCCGTCGCAGGCGGCGGCGATCGACGATGGCATCGGCATCGAGCGACATGGCGGCGGGTCCTTCAAGTGCAAGCGGGTCCGGCAGGCAAGTGCCCGGACATCAGAATACATGCTTCGCGGCGATTCTGGGCACGGTCATGACCAACGAAAGACCCCCGGGACTTGCGTCCCGGGGGTCGATTGTCGCGGCGTCGTTGCGAAGAGCCGGACTTACTCTTCCGTGTCCGCCTTGTCGGTCTCGTCGGAGCGCTGCTTGAGCGCCGCGCCGAGGATGTCGCCGAGCGAAGCGCCCGAGTCTGCCGAGCCGTATTGCGCCATAGCTTCCTTCTCCTCGGCGACTTCGAGCGCCTTGATGGAGACGCCGAGCTTGTGCGTCTTGCGGTCGAACTGCGTGACGCGAGCGTCCACCTTCTGCCCGGCGGCGAAGCGCTCGGGGCGCTGCTCGGCGCGGTCGCGCGCGAGATCCGAGCGCTTGATGAAGGTGACAAGGTCGGTGCCGACGATCTTGACGTCGATGCCGGCGTCCTTGACCTCGGTGACTTCGCAGGTGACCACCGACCCCTTCTTGAGGTCGCCGGCCGTACCGGAGGCCATCGGGTCGCCGGCCAGTTGCTTGATGCCGAGCGAGATGCGCTCCTTCTCGACGTCGACGTCGAGAACCTGCGCCTGCACGGCGTCGCCCTTCTTGTACTCGTCGATCACCTGCTCGCCCGGACGTTTCCAGTCGAGGTCGGAGAGGTGGACCATGCCGTCGACGTCGCCGTCGAGGCCGAGGAACAGGCCGAACTCGGTCTTGTTCTTGACCTCGCCCTCGACCACCGAGCCCGGCGGATGCTTCTCGACGAAGACCTCCCAGGGATTGCGCATGGTCTGCTTGAGGCCGAGCGAAATGCGCCGCTTGACCGGATCGACCTCGAGGATCTGCACTTCGACTTCCTGCGAGGTGGAGACGATCTTGCCGGGATGAACGTTCTTCTTGGTCCAGGACATTTCGGAGACGTGGATGAGTCCCTCGATGCCCGGCTCCAGCTCCACGAAGGCGCCGTAGTCGGTGATGTTTGTCACGCGGCCCTTGTAACGCGCCTCGACCGGATACTTCGCCTCGATGCCCTGCCACGGATCGTCGAGCAGCTGCTTCATTCCCAGCGAGATGCGGTGCGTCTCGTGGTTGATCTTGATGATCTTGACCTTCACCTGCTGACCGATGTTGAGCACTTCGGTCGGGTGATTGACGCGGCGCCACGCGATATCCGTGACGTGCAGCAGGCCGTCGATGCCGCCGAGATCGACGAAGGCGCCGTAGTCGGTGATGTTCTTGACCACGCCGTCGATGACCTGACCCTCTTCGAGGTTCTGCACCAGCTCCTGGCGCTGCTCGGCGCGGGTCTCTTCGAGAACCGTGCGGCGCGAGACGACGATGTTGCCGCGGCGGCGATCCATCTTGAGGATTTGGAATTGCTGCGGCGAGTTCATCAGCGGCGTCACGTCGCGGATCGGGCGGATATCGACCTGGCTGCGCGGCAGGAACGCCACGGCGCCGTCGAGGTCGACGGTGAAGCCGCCCTTGACCTGGTTGAAGATGGTGCCCTGGACCTTCTGGTTGTCGTTGAAGGCCTTCTCCAGCTTGCCCCAGCTCTCCTCACGGCGCGCCTTGTCGCGCGACAGAACGGCCTCGCCGAGCGCGTTTTCGACGCGCTCGAGATAAACTTCGACCTCGTCGCCGACCTTGAGATCGGCCTGGCGGCCCGGCGCGGCAAACTCGCGCATCGCGACGCGGCCTTCGGTCTTGGCGCCGACGTCGATGACGGCCATGTCCTTCTCGATGCCGACGATCTTGCCCTTCACGACAGTCCCTTCCTGGGGGCTGCCCTGGGCGAAGGACTCTTCGAGCATCGCGGCGAAATCTTCACGCGAGGGGGCTGTAGCAGTAGCGGTGGCCATGAAATCTCCTGTCAGCGGGCGCCGGCGGGTTGGAATGGCGTTCGAAAGCGCAGGCCTTCGATCCCGCAAGACCGAAAGCGGCCCCCGGATTCCCGGAGAGCCGGCGCAAATACCGTGCTTTTGAACGAGGGTTCGGTTCGGGCCGCCTTACGCAAAGGCGCGAGCGGGGCTTTGTCCTCCAACAACGAGGGGCGTTTCAGCCGCGCCCTCGGCCCGCTCGGGTGGCCTCGACGATGTCGATGGCGGCCCGGATGACGGTCGATATATCCATATCGGAGGTATCGAGCAAGTGCGCATCCGGCGCCTGCCTCAAGGGGGCGGCGGCCCGGTTCATGTCGCGCGCGTCGCGCGCCTTGATGTCGGCGAGGACGGCGGCCTCGTCCATCGGCCTGCCGGCATTGGCGAATTCGAGCGCCCGCCGGCGGGCCCGCACCTCCGGCCCGGCGGTTACGAAGATTTTCACGTCGGCCTGCGGGCAGATGACCGTGCCGATGTCACGGCCGTCGAGCACCGCGCCGGGCGGCTTCACGGCAAACTCGCGCTGAAAGGCGAGCAGCGCCGCCCGCACCTGCGGCATTGCCGAGACGATCGAGGCGGCATCGCCGATCGCAGAGCCCTTCAAAGCCCCTTCATCGAACTGCGTCGGATCGAGCGTCAAGGCCGCTGCCAGCGCGGCGCTCTCGTCCTCCGGCCGCTTGCCCGCATCGAGCACGGTCTTGGCCACGGCGCGATAGAGCAGCCCGGTATCGAGATGGCGCAGGCCGTAATGCGCCGCGAGCTTCTTGCCGAGCGTGCCCTTGCCCGAGGCGGCCGGCCCGTCAATGGCGATGATCATTCCGTCAAGTCCCCGGCTTGCTGAGACCGAGTGCAGGCCACAATGCAGCGGGCGCAGAGGGGTCAATATCGACTTGCTCCGCCTCCTTGCGGCCGATCAGCTGCGGCGAGGTGCCCGAATTATCGTACAGGGCGGCTTGGTCGGCAGCATCGAGAAACCATGGAAGCTGCTCGAGGGATCGTCCCCAGCGCGACCGGATACGATCCTCAGGGACATCGTGGCCGCCTTTTTCGACACGGATTCGAACCCGCTCGATATTCAGCTCAACCGTTTCGAGCATCACGAATATCAAACGAAAGGCAAAGCCGCGTCGCTTTGCTTCGGTCACAAGGCGACGATATTTGCCGGTTGAGAGAACCGTTTCGACTCCGATCGTCTGGTAGACGGCGATCGAGGCGTCGAGCCAAGTTTCGATGCGCGTCACCGCCTGCCGGTTAGCTTCCTGCAACGGCAGGCTCTCCACCTCTTGCAACCGTCCAGTCAACAGGTCCGGATTGATGATCCAGATCGAGTTGTTAAACGCTGCAATGTCGGTATTGCCGTAAAGGCTGCTTTTGCCTGACCCGTTTGGACCGGCGACGATCCAAAAACTCGGCCGCTCGTTGGCCATCGTTACTTTCTGGTCGTCGACTTACGAACGCCATCAGCCGAGCCGAATAGCCTTTTATTTTCTTGTCGTGCTTTGCGGACATTGATCTCGAATGCTTTCGTCAAGTCATCCAAGAAAGTTTTGCTGTTGGCGTCGATCGACACGACACGAACGCTTTTGCCTTCCGGCGTGCTCATCGTCTTGCGACGCAAAGAAGTCGCCTTCTTTGCCTTGCGCTTCAAATCGACAACCGCGATGTCGCTCATGGCATGTCCCACAGCCTGAGGGCAATCAACAGTCTGAATATAGGTGCATTTCGTCTGATTTGCACGGGAAAAGCGGCAACACGGTCACGCCAAATCCGCCCCAAGCCGGCGCATCAATTCGACGAAGCCGGGGAAGCTCGTCGCGATGAATGCGGAATCGTCGATGCGCACCGGCTGCTCCGAGGCGAGCCCCATCGCCAGCGCCGACATCGCGATGCGGTGATCCATGTGCGTCAAGACTTCGCCCCCACCCGGCGCCATGCCTTTGCCGTGCACGATGAGGTCGTCGCCCTCGATCTCGACCGCAACGCCGTTGTTGCGCAGCATCGCCGCGGTCGCCTCGAGCCGGTCGCTCTCCTTCACGCGCAGCTCTTTCAGGCCGCGCATGCGCGTCGTCCCCTCGGCGAAGGCCGCGGCCACCGCAAGGATCGGATATTCGTCGATCATCGACGGTGCGCGCTCCGGCGGCACGTCGACGCCCTTGAGCTTCGAGGCGACGACCCGCAAATCGGCAATCTCCTCGCCGTCGTCGCGCGTGGCCATCGTCTCGATGGCCGCGCCCATCTCGCGCAATGTCGTGAACAGACCGGTGCGCAGCGGATTGGTCATGACGTTTTCGAGCACCAGTTCCGAGCCCGGCACGATCAGCGCCGCGACCATCGGGAACGCGGCCGACGACGGATCGGCCGGCACAACAATGTTCGCCGGCTCGAGTTCGGGCTGGCCCTGGAGCATGATGCGGCGGCCGTGCTCACCATGCGGCTTCGTCACGATCCTGGCGCCGAAATGCTTGAGCATCCGCTCGGTGTGATCGCGGCTCGCTTCCGCTTCGATCACCGTGGTTTCGCCCGGCGCCGCGAGGCCGGCGAGCAGGACCGCCGACTTCAACTGCGCCGACGGCACCGGCGACTCGTATTCGATCGGGATCGGGTCGCGCGCGCCTTGAATCGTCAGCGGCAGCCGGCCGCCCTCGGCCGCCTCGATCACCCGCGCGCCCATCCGCGCCAACGGGTCGAGCACGCGCCGCATCGGCCGTTTGCGCAAGGAGGCATCGCCGTCGAAAATCGCCTTGATGGCGCAGCCGGCGACCGCGCCGAGCACCAGCCGGCAACCGGTGCCGGAATTACCAAAATCGAGCGGCTTTTCCGGCGCGGCGAAACCGCCGACGCCGACCCCATGGATGCGCCAGATGCCGTCGTCGCCACGTGTCAGCCGCGCGCCGAGAGCGCGCATGGCCTGCGCCGTGTTGAGCACGTCCGCGCCCTCGAGCAGCCCGGCCACCGTGCTCTCGCCGACCGTCATCGCCGACAGGATGAGAGCGCGGTGCGAGATCGACTTGTCGCCCGGCACGCGGGCGCGGCCCGACAGCGGGCCGCCGCGGCGGGCGGACAAGGGCGTTTGTTCGGGTGAATTCACGGGGCGGTCCTTGGAGTTGCGGCCCTCCTACCATGCGCCCGCCGCCTGCGTCACGGGCCGCGGGCAGCCGCGCCGGCGCTATTGACAGCACGCCTGCAACTAGCCAAGTGAAGCACCAATCCGGCCATCCCGAGGAACATTGACCTGTGGCTAAATCCGAGCTTGGCACCAAGCGCGTCTGCCCCGAGACGGGCCGTAAGTTCTACGACCTGAACAAGACCCCGGTGGTCTCCCCTTATACCGGCAAGGTCGTCCCGATCGCGCCGATCCCCGTCAGCCGCTCGCGGCCGGAGGCGCCCGCGCCCGTACGCGCGCCTGTTCCGGAGACCGTCGAGATCGCGCCGGAGGCTGCCGACGCGGAATTCGTTTCGCTCGAGGACGCCGAGGCCGAGCAGCAGGGCAAGAAGAAGCCGGCCACGGCCGGCGCCGAGCCCGATGCCGCCGAAGAAGAAGACGTCGAGATCGACGAGAGCCTCGACGACGCCGCCTTCATTGAGGAACAAGAGGAAGGCAATGAGGACGTCACCGACATCATCGGCGAGTCGATCGAGAAGGAAGAAGAGAGCTGATTTTCTGCGGGCTGTTCCGGCACCGCGCGGCATGGGCCTTGGCTTTGCATTCCGCGCAAGAACCGATTACTGATCCCGCTCCCAAAGGTTAGGGGCCATAGCTCAGCTGGGAGAGCGCCTGCATGGCATGCAGGAGGTCGGCGGTTCGATCCCGCCTGGCTCCACCAGCCTACGCCCG
>DATCFB010000308.1:0-8733 GCA_036509755.1 Pseudolabrys sp. | reverse complement strand
TTCCCATGGCCGGACGGCAAATTCCGCTTCAAGCCGGATTGGAAGACCGTGCCGTTCCGCAGCCCGTATCTGTCGGGTCCGGTGAACAAGCTACCGGCCTTGCCCGACTACGCGACCACGATCGAGCTTGCCGACGATGCGCATCCGTTTCGGCTTGCGACATCGCCGGCGCGGAGCTTCCTCAATTCGACCTTCACTGAAACGCCGACCTCGCGGGCGAACGAGCAGCGGCCGACGGTGATGATCCATCCGGACGACGCGTCCATGCTCGGCATCGCCGATGGCGACAAGGTCGTGCTCGGCAATACGCGCGGCCAGGTGCGCCTGCACGCGCGGATGTTCGACGGAGTGCGGCGCGGCGTTCTGATCGCGGAATCGATCTGGCCGAACGCGGCTTATGAAGACGGGCGCGGCATCAATACGCTGACCGGCGCCGACCCGATCGCGCCATACGGCGGCGCCGCATTCCACGACAACAAGGTGTGGATGCGGCGCGCCGCCTGATGCGGTCTACAGTTCTTTGCCGATCTTGGCGTCGATCGAGTAGGGGCCGCCGCCGCGGATGGCGATGGAAAACAGCACGATGCCGAGCAGCAGCACGTATTCGAAGCCGCCTTTGCCGGCGGCGAAGCCGTGCGACATGTGCACTGTGAGGAACGCGGTCCCCATTTCGATCGCCAGCGCGGCGGCAAAAAAGCGGGTGAACAGGCCGATCGCGACGCAGAGCGCGCCGATCGTCTCAAAGAACATTGCCGCCCCGGCGAATACGACGCCCGGGTCGAGACCCTGCTTGGACATGTAGCCGGAGATGCCGGCGAGCCCGGCGCCTGTGACCTTGCCCCAGCCGTGCATGAACATGATGTAGCCGATGATCACGCGCACCAGCGCATAAGTGATCTCGGTCCAACTGGCGTAAAAGCCGGCCAGTCCTGGAAATAGAAGCCGTGTATCGCTTTTCGATCCGATCATCGCGTTGTCCTTCGGCTGTCGCTGTCGCTGTCGGGTCCGCGGCCGTCCGCGCCCCCGCCAGAGGTAGAACACCTCGACCCGGCCAAAAATTCACGGCGCCGTGAACGGGCCCCCCGAGATGCGCGCGGCTGTGGATAATCGGCGCGGCTCAGGGGCGGTCGACGGGAGCCAGAAGGGCGGCCTCGCGAACCTGCTGCCCATCGACGAGGCAGCGGCCGTCCGCAACGGTGACGCGGCCTTCGGCGACCAGCCGCAACGCCTCCGGATAGATGCAGTGCTCGACCGTGAGCACGCGGGCAGCGAGTATCGCTTCGGTATCGTCCGCGCGCACGGGGACCGCGCCCTGCACGACGATCGGGCCGGCATCCATCTCGGGCACCACGAAATGGACCGTCGCGCCGTGCCGCTTCACCCCTGCTTCGAGGGCACGGCGGTGGGTGTCGAGCCCCTTGAAGGCGGGCAACAGCGCCGGATGGATGTTGAGCATGCGCTGCGGCCACTGCTCGACGAACCACGGCGTCAGCAGCCGCATGAAGCCGGCGAGGCAGACGAGTTCGATGCGGTGCTGCACTAGCAGGTCCTGGACCGCGCGCTCGAAGGCGGCGCGGTCCTTGCCGAACCGGCGATGATCGACCGACGCAACGGCGATGCCGGCCGCGACGGCGGTGGCCAGCCCACCGGCGCCCGGCACGTTACTGACGACGAAGACGATCTCGGCAGGATGATCCACGCTTTTCGTTGCCTCGATCAACGCCGCCATGTTCGAGCCGCGGCCGGAGATCAGGACTGCGACGCGCTTGCGGCTCATGCGTGTCAGCCCGCGAGATCGAGGGCGCCGCGATAGACGACGCGCGGCTCACCGTCGGCGCGGACGACCCGGCCCAGCTCGGCCACCGTTTCGCCGGCGGACTCGAATGCCTGTGCGACACGCGTGGCATCCGCCTGTGCGGTGACCGCGATCATGCCGACACCGCAGTTGAAGGTGCGCAGCAATTCTTCTTGCGCGATCATGCCCTCGGCAGCGAGCCACTTGAACACCGGATTAACAGGCACTCGGCCGAGCTCGATCAATGCGCCCAATCCTTTTGGCAGAACGCGCGGAATGTTGTCCGGAAATCCGCCGCCGGTGATGTGTGCGAGACCTTTGACCGCGCCGGTCGCACGGATCGCGGCGAGACAGGATTTCACGTAAATGCGCGTCGGCGCCAGGATTGCTTCGCCGAGTGTCGTGTCCGGTGCGAACGGGGCCGGCGCATTCCACGGCAGGCCGCTCTTCTCGACAACCTTGCGTACCAGCGAATAGCCGTTCGAATGCACGCCGGAGGAGGCGAGGCCGAGGATGACGTCGCCTTCGGCGATATCGGCGCGCGGGAGAATGCCGTCGCGTTCGACGGCGCCAACGGCAAACCCAGCAAGATCGAAGTCAGGTCCGGCGTAGACGCCAGGCATCTCGGCGGTCTCGCCGCCGATCAGCGCGCAACCGGCATCCTTGCAGCCGGCGGCGATGCCGGCGACCACGGCGGCGCCGGTCTCCGGCGCGAGCCGGCCGCAGGCGTAATAATCGAGGAAGAACAGAGGTTCGGCGCCCTGAACCACGAGATCGTTCACCGACATGGCGACGAGGTCGATGCCAATGGTCTCGTAGCGACCGGTGTCGATAGCGATTTTGACCTTGGTGCCGACACCGTCGGTTGCCGCGACCAGAACCGGATCCTTGAAGCCGCAGCGCTTCAAATCGAACAGGCCACCGAAGCCGCCAATCTCGGCATCGGCGCCGAGGCGGGCGGTGGCGCGCACCAAGGGCTTGATCAGGTCGACCATCCGGTTGCCGGCATCGATGTCGACGCCTGCCTGCGCGTAGGTCATCCCGCGCTCATTTTTCGCCATCAGCGGCCCTCTTTTCGTGGGGGTCGTACGTTGGAATCGGAAGGCGTGCAATGGTCCGCCGCCGGCTATACTATAGCTACGAACATCGGCGCGGTCGGCCCGGCGGGGGTAGGGGCGCGCCGGCAGGCCGGGTCATTCCTTGAGCATTCCGAACCTCATCACACTGGGACGTATCCTCCTCGTTCCGGTCGTCGTCTGGGCGATCTCCTCTGGGGCGATGTGGATTGCGTTCGTCCTGTTCCTGGCCGCCGGGGTCAGCGACGCGGTCGACGGCTTCCTGGCCAAGCGCTTTGGCATGACGACGATGCTCGGGTCCTATCTCGATCCGCTCGCCGACAAGGCGCTCCTGGTGTCGATTTACGTCACCCTCGGCATCAACGGTCTTTTGCCGCGCTGGCTGGTGATCCTGGTCGTCTCGCGCGACGTGATGATCGTCGGCGGCGTGATGCTATCTTGGTTGGTCGGCAGCCCGGTGAAGATGAAGCCGCTGATCGTCTCCAAGTTGAATACCTTGGCCCAGATCGTGCTTGCCAGCGTGGTGCTGGGATCGCTCGGCTATGGATTCCATGTCCCGACGACGACGATGGCGCTAATGGGACTGGTCGCCGCGACCACGCTATTATCGGTTGCCGCCTATCTGACCGAATGGATGCGTCACATGAACGACGCGGTGAGCAAGCCGTGAGCCTCGTACCGCAACCTCGCCCGTTGCCGGAGCCGCACGCGCGAGGAGGCGACGTTTTCCAGCGCCAGATGAAATTCTGGCTGATCGCCTTCGCCGCCGTCGTGCTGGTGCTCTGGCTGCTGAGCGAAATCCTGTTGCCCTTCATCATGGGCCTCGCGATCGCCTACCTGCTGACGCCTTTTGTCGACCGCATGGAACGTGCCGGTGTCAGCCGGTTGTTCGCCTCGCTCCTGATCATCGGCATTGTCGTGCTGCTGTTCGTGCTGGTGATCCTGTTGGTGGCGCCAATCCTCGGCGGCCAGCTTGCCTCGTTCATCGACAACATCCCGCTCTACGTCTCCAAGCTGCGCGCGCTCGTTACCGATCCGAGCCGTCCATGGATCCAGAAGTTCGTTGGCGTCGGATTCAATACGGACAAAGGCATCAGCGACCTGGTGAGTCAGGGCGTCGGCTATCTGACGTCGTTCTTGCGGTCCTTGTGGTCCGGCGGGCGCGCGCTGGTATCGCTGTTCTCGCTGATGGTGGTGACGCCCGTCGTCGCCTTCTATTTGATCTATGACTGGCACCGCATGATCGCGGCGGCCGATAGCTGGGTGCCCGTCAATCAGCGCGACACCGTGCGTGCGCTGGCGCGCGAGATCGACGCGGCGATCGCCGGCTTCGTGCGCGGCCAGAGCGCGGTGTGCCTGATCCTCGGCTCGTTCTACGCGCTGGCGCTCACGCTTAGCGGGCTCAACTTCGGCCTCCTGATCGGCCTCATCTCCGGGCTGATCACCTTCATTCCGTATGTCGGCTCGATGACCGGGCTCGTGCTCTCGCTGGCGGTCGCGGTCGCGCAGTTCTGGCCCGATTACTATTCAATCCTCACGGTGCTCGGTATCTTCGTGTTCGGGCAATTCGTGGAGGGCAACGTCCTCTCGCCCAAGCTGGTCGGCGAGAGCGTAGGGCTGCATCCGGTCTGGGTGATCTTCGCGCTGCTTGCCTTCGGTTATCTGTTCGGCTTCGTCGGACTTCTCGTCGCCGTGCCACTCGCCGCCACGATCGGCGTACTGACGCGCTTCGCGCTCAGGCGTTATCTGGAGAGCTCGCTCTATACCGGCGAGAGACCTGAGACATGACCGTCTCCTTCGGCCCGCGGCAACTCGTGCTCGCGCTCGATCATGCGGTGAGCTACGCGCGCGACGACTTTCTGGCCGGCCCGTCGAACGCCACGGCGCTGGCGTTGATCGAGCGCTGGCCGGACTGGCCGAACCGCGTAATGGTCCTGATCGGACCGGAGGGCGCGGGCAAGAGTCATCTCGCTGCGATGTGGGCGGAGGCCTCGGGCGCGCGCGTCCTCGCCGCCAATCTGTTGACCGAGGATCTGGTTCCGGCCGCGCTCGCCACCGGCGCGCTGGTGCTTGAAGATCTGGAAGGCGACGGACTCGACGAACGCGCGCTGTTCCATCTGCTCAACCTTGCGCGCGAGGAGGGGGCCGACCTGCTGATCACGGCGCGCACACATCCGGCTGGATTCGGCGTCGGCATCCGCGATCTCGCCTCACGGCTGCGGGCGCTGCCTTCGGTCGCGTTGGCGCCGCCGGACGATGAGCTCCTGCGCCTGGTGATGGTCAAGCTTGCCGCCGACCGGCAAATTGCGCTCGACCAGACCGTGGTCAGTTATGTCGCCAACCGCATCGAACGCTCCTTCGCCGCCGCCCGCGCGGCAGTCCTCACCCTCGACGAGGAGTCCATGCGCCGGCACCGGCCGGTCACCCGGGCGCTGGCGGCCGAACTCTTCCGCGATCCCGGCGCCTGAAAGGCGAAACCATTCCGGGCGTTACGCCTTGACGGACCCCGGTCGTCGGGCGCGAAATGTCATCCGAGTGTCATGAAACCCGGATAATTCGAAGCTGTGTTGGCGGATCCCACGATGGTCCCGCGCGGACAAGCTGTTGCAGAAGTTAACGAAACGGCTCGTGCACAGACGGCGGGGGCCGCGCCGGAGGCTGCCGGGACTTCGCCGCGGCAGAGCCCCGATCGTTTCATAAATCGTGAGTTGTCCTGGCTGCACTTCAACCGCCGTGTGCTGGATGAGGCGGCCAACGAGCATCACCCGTTGCTCGAGCGGGTGCGCTTTCTGTCGATATCAGCCAACAATCTCGATGAGTTCTTCATGGTGCGCGTCGCCGGGCTCAAGGGCCAGGTGCGGCAGGGCATCGGCACGCCGAGCCCGGAAGGGCTCACGCCCACCGAGCAGCTTGCCCGCATCGGCGAAGCCGTCGCCTCCCTCGCCAGCGATCAGCAGAAGCGCTGGCTGGAATTGCGCGCCGACCTCGCCAAGAGCGGCGTCATCCTCGTTGATGCCGATGATCTCCGGAAACCCGAGCGCGCCTGGCTGGAGGAGCATTTCCTCACCCACGTGTTTCCGCTTTTGACCCCGCTCGCGGTCGATCCGGCGCATCCGTTTCCCTTCATCCCCAATCTCGGCTTCTCGCTGGCGCTACAGCTCGCGCGCGTGAAGGACGGCAAGGCGATGAACGCGCTCATTCGCATGCCGATGAAGATCGAGCGTTTCATCCGCCTGCCCGGCAGTGGCGATCAGGTGCGCATCATCACGCTCGACGGCGCGACCTGCCTGTTCATCGGCAAGCTGTTCCCCGGCTACACGGTCAAGGGGCAGGGCGCGTTCCGCGTCATCCGCGACTCCGAGGTGGAAATCGAGGAAGAGGCGGAAGACCTGGTGCGGCTTTTCGAGACGGCGCTGAAGCAACGCCGTCGCGGCTCCGCGATCCGCCTCGAATTAAATACCTCGATGCCCGTCGAACTGCGCAATTTCGTACAGCGCGCGCTGGCGGTCGCCGACGACGAGGTATTCCTGGTCGACGGCGTGCTCGCCCTCAACGACCTGTCGCAATTAACGCGCATCGACCGGCCGGATCTCGAATTCGTGCCGTACAATCCGCGCTATCCGGAGCGCATCCGCGATCATGGCGGCGACTGCTTCGCCGCCATCCGCCAGAAGGATCTGATTGTCCATCATCCGTACGAGTCGTTCGACGTCGTGGTGCAGTTCCTCCAGCAGGCGGCGCGCGATCCGAACGTCGTCGCCATCAAGCAGACGCTCTATCGCACGTCGGCGGAGTCGCCGATCATCAAGACGCTGGTGGAAGCGGCGGAAGCGGGCAAGTCTGTCACCGCGCTGGTCGAGCTGAAGGCGCGCTTCGACGAGGAGGCTAATATTCGCTGGGCGCGCGACCTCGAGCGCGCCGGCGCGCAGGTCGTCTACGGCTTCATCGAGCTCAAGACGCACGCCAAGCTGTCGCTCGTGGTGCGCCGCGAGGGCGGCGCGCTCGCGAGCTATGTTCACGTCGGCACCGGCAATTATCATCCAGTGACCGCGCGCGTATACACCGACCTGTCGTTCTTCACTGCCGAGCCGGTGATCGCCCGCGACGTCGCGCGCGTCTTCAATTACATCACCGGCTATGCCGAGCCGGGCGAACTCGAAGCAATGGCGTTTTCGCCGATCAACCTGCGCAAGCGCGTCCTCGACCACATCGCGCAGGAGGTTGCCTACGTCAGGGCGGGACGGCCGGCGGCGATCTGGATGAAGATGAACGCGCTGGTCGATCCCGGCATCATCGACGCGCTGTACGACGCCTCGCAGGCCGGCGTGCCGATCGACCTCGTCGTGCGGGGCATCTGCTGCCTGCGCCCAGGCGTGCCCGGCCTGTCGGACAACATCCGCGTCAAATCGATCGTCGGGCGCTTCCTCGAGCATGGCCGCATCTACGCTTTCGGCGGTGGTTACGGACTGCCGCACGCTAAAGCTGCAATCTATATCGCCTCGGCCGACATGATGCCGCGAAATCTCGACCGCCGCGTCGAGGCGCTGTGCCCGATCCTCAATGCCACCGTGCACGAGCAGGTGCTCGGGCAAATCATGGTGGCGAATTTCAAGGACAACGAGCAGAGCTGGAAGGTCTTGCCGGACGGGTCATCGGCGCGCATAAAGGCCGGCCCGGGCGAGGAGCCGTTCAACGCCCATAAATACTTCATGACAAATCCGAGCCTGTCGGGTCGTGGCAAATCGCTCAAAGAGTCCTCGCCGCGCAGTCTCATCCGCCAGATCACGCGCGAAGCCTAGGCGCGCCGGCGCGCTTCCGAAGGGCCGCCTCGAAATCGGCCCAGCTGTCGCCGTCATCGACATCGGTTCGAACTCGGTGCGTCTCGTCATCTACGAGGGGCTGACGCGCGCGCCGACGCCGATCTTCAACGAAAAGGTGCTCGCGGGCCTCGGCCGTCAGGTGCAGACCACCGGCCTCCTTGCGGACGACGCCATCGAGACTGCGCTAGCGGCGCTCCGCCGTTTCCGTACGTTGTGCGACGTGCTCGAGGTCAGCAAGGTCTGGGCGGTCGCCACCGCGGCCTGCCGCGACGCCGAGAACGGCGACGATTTCATCCGCGCGGCCGAGCGCATCTGCCGCACGAAGATCACCGTGCTGTCGGGCAAACGCGAGGCGCACTTGACCGCGCTCGGTGTCATTTCCGGTATCTATCGGCCCGACGGCATTGTCGGCGATCTCGGCGGCGGCTCGCTCGAGCTTGTCGATGTGCATGGCAACCGCGTGCGCAAAGGGCTGACGCTGCCGCTCGGCGGCTTGGCGCTGCAGGACATCGCCGGCAAGTCGATCAAGAAGGCGGAGAAGGTCGTGCAGGAGAGCTTCGCCGGGCTCGACATCCTCAAGCACGGCGAGGGCCGCAGTTTCTATGCCGTCGGCGGCACGTGGCGCGCGCTGGCGCGGCTGCACATGTGGCAGACCGGCTATCCCTTCCACGTGATGCATAATTATCGCATTCCGGCGCGCGAGGCGCTGGAGTTCTCGCGGCTGGTGCATCGCGTCGATACCGAGACGCTGTCGAAAATCGAGGTCGTCAACGCCGCCCGCCGTCCGCTGCTCGCTTATGCCGCGCTGGTGCTCGAGAATCTTGTGCGCAGGCTCAATCCGCGCGACGTGATCATTTCAGTGCTCGGCGTGCGCGAGGGCCTACTCTACGAACTTTTGAAAGAGCGGGAGAGGGCGGTCGATCCGCTGGTCACCGCCGCAACCGAACTTAATCTGTTGCGCTCGCGCTCGCCGCAGCACGGCCAGGAGCTGGTCGACTGGACAGACCACTTCATCGCGTCGTCCGGTCTCGATGAGACCGCG
>DATCFB010000307.1:0-9398 GCA_036509755.1 Pseudolabrys sp. | reverse complement strand
GCCGCCGGGGAGCCACATTCCCCGGCCATGACGGCGAGGGGGCGTTTGCGATTTCCGTATAGATGCTGAACCGGAGTCCGGTCGGACCACCGCATGAACCGTGTGATCACTGCCAGAGCCGATCCGCAGACGGCGCGCTCCTACTGGACGATGAGCCGCACCGACAGCGACCGCGCGTTCCGCGCCGCGCGCCGGCACAGCCGGCTGGTGCGGGTCTTGCGCGTGACGCTGCCGCTCGCGGTGGTCGGCGCGCTGGCGCTCATGGTGCTGCTCACCTATTTCAATCCGCTGCGCATGCTCACCAAGCTGCCGATCAATATCGACAATCTGGTCGTCTCCGGAACGCAAATCACCATGGAGAAGCCGCGGCTGTCCGGCTTCACCCACGACTCCCGCGCCTATCAGCTCTCTGCCGAAGCGGCCAAGCAGGACCTCACCAAACCCGACCTGGTCGAATTGAAAAACCTGCACGCCAAGGTGCAGATGCAGGACAGCACCACGACGTTGATCTCTGCGGCGAAAGGCTTTTACAACGCCAAGACCGAGATGCTGAAGCTGGAGAAGGACATTGTCCTGTCCAACAACCAGTACGAAGGGCGCTTGAGCGAAGCCACCGTCGATATCGGCAAAGGCAATGTGGTGTCGGACAAGCCGGTGCAGTTGAAGATGCTTCAGGGCCAGCTCGACGCCAATCGCCTCGAAATCGTCGAGTCCGGCGATCTCGTGCGCTTCACCAACGGCGTCACTCTGGTGCTCGACCATCTCGGCGACCAGCCGTCGCAGACCGCCGCGTCCGGAGCCAAGCAGCCGTGATGCGTGGCCTCGTTCTATTCGTCATCGCCGCCGCATTCGGCATCGGCGCCGCGCAGGCCCAGCCACAGGCGTCGAAAGGCCCGCCCAACGCGCTGCAAGGCTTCTCGCAGAACCGAGACGAGCCCGTGCACATCGACGCCGCGACGCTCGAAGTGCGCGACAAGGACAAGATTGCGACCTTCAGCGGCAATGTGCATGTGCGACAGGGCGACACCGACATGCGCTGCAAGTCGCTGGTCGTCTTCTACGAGCAGGACGAGGACAAGAGCCCGCCGGCGAAGGGCAAGCCGATGCAGCAGGCTGCGGCCGGTCCCGGCGGCAATCAGAAGATCAAGAAGCTCGAGGCGCGCGGCGGCGTCATCGTCACGCAAAAAGAGCAGACCGCGACCGGCGAGCTCGGCATCTTCGATATGCCGAAGAACACGGTGACGCTCATCGGCAACGTGGTCATGACGCAGGGCAAGAACGTGCTGCGCGGCGAGAAGCTGATCGTCGATCTGACCAACGGCGTTTCGCGCGTCGAGTCAGGCAAGAACGGTCACGGCCGGGTGCAGGGACTGTTCCTGCCGAGCAGTGGCGGCATGCCGGACATGAAGCCGGGCGGGGCCGGCGGCACATCCAATCCGGCGCCGCGCCCGGGCAAACGGTAGCGGCATTGACCGGCCGCTCGCACGCGCCTGACCGGCGGGAATCAGCTAAGGTCGCGCATCCGGTGCGGGATGGCGGACGGGCGATCCGGCGTGGCGGGAGAAACCGTTGAACATCCTCTCGTTCTTTCAGCGCGGGCTCCGGCGCGACGCCGCCAAGGGCGCGACGGCGCGTGGTCCGCAACCGGCGCCGGCAGCGCGGCATACCGCGCAGGCCGGCCAGCAGCTTGCCGAACGCGCGCGCCGCGAGGTCGATCCGCGCCAGCAGGTCCGGCACGCTTATCTCGCTGCGCATGGCATCGAAAAGAGCTTCGGCAGCCGCACCGTTGTGCGTGGCGTGACGCTCTATGTCCGCCGCGGCGAGGCGGTGGGACTCCTCGGTCCGAACGGCGCCGGCAAGACAACCGTGTTCTACATGATCACCGGCCTCATCAAGGCCGACCGTGGCCGCATCGAGCTCGACGGCTACGACGTCACTGCGCTGCCGATGTATCAGCGCGCCCGCCTCGGCATCGGCTATCTGCCGCAGGAGGCCTCGATCTTCCGCGGCCTCAATGTCGAGGACAACATCCGCGCCGTGCTGGAGGTGGTCGAGCCGGACCGCCGCCGCCGCGAGGCCGACCTCAACGCGCTGCTCGAAGAGTTCAACATCGCCCGCCTGCGCAAGACGCCGACCATCGCGCTCTCCGGCGGCGAGCGCCGTCGCGTCGAGATCGCGCGGGCGCTGGCGACGCGGCCGAGCTACATGCTGCTCGACGAGCCGTTCGCGGGCATCGATCCGATCGCTGTCGGCGACATCCAGCAATTGGTGCGCCACCTGACCAATCGCGGCATCGGCGTGCTGATCACCGACCACAATGTCCGCGAGACGTTGGGCCTGACCGACCGCGCCTACATCATCTATTCGGGTGAGGTGCTGATGGAAGGTCGGCCGGACGATATCGTCGCCAACCCGGACGTGCGACGGCTGTATCTGGGCGAAGAATTCAAGCTCTGAGCCAGAAGGCCGGCTAGCCGTCGGCTGCCTAATTTTTATCCATTTCGACAGACGCTAATTATCTGTGCAATCCCGCACTGCGGAATCGAATGTGGCCCGTTCGACCGAATTGCTGTAGACTTCGCAAAGCAAGAATCAGACCAGTTTCCGCCGGGAAACCGTCAATGGCTTTGTCGCAACGACTGGAGTTTCGCCAGACCCAGGGTCTGGTGATGACGCCGCAGCTGATGCAGGCCATCAAGCTGCTGCAGCTCTCCAGTCTCGACCTCGCCGCCTATGTCGAAGGCGAACTCGAACGCAATCCCTTGCTGGAGCGCGGCGAGGAGGATGGGCCGACGGCCGAGCCTGAGCCGCCGGCTGAGGTTCACGACGAGCCGCGTCCGTCCGACTGGAACGGCGAGGAGCTCGAGACCAGCCGGTCATCGATGGAGCAGGGGCTCGGCACCGAGCTCGAGAACGTCTTCCCCGACGACGCTACGCCGCGGCCCGCGCAATCGGAGGCGCCGCAGCCGGCCTATTCGGAATGGTCCGGCGTCGGCACCGGCGGCACCGAAGGCGACAACAATCTCGAAGCTTATGTCTCGTCCGAGACGACGCTCGCCGCGCACCTCGCCGAACAATTGGCGCTCGCCATCGCCGATCCGGTGCGGCGCATGATCGGCCAGTACCTGATCGATATGGTCGACGAGGCCGGCTACCTCGCCGGCGATCTCGACGGCGTCGTGGAAAAACTGGGTGCACCGGCGGCGGAAGTCGAGGCCGTGCTCACGGTTCTCCAGAAATTCGATCCGCCCGGTGTCTGCGCGCGCAGTCTCACCGAGTGCCTGGCGATCCAGTTGCGCGAGCGCGACCGGCTCGATCCGGCGATGCAGATTCTGCTCGCGCAACTGGAATTGCTCGCCCGGCGCGACCTCGCCACGCTACGCCGCCTCTGCGGCGTCGATGACGAGGATCTCGCCGACATGATCGCCGAGATCCGCGCGCTCAATCCCAAGCCCGGCCTGGCCTTCGGGTCGACCACGGTGCAGCCGATCGTGCCCGACGTCATGGTTCGCGCTGCGCCGGACGGAACCTGGCAGGTGGAGCTGAATTCCGACACCTTGCCGAAAGTGCTCATCAATCAGCGCTATCACGCGCAGGTGTCGAAGACGACGCGCAACGACAAGGACAAGACCTACATCGCCGACTGCCTGCAGACGGCGACGTGGCTCGTGCGCGCGCTCGATCAGCGGGCCAAGACCATTCTGAAAGTGTCGAGCGAGATCGTGCGCCAGCAGGACGGATTCTTTATCCATGGCGTTCAGCACTTGCGACCGCTGAATTTAAAGACTGTGGCCGACGCCATCAGCATGCACGAATCCACCGTGTCGCGGGTCACGGCCAACAAATACATGGCGACGAGCCGCGGCATCTTCGAATTGAAATACTTCTTTACGCCGGCGATTGCCGCGGCCGACGGCGGCGAGGCGCATTCGGCCGAGGCCGTGCGTCATCGAATCCGCCAGCTCATCGACGGCGAGACGGCAAACGACGTTCTCTCCGACGATACGATCGTCGAGAAACTCAAATCCGCCGGCGTCGATATCGCGCGCCGCACGGTCGCGAAATATCGCGAAGCGATGCGCATACCCTCGTCGGTGCAGCGTCGGCGCGAGAAGCAGGCGGCGCTGGCCTGACGCATGCGGCAGTCCGCCACGCGCCGCTCGGAACTTTTCCCCGTGCAAGGCTTTGGCAACGCACGAGCTTCGCTGTCGAGCGAGTGAACGGCTTTCGCCGGGCTGCGCAGCCCCCTAGACTGACGGGTGCGGTTTCGTACGCCGCCAGCGAGAAGGAGGAAATCGCATGCCGTTGCGCGTTTCCGGAAAAAACATCAGCGTCGGACCGGCGCTGCAACTACGGATCAGCGGCCGCGTGGAAGAGGCAACAGCAAAGTATTTCCGCGGCGGCTTTTCCGGTTTTGCCACCGTCGGCAAAGATGGCTTCCGCTTTCGAACGGAATGCGCTTTGCATCTTGATTCCGGCGCTCTGATCGAGGCTGAAGGCGTCGCGCCCGATGCCTACGAGAGTGCCGATCAGGCGGCGTCGCGCATCGAGAAGCAATTGCGGCGTTACAAGCGTCGCCGCAAGGACAGTCAGGGCCGCCGCGGCTCCTGATTATACCAGGAACTGCAATAAACCCGGCCCACGCAGCCCATTGACGCCAATGGTCGCCCTCCCTATGGTCCGCCGCCTTCACATCCCCCTGCCAATCGGCGCCGGCCCATAACGCTCATCGGACATGTCCATGACGCTTAACGATCTCGTTGCTCCGGACGCGATTATTCCAGCGCTCAAAGTCAACGGCAAAAAGCAGGCGTTGCAGGAGCTCGCGGCGCGGGCCGCCGTGCTCACCGGCCAGAGCGAACGCGCCATCCTCGAAATCCTGACGCAGCGCGAGAAGCTCGGCTCGACCGGCGTCGGCAACGGCGTCGCCATTCCGCATGGCAAGTTGCCCAAGCTCGGCCGCCTGTTCGGTATGTTTGCGCGGCTCGAGCGCGGCATCGATTTTGAATCGCTCGACGGCCAGCCGGTGGATTTGATATTTCTGCTGCTCGCGCCGGAAGCGGCCGGCGCCGATCACCTCAAGGCACTGGCGCGCGTGGCGCGCCTGCTGCGCGATCCGGAAATCGCGCGCAAGCTGCGTGATTCGCGTGACGCCGACGCGCTCTATGCCGTGCTCGCGATGCCGCCGGCGTCGAGCGCGGCATAATTCTCAATCTGGTGGAGTTCGCCGCTCGTCATGCCCGGCCTTGTCCCGGACATCCGCGTCCTTGTTGCGAGTCCAAAAACGTAAATGGCCGGGACAAGCCCGGCCATGACGTAGTGCGCGTTGCGTGCTCGTGTGTCTGAATGGCTCAGTGCACGCTGACCGGCTCAAGCTCCTGGCTCCAGGCATTGGCGACCGCGGCTTCCAGAGTGTCGGTCAACATGATCGGCGTGCCGTCGGCGGCATAGAGCGCGAACAGGTCGATGCCCGGCTCGATGCGCGGCGCCTGCGGAAACATATCTGCAATTCTCTCGGAGCGAATCTGTCGCACATAGGCGAGGCGGCCGTCGCCAAGATGCGCCAGCGCTTCCTGCGTTACGGGATGAGTTCCAGTCGGTTCGGTCTGTTCGTCGTTGGTCATGGCCTCGACTCCTTTCTCAGTAAACGCTCGACGTGGTCGAGTCCTTTTTCACGACTTCGTCATTCCTCGGCAGTGATCGAGATCGTCTTCACCGTCCGTTCCGGCTGCGGCCGCACCAGATCGATCGATAACAGCCCGTGACGCAGGTCGGCACTAAGTACCTCCATGCCCTCCGCCAGCACGAAGGTGCGCTGGAATTGCCGCGCGGCGATGCCGCGGTGGAGAAAGTGGCGCGCCTTGTCGTCCTGCTGACGCCCGCGGATCACCAGTTGGCATTCCTCGACGCAGACGTCGAGCTGGTCGCGGGTAAAGCCGGCGACGGCAAGCGTGATGCGCAGCCGTTCCGGATTTTGCCCGTCACGCGGCACCCGCTCGATGTTGTAGGGCGGATAGCCGTCGGAGCCCTTGCTGACGCGGTCGAGGATGCGCTCGATCTCGTCGAAGCCCAACAGGAACGGACTGGAAAGTGACGGAACTCGTGTCATTGATCTCAAAGCCCTCGCAAAAAGCGACTTTGACGTGGGGTCCGGTTGGCACCCCGAGCGGGATCGCGTCATGCGGCCCCGCGGTTCCTAATATGGGCGGGACGAGTTAAGGGTTCAAGAACCGTGCCCGTTTCCGCCTTTTCGCCGTTCTACCGGGGGGATCTCATGCCGAATCTGCCGCCGCTGACCGTCCGCGCGGTGCGCGCTCGCGCCGTCGAGGTGCCGCTGAACTTCGTCCTCGGCACCAGCCAGCAGGCGCTGCGCAAGGTGCCGCTCGTCCTCATCGACCTGGAGACGGAAGAGGGCGTGACCGGCCGCGCCTATCTGTTCGGATATCTGAGAGCATCGGCGCCCGGCATCATTGCCATCATCCGTGACATCGAGACGTTGACCAAGGGCGAGCGCGCCGATCCGGATGCGCTCGGGGCGACGATTGCGCGGCGCTTCGCCCTGATGGGCGTCCAGGGCGTCGTGCGCATGGCGCTCGCCGGCTTTGACACCGCGCTGTGGGATGCGCTGGCGATCGCGGCGGAGCAGCCGCTCGTGCGCTTTCTCGGCGGCGAGCCGCGGCCCATTCCGGCTTACAATAGCTGCGGGCTCGGTCTGACCAACGATCTCGGCGCGCTCGCCGCCGAGGCCGAGACGCTCATCGGCATGGGCTTCTCCGCGGTGAAGCTCAGGCTCGGCTATTTGACGCTGAACGAAGACATCGCCGCGGTACGCGCCGTGCGCAAACGCATCGGCGACGCGGCGATCGTGATGGTCGATTACAATCAGGGGCTCTCTCTCGACGAGGCGTTGCTGCGTGGCGGCGCGCTCGATGGCGAAGGCATCTATTGGCTGGAAGAGCCGATCCGGCACGACGACTATGCCGGCGCGGCCGCGCTGTGCCGCGCGCTCAACGTGCCGGTGCAGATCGGCGAGAACTTCTCACTGCCGTTCGGCATGCAGGCGGCGCTCGACGCCAACGCCGCCGATTACGTGATGCCCGATCTCGAGCGCATCGGCGGCGTTTCGGGCTGGCGCAAGGCGGCGGAGCTTGCCGCCGCGCGGAAGCTGCCAATGTCGTCGCATCTTTTCCCGGAGGTCAGCGCGCACCTGCTCGCCGTCACGCCGACCTGCCACTATCTCGAATATGTCGACTGGGCCAACGTGCTACTGCAGGAGCCGTTGCGGATCATTGACGGTCATGCCGTCATTCCCGAACGGCCCGGCAACGGCATTGCGTGGGACGAAAGCGCTGTCGCGCGTTATCAATTCGAATAAAGAGTTAAGACGATTGCTAAAATTGTACTCAATTGCCGATCGTCTTGGTAAATTAAGCATCTACGTTTGCCTTCTTTGGTCAAAAAATTCTTAAAGACCGCCCATAGCTCGCTACCGGCCCTAAGATCGCACCGCATCGAACAGATGTGCTTCGTTCGTGGGGGCCACCATTGCTGACACGCAGTATCGAATTTGACGCATCCGACCTGACCATCGAAGAGAGGGTCTTCGTCGCCGCGAAGCGCGTCTGCATCGTGTTCGCAGTTGCCGCGCTGTCGATCAGCGCGCTCGACCTGATGAATGTGCGCGCGGTCGAAGCTGCGGCTGAAGCCGTGCACGACCACAGCATCACGCTCGCCTCGCTGCGCGAAGGCTTGCAGAATTTCTCGCTGCCGTTCGGCCGTCGTGACGAGATCGCCAGCGCTTTCGTCGCGGTCCCGATTCCGCTGGACACCGTCGTGGTGGACAAGACGCGTCCGCAGTCGGTCACCGCGATGATCCGCAACCTGACCGATTCGCCGGTGGCGCAGCTCGCCGCGGTGCGT
Organism: Pseudolabrys sp.; assembly: GCA_036509755.1. GTDB lineage: Bacteria > Pseudomonadota > Alphaproteobacteria > Rhizobiales > Xanthobacteraceae > Pseudolabrys. The sequence continues at coordinate 1,478 of DATCFB010000307.1, read as the reverse complement.
CAGCAGGACGCGATCGAGACGGCGATGACCGCGCCGTCGGACGCGGTGGCGGCGAACGCCTCGGTGCCCGCATCGGCCGATCGTCCGCCGATCCAGCTTGCCAGCATCGACGCGACCTCAATCCCGCGCGAGGCTATTCCGGCGGTGCTCGATAGCCCGTCCATCTCGCTGCCGCAGACATTCGCCATGTTGCCGCCGCCGGCGCCAGGCGTGCCGCCGCCATCGCCGATCGAGCGCCTGCATCTCGACGGCAAGTCGCTTTCGCGGGCCGAGCGCTGCCTCGCCAACGCGATCTACTTCGAGGCACGCGATCAGCCCTTCAAGGGCCAGGTCGCGGTCGCGCAGGTGGTGATGAACCGCGTCTTCTCCGGTTTCTATCCCGAGGACGTCTGCGGCGTGATCTACCAGAACGCCGACCACCATCTCGCCTGCCAGTTCACGTTTGCCTGCGACGGCAAGCGCAAGGTGATCAACGAACGCGGCGCCTGGGCGCGCGCCAACCGCATCTCCAAGGAGACGCTCGCCGGCAAGCTGTACGAGCCCGCCGTCGGCACGGCGACGCATTACCACGCGTTTTATGTGCATCCGAGCTGGGTGCGCGAGATGCACAAGCTGGTGCGCTTCGGCATTCACAGCTTCTACCGGCCGATCGCCTGGGGTAACGGCTCCGACGAGCCGGTCTGGTCGAAACTGGCGATGAAGACGAAGAAAAAAGAATAGACGCGCGTGGCGTCTCCGACCCACGCGGAGACGCCACGATTCAAACCAGTTTCAACCCAGTTTCAATTTGAATAATTTGATCGCATTGTCGCGGCCGATCTTCGCGCGGTCGGCGTCGCCGATCTGCGCCTGATCGAACCACTTGCAGCCTTCGCCGACATCCTCGAACGGCCAATCGACCGAAAACATCACGCGCTCCGGTCCGAGCTCGCTCATCACGTTGACGAGCGAGGCGGTATGGAAGTTGCCCGACGTCGTGACGTGGAAGTGCTTGCGGAAATAGTGGCCGACGCCGTGCTGGGCGGCGTAGCGGTGCCGCTCCTTCATCCAGCCATTGCGGCCGTCGATGCGCCAGAGCTGCACCGGGATGCCCTCGCCGAGATGGCCGAGCACGATCTGCAAGTTCGGGCATTCGTCGAACAGGCCGGAGCCGATCAGCCGTAGCGCGTGCGCGGAGGTCTCGGCGGCGAAGGCCCAGTTGGGCCCCAGCATCCAATTGTGGCCCTCATAGACGCGGCTCCACGACGGCAGCGGATTGCGCGGATGCAGATAAAACGGCACGCCGAGCCTTTCGCAGGCATGCCAGAACGGCCGGTATCGCGGCAGATCATAATACAGTGCGGTGTCGGGCGTGCCGGCTTGCGAGAAGCCGTTGACCAGCGCGCCCACGAAGCCGAGCTCTTTGACGCAGCGCGTGAGTTCGGCGACCGCGGCCTCGGGATCCTGCATCGGCAGAGCGGCGAATGCGGCGAAGCGCG
>DATCFB010000306.1:0-3650 GCA_036509755.1 Pseudolabrys sp. | reverse complement strand
GGTGACGGCACCAGCCGCCTCGGCGCCGCACTGACGCGGCTCGGGCCGACCTACGTCAAGCTCGGCCAGTTTCTCGCCACGCGGCCGGACGTCGTCGGCACGCACATCGCCCGCGACCTCGAAGTCTTGCAGGACAAGATGCCGGCCTTCGGCCAGAAGGAGGCGGAAGCGGCGGTCGCCGCCGCGTTCGAGAAGCCGCTCGACGCGGCCTATGCGAGTTTCGGCCCCGCAGTCGCGGCCGCCTCGATCGCGCAGGTGCATCGCGCCGAAGTGGTCATGCCGGGGGGCGCGCGCAAGCCGGTCGCGGTGAAGGTGTTGCGGCCCGGCATCGAGCGGCGCTTTCGCGTCGATCTCGACGCATTCTATTTCGCCGCGCGCAACGCCGAGCGCTTCTCGCCGGAGGCCCGGCGGCTGCGCCTCATCGAAGTCGTGCATACGCTCGACCGCTCGGTGCGGCTGGAGATGGATTTCCGTCTCGAGGCTGCGGCGCTCTCGGAGATGGCGGAGAACACGCGCGAGGACCCCGACTTCCGCGTGCCGTCCGTCGACTGGGACCGCACCGCGCGCGACGTGCTGACGATGGAGTGGATCGACGGTACGTCGCTGAAGGACCGCGCCGCACTCGAGGCGAAGGGCTTCGATCTGCCGGCACTCGGCCGCAGCGTCATCCAGAGCTTCCTGCGCCATGCGTTGCGCGACGGATTTTTCCATGCCGACATGCATCCCGGCAATCTGTTCATCGACAGTGACGGCCATCTGGTCGCTGTCGACTTCGGCATCATGGGCCGGCTGGGCCCAAAGGAGCGGCGCTTCCTCGCCGAAATCCTGTTCGGCTTCATCACCCGCGACTACATTCGCGTCGCGCGGGTACATTTCGATGCCGGCTACGTGCCGCGGCACCATTCGGTCGAGGCCTTCGCGCAGGCGATCCGCGCCATCGGCGAGCCGATCCACAACCGTGCCGCCGAAGACATCTCGATGGCAAAGCTGCTGACCCTGCTGTTCGAGGTGACCGGCCTGTTCGACATGCGCACGCGGCCGGAACTGATCCTGCTTCAGAAGACGATGGTCGTCATCGAAGGCGTCGCGCGCGCGCTCGATCCTCGGCTCGACATGTGGCGCACGTCAGATCCGGTCGTACGCGAATGGATCCAGCGCAATCTCGGGCCGATCGGCGCGCTCGAAGGCGCGGCTCAGGGCGCCGGCGAGATCGGCCACTTTCTCGCCGACGTGCCGTCGCTCCTGACGCGTGCCGGCTCGCTCGTCGAACAGATGGATGCGATCACCCGCGACGGCCTCGTTCTGTCTCCGGTGACGATCGACGCCATCGGCGCCGCGGAAGCGCGGCGCAACCGGCCGCTGGCGGTGGCGTTGTGGTTGATCGCGATTCTGCTTGTCGTGATCACATGGATATTGGTGTAAACTGATGCCTGTCGTCGCTAGGCGCGACCCGGCTGGGAACAATGTGCTCGCCTAAGCGAGAGGGCCGGGACAAGCCAGGCCATGACGAGAGGTAGTCACCGCTTCCCCAGCATTTCGCCCAGCTTGTCGATGGTTCGGGTCCAGCCCGCCTCCATGCCGGCCAGCATCCGCTTAGCCATCGGCACACAACCGACCATGTGCGCCGCCACCGTGAGCTCGGTCTGGCCGCCGGCATCGGCGAAAGTGACGCGCGTTTCGCCTTCCATCAGGTGATTACCGCTGCCATCGGTCGGAATGTTGGTGACGACGAGCCGCGTCTCCGGGACGACCTCCGTGAAGACGCCGTGCATCGGGTAGTCGTTGCCGTCCGGGCCCCGCATGATGATGCGCAAGGCGCCGTCCACGCGCACGTCGAGTTCGCATGTCGGGGTGGTGACTGCCGCGATCGGAACTACTGCACCACCATCATCGGACCCGTCCAGGCGCGCCATAGCAGCGCACGCGGCACATTGAGCGTGCGGCGGATGGTGACGGTGCCTTCGCCGAACTCGGCCGCATTTGCAGGCGCCATCTCACGCCCTCCCTTCGTAGGCAGCTTCGAGCTTGGCGATGTCGAGCTTCTTCATCTGCATCATCGCGACCATGGCGCGGCCGGCCTTCGCCTTGTCCTTGCTGGTCATCAACTGCAGGATCTTCGTCGGCGTGACCTGCCAGGACAGGCCGAACCTATCCTTCAGCCACCCGCACGGACCCTCCTCGCCGCCGCCGGCGGTGAGCGCCGACCAGTAACGGTCGACCTCGCCCTGGGTGTCGCAATACACCATGAACGAGACCGCCTCGGTGAATTTGAACTTCGACCCGGCATTTAGCCCGAGGAACGACTGACCCTCGAGCTCAAAGGCGACGGTCATCACCGAGCCGGGCTTCTGCCCATGCTGCTCCTGCCCGGCATCGCCGTAATGCGAGACGTCGACGATACGCGAGTTTGGGAAGACCGAGACATAGAACTTGGCCGCCTCCTCGGCTTTGCCGTCGAACCACAGGCACGGTGCGATCTTCTGCTTGGCGATGGCCATCTCGTATCTCCAAATTTCTGACATGGTCGCTTGTCGTGCGCGACGCGATCAGGCCGCTTCGCGGAAATCGCCAAACTGCACGTCGAGGCGCCGTAGCGATAGGTGCCGCCGGGACGCCGATCCATTTTCGAGCGATGACGGTGAATCCTTCGCCCCACCACTACTTCATGTGCTCGGGATATGAAGGACCTTACACACACACGGCCGCGCGACGCATCGAACAGGCGAGAGCTGACGAAATCCTCCCCGCCGCCGGTCGATTGCGGTCCCGCCACCACTTATGGCTCGACGATGATCATCCAATGCATGCCGAATTTGTCGGCGACCATGCCGAAGCGCGGCGAAAAGAAAGTCTTCGACATGGCCATCGTCACTTGGCCACCATTGGCGAGTGCGTTGAACATGCGATCGGCATCGGATTCGTCCTTGGCATTGACCGAAAGCGCGAAGCCTTCAAACTTCGGACTGCCGGAATTGCGGCCATCCGACAACATGACGCGGCTGTCTCCGATCGTGACGCTCGCATGCATCACCTTGTTCTCGTTTGCGGGCGTGCACATCGACTTGTCCGGGCTGTCCTTCCAGCGCATCAGCATGTCGACTTTGGCGCCAAACACGGATTTGTAGAATTCAATCGCCTCGTCGCAGCGGCCTTCGAGGAACAGATAAGGCTGGATCGGCATCGTCACTCTCCCGTGGGACGGCGGCGGCGGCGGTGCGGGCCCGTCCGGCTTGCGTGTGGACAGCGAAGTCCGTGATCAAACTTCGCCTTGACATTTTCAGTTGATATCAACATATTTCATTGATGTCAAACCGGGTGGCCGCCAAGGCGACTCATATCTCAGACGCGAGCCAACTCGGGCACGAGATCACGCTGCTGGTGCGCGATCATTGCCTTTGCCTGCATGTGCAGCGGGCCGCGCGGGCGCTGGCGCGCCGCTTTGACGAGGCCTTCCGCCGGTTTGATCTCACCAATGGCCAGTTCTCGCTGATGATGGCGCTCAACCGGCCGGAGCCGCCAACGCTTGGCAGTGTCGCGGCGCTGCTCGCGATGGACCGCACTACGCTCACCGCCGCACTGAAGCCCCTCGAACGCCGCGGGTTCGTGAAGATTGCGGTCGATCAGGAGGATCGCCGTAGTCGCCGTCTTTC
>DATCFB010000305.1:0-9332 GCA_036509755.1 Pseudolabrys sp. | reverse complement strand
CCAGAATATTTGGCTCGACCGACTTGGCAGGCGGAGCACCCTCGTCACCGGCGAGTGCAGTGCGATCTAACGCGGAACAAAGCGCTCGGCCGGCGGTGCGATTTCGGTCACCAGATCGCGTACGAGTGTCTTGTTCGACAGCGGATGTAACTTCAATTCACCAGGCTGAAGGCGTGCAGTGCAGGCATAGACCGTCTTGCCATCGAGCTCGATCATGCACTCCTTGCAGGCATTGGCATTGATGCAGGAGAAGCGGATCGCCACGGATGGATCGCGATTTGAGCGAATCCAGCGTAGCCCGTCGAGGACCGACTGTCCGATTTCGAAGGGCACCTCATAGCTTTCCCAGCGTCCGGATTGCGCGTCAGAGCCCCGCCAGATCGTCAATATGCACGTCTGCATGTCAGGCTACCGCCGCTTCGCGTGCCGCGGCGGCGTTCGTGATGGCGAGCCGCCCATCAGTCATTGCGACGAGTTGGTTGACATTCCATTCCGGAGCAGTGTCCTTGAAATCCTCGCGACGCTGCGCGCCGCGGCTTTCGGTGCGGCGCAGTGCAGTTTGGGCCACGACGCGTGCGACAAGCAACATGTTGCGCAGGTCGAACCAATCGAGGCGCAGCATATCAAAGGCCGCGGTCGAGCCGAGCGGCGAGGGGCCGAGTTGGCTCTCCATCTCGTCGATCTCCCGCAATGCGGTCTTCAGGCCAGTCTCGTCGCGCAAGGCGCCGGCGTGGCGCTGCATGGTAGCCTGCAATCGCTGTATTAGTTGGGCTGTGTTGACGCCATGGTTCGCGCCATCGGACCTCATCATGTCGATGATCGTCCCCGCATTGTCGGCGCGATCAAGTGTCTCGCCGCGGCTTACTTGCTCGGCTGCCGTGCGTCCGGCGTGCCGACCAAAGACAAGCGCCTCAGTGATGGCGTTGCCGGATAGGCGATTGGCGCCGTTCGCACCGCCGACCGCCTCGCCCGCCGCGAGCAGCCCTGGCACATCCGTTTGCATGTGCCGGTCAACCCGGATGCCGCCCATGTGATAATGGGCGATCGGCGCCACCTCGATCGGCATCTTGGTGAGATCGATTCCGTTCGCGGCCAGGCGATCGATGACCGGCCCGAAAGCCTGACGTAGGTCGAGCTCGGAGCGGTGTTGAAAACTCAAATAAACGCCGCCATGTGGTGAGCCGCGGCCGGCCTCGACTTCCTTGAGGATCGCGTAACTGCCGGCGTCGCGGGTAATCATGTATTTGCCGTCCTCGCGCACGCCGTACTTGTCGGTGAAATCCTCCATGCGATTGTTGAGGAGGCGGCCGCCGAGCTTATAGCGGAATGGGTCCCACATGATGGGATCCATGCCGATCAATCGCGGCGCAAGATGACCGATAGGGAAGAACTGCACGAACTCCATATCGATGAGGGAAGCACCGGCGCGCAAGGCGAGCGCATAGCCATCGCCGCCCATGTTCGACGATGCCGAGTTGCGCTCGTAGAGGCGGGTGAGCCCACCGGTCGCCACGATCGTTACCTTCGCCGCGATTTGGACGGGGGTGCCTGTGCTCAGATGCAGGGCGGCGGCGCCGACGACGGCTCCGTCATGCTTCAGGAGATCGATGATGCACAAGTCGCCGGCGCGGCGCACGCCGTTGGTCTTGTTGACGACCGTGCGCAAGGTCTTCGACACGGCCGGGCCAGTGTTGAGGAAATCAACATAGACGCAGCGCGGCCGGTCATGTCCGGGCGCCTTCGCTTGCGTGATGCGGCCGTCCTTGCGCGCCCAGCCGACGCCCCAATCCTCCATTTCGCGAATGCATTCTGGGCCTTCCTCGCAGAGAAGGGCCGACAATTCCCGATCGCACAGGCCGCGCCCAGCATTGAGCGTGTCGCGCAAGTGATGCTCCGGATCGTCCGGCGTCTCTGAACCGAGCGCGACCGCGACGGTCATCTGGGCCATTACTGTTGCGCCGCCGCGGCCGATCAAACTACGGTCGGCGAGCAGCACGCGCTTGCCGCGACGCGCAGCCTCGATGGCCGCATACATTCCGGCGGCGCCAGAGCCGATCACTAGAACGTCGGTCTCGATCTGAATAAGCTCAGGGGACATGGACTTCTCCGCAGCAAGCATACCTGTTCACATAAGCTACTCGAATCGCCTCTGACGTCGGGAACGCATTGTGGATTGCCCCGGCGAGATGGCCAATTCGAATGCGTTCATGTCCTCAAGGGCCGGAAGGGAGCCCGCGGGCTAAACCTTACCCTCTAGCGGCCCCGAATCGAGACAGGCCCGAGAACGTATCCCTCCGATGCGCATGGGCCTCTTCATCGCTGAGCGCATACTTGGCGGGCCAGGTGAACTTTGCTCGGGATCGTCGTGTTCCTCGGCGTGATTGTCGCCGAAGGCGGCTCCTGCTGGCAACGGGCGGGAGCGGGGCAGCACCGATGTGAAGTTAGTTGCGGCTACGGGCCCCTTGTCGAGCAGTCTATGGCTGAGTGGCATGTCCGCCGTTGACCCAATGCGGCTTTACCTAATCGAGCGGCTAGAGCTTGAATAGCCGCTCCGCGTTGCCGTGCGCGATCCGCGCCCTGTCGCTCTCGCTCACCGGCAGATGTTGCAGAAAGCTCCTGGCCTCCTCCATCGAGCCGTAAGGATAGTCGGCGGAAAACATGATCCGGTCGACGCCAACTTCGAGCAACAGGTTGAGGAATGTCGGCGTGAAATTAAAGCCGCCGAAACTGTAATGCACGTTCTGCCGCAGATAATCGGCGAAAGAACGCGAAAGCTTCGTGACTTCCGGCGACAGATTACGGTTCATCCTCGGCAGCATGAACGGGATGGCCTCCCCCATGTGGCCGATGACGACTTGCAGCTTCGGATGCCGATCAAATATTCCACCTAAGATCATCCGCAGAAGGTGAACTGCGGTTTCGATATGCCAACCCCAACCCGAGCCGGCGAGAACGCCTGTGATGGCCGGCGAGAAGCCGCCATAGAGCGCATCGGCCACGGGTTTGTGCGGCACCGTTGGGTGTAGGTAGATCGGGACCTGAAGCGCATCCGCGCATGCGAGGATCGGCGAGAAGAAGGGATCGTCGAGATATCGGCCGCGCGTGTGGCCGTTAATGTTCGTGCCCTTGAAGCCGAGCATGCGGACGCAGCGTTCGAGTTCCTTCGCGGCCTCGTCCGGTGCCTGAATTGGCAACGATGCCAGGCCGACAAAGCGTCCAGCATGGCGTTTGATTGCGTCGGCGAGAACATCATTCGCGTCGCGGGCGCAGGCAATGGCTTCGGCGGGTTCAGCCTGCTCGACGCCTGGCGAATTGAGCGAGAGGACTTGGACGTCGATGCCCGCGGCATCCATCTCGGCGACGCGCTTGTCACCCATCTCGGAAAGCCGTTCTGCGATCAGAGCGCCGCGACGACCCGAATTCTTGAAACGGTCCAAGAAGCCCTTACCGGGCCCTTGCATGAAGCCCGAAGTGACGAAATGTTCCTCAACCGCGATAGTCCGCATGGTTCTTCCTTCTTTGGTGCCGTGAGCTTGACGATGGGGCAGATCAGGGCACCCTAATGTGCGTCGCGTTCGTCCGTATACCAGTCAGGCTTATGGGGATAGTGGGGCCCGTCGTAGATCTCGACGACGACCGTCTCTTCGCGCGCGACCGCCGGGCCGTGCACGTTGCCCTTCGGGTTACAGTAGAAGCACCCCGTGGTCAGCACGACGCCGGTCGAGGTATATTCATATTTCCCGCTGAGGCAGATCATGAATTGGTTCGCGGCGTGATAGTGCGGCTTCGGAATGCCGGCGCCCTTGTCGAACTTGATAAGGGCAATCGAGGCGCCGCTTTCCTCATTGCGCCAAAGCATCTTTTCATGGACGCCTTTGAGCGATTTTTCGCGCCACGGAATGCTCTCCGATTGGATGAGAATTTCCTGCAAGTTTGGTGCACTTTCGGGAAGCTGTGTCATTGTGACCTCGATCAGATTCGGAATTTCATCGATGGCGTGTGGTGGCGACCCTGTAGCTCACTCAAGCCGCGGTCCAAGTGACGGACTTTATTTCGATCAAGCGCGAGAGATAGGTCACGTTCGACCTGTTGGTCAGCCGATGCACCTCGCGCATCTCGTTGATGAAGACTTGGCAGCCGGCCGGCTCGTCGGTTGCAATTGTTCTGCCCGAGATCGTCTCGATTTCGTTGGCCCCGCCGCTGAGCGAAAGCACTAGGTAAGGGTGGTAATGGATGTGAAAGCCGAGCGTTTCGCCTGTCTCAAGCTTGACCTCCCAGACGCGAATGAGCTCGTTCTCCAGAAGAATCCGATCGCCGATCTCGCGCAGCTTGATGCCGCGATCAGTCGCGGTCGTCAGCCCGTATTTGTCGTCCATAAGAGCGGCCCTGCGTTATGACATGACGGCGATTGCGTTAATCTCGATCAGGTAGTCCGGCGAGGTCATCTTGTTGATCTCAACCATGGTAGAGGCGGGCAACGGCTCCTTGAAATATTGCGCGCGCACTTTATGGATCGCCTCGAAGTGCTCCATGTTGCGTACATAGACGTCGACCCGGCAGACATCGTCGAGCGTGCCACCGGCGGCCTCGACCGCGGCCTTCACGTTCTCGCAAACTTGCCGCGTCTGTTCGGTGATGTCGCCGATGCCGGCGATGCTTCCGTCGGGCCGACGCGCGGTCATGCCGGAGATGAAGACGAACCGGCCCGTGGCCTCGATGGAGGTGGCATGAGAGAATACTCCATTTGGCTGGCGCAGTTTGGGGCTTTTAACTTGCACCTTAGGCATGGGGCTTTTCCTTCGTGGTGTCCTGGAGGAGGTGGGCCGGCACGTCGAGCTCGTCGGCCAAGCGGGTCAGCGCGGCGACGACCGCGGGGTCGATTCGGATTTGCCCGTCCGCGCATTGCCGTCGCCGCCATTCCGGCTCGCCCGGCGTGAACAGTTGCTCGATGCCAGGCGCGCGCTTTCCCTCCCGGATTTGGGCTGCAGCGGCGGTGACTTGCTGACGGAACCAATCGGTATCGCAAAAATGGGCCACGTCGACGGCGATGAAAAGATGTGAGCAGTCGTAGGGGATGGCGAAGTCGCCATAAAGCGGACGAACCTGCGAGCCGGTCGCGCCCTGCGACAGCAATCCGCACATGAGGTCGATCACGAACGACAGGCCGAAGCCCTTGGCGCCGCCGGCCGGCAACAGCATCCCGGCGATCGCGTCCGACGGATTGGTCGTGGCTGCGCCCGTCGTCGTCACGGCCCAGTTTGCTGGGATCGTCTGATTGGCTTTCTCCGCCATGCGGATCTTGCCCATCGCCGCTTCACTCGTCGCCATATCGAGGACAACGGGAATGTCGCCGGCGGCCGGCAGCGCGATTGCGAGCGGGTTGTTGCCAACCACTCGCTCGGCGCCGCCTGGCGCTGGCATCAAGGGGCGGGTGTTGCACATGGCGATGCCGATGCAGCCGGCCCGCGTTGCTTGCTGTGCGTAGCGGCCAGCTGTGCCGAAATGAAAGCCGTGCCGGACTGAGACGATGCCGGCGCCGAATTGACGGCTCTTCTCGATGGCCATCGCCATCGACTGGGGCCCGGTGAGGTGTCCCAGCGCGTGTCCGGCGTCGAGCACGACGGCGCCATTGCGCTCCGAAACGATTACGGCATTTTCGTTCTGCGCCACGGAGCGCTGGCGCAGGCGTTCGATGTACATCTCGACGAGCATCACACCGTGCGATGACAGGCCTTGGAGATCAGCTTCTACGAGGCCGCTCGCGACCTCGGCGGCGGCGGCATCGGACAATCCGGCGGCGGCGAACAGCCGGGCGACGAAGCCGGTCAGTTCACCTGCGGCAATAGAGCCCGGTGCCATGCCGTCCTGCTCGCTCATCGGTTACGCTTCCGGCCGACGGCGCGAGCCTCACCGGCGGCCTTGCGCGGGACGAGCGACGCGGCGACCTTGTCCAGGGTCCGCGTGATGTGCAAGCGATTGAGCTCGATCGCCTTTTCGGTCTCGCGATTGAGAGCGGCGCGCATCAGTTGCTTGTGCTCGGTCACGTCGTCGCGCAGCGGTCCGTTCGACATAATCGAGAGGGCGACGTAGCGGTCGGCCTGTTCGAATAGTCGCGCGCGGATCGCCATCATCGTGGGTGAGCTGCAAGCGGCGACCAATGCCGCGTGGAAGTTGGCGTGCTCGCTGCTCCAGCCCTCGCTGATGGCGTCCGGATTGACTGAATCGATCTTGGTCTGCCGCGACAGGCGATGGAAGGCGCTGAGCAGATTGGCTTCCCACTCGACGCCGCCTTTTTCCAGCGACCAGCGTAGCGCGATCGTCTCGATCTCGACGCGCGTGCGCATCAGGTCGAGCAGATTGGCGTGCGACACTTCCGAGACGCGGAAGCCTTTGTTTTGCTCGAGCCCAACTAAACCTTCGGCCTCGAGTCGCATCAGCGCTTCGCGGATCGGGCTCGTTCCCATGCGGTAGCGCTCGCGCAGGGCTTCGACGCGCAGCCTTTCGTTCGGCATCAGCCGGCAGGTGATGATGTCCGAGCGCAGTTGCGACAGAGCCGACGCATTCAATGTCTGGGAGGGGCTGGTTGTGGCGAGCGAAGACGGCATTGCGACTCCCGATGCGGCGCTGGGCGATGACGGCTCGTGCGCCTGCTGAGATACCCCAGGCGGAAACGGCAATCAAACAGATTGTCGAAAATCTGTTGACCCTTCGAGACTGCGGGTGGCAGGATGCCGTCAGGGCAGGGGCCTCACGTCCCAGCCCGCGGGGCATGGAGCCGGAGGGAGAAGAGCGATGGCGCGCCTGAACGGACTGGTATTAACCGCACTCTCTGCTTTGACCTTAGTGTCGGCGCTGCCTCGGCAAGCTGCGGCAGACGACAAGCCGCTGACCAAGATCACGTTCTCGCTCGACTTCATTCCGCTGGGCCGCCATGCGCCGTGGTACGCGGCTATCGCCGAGGGCTATTACAAGGAAGAGGGGCTCGACGTTTCCATCATCCCCTCGCAGGGCACCGCGCAGACGATCCAGGCAATCGAGGCCGGGACGGCACAGATCGGCTTCACCGATGTTCCGAGCCTCGTGCTCGCGCGCGCCAACGGCGCGAAAGTGAAAATGGTCGCCGTCAACTACGAGAAGGCGCCTTATGCGATCTTCAGCCTCAACACGGGCGCGAACGTCACCCAAGCGAAGCAGCTCGAAGGTCTCACGCTCGGCAGCGGCGCCGGCAGCTTCACGCCGAAGGTGATCGCCGGATTCATGGCCCAGCATGGGCTCGATCCGAAAAAGCTTACGATCTCGAACGTAACGCCGCCGGCACGTGCGACGGCACTGATATCGGGGCAGGTCCCCGCCATCGAATTCTTCGTGATGTCGAAGCCCGGCCTGGAGGCTGCTGCAAAGGCCAAGGGGGCGGAGCTCCGAACATTCTTGCTCGCCGATCACGGCCTGACGCTATATTCGAACGGCATCGTCGCCACCGAGGATTATCTAACGAAGAATCGCGATATCGTGAAGCGCTTCGTGCACGCGAGCCTGCGCGGCTGGCAATTCGCGCTGAAGAACCCGAAGAAGGCCGTGGAAGACCAGATCAAGTTCGTGCCGAGCCTGGATCTGGCGAAGAGCGTGGCCGAAATTGAAGTCGTCAAAGGCCTCGCCGTCACGCCGGCCGTCGAGAAGAGCGGACTTGGCTCGTTCGATCCCGCTGAGATGAAGGCGAGCCTCGACTTCATGGTGAAATATGTCGGCGTCGGCGCTAAGCCGCCGGCTGCGGCGGATCTCTATGCCACCGGCTTCTTGCCGGCCTCCCCAGTCAAGCCCTGACGTCACGCCAGTAATGCAGCAGATGAATGAGCCGCCGGAGCGGCGTCCATTAGACGCCGCTCCGGAATTCGGTCATTTCAAAGACGTTCGCCAGGAGTTTCAGCTTCCCACGCGCGCGAACTTCGTGGCGATCGAGAATATCTCATTCGACCTGAAAGCCGGATCTCTCGTGAGCCTGCTCGGCCCGAGCGGCTGCGGCAAGACGACCTTCCTCAAGATCGTCGGCGGTCTGCTCCGCGCCAGCAGTGGCGTCGTTCAGATCAACGGCCGCGACGTCGATCAGCCGCATCCCGATTTCGGCATGGCGTTTCAGCAGCCGAACCTGATGCCGTGGCGGACCGTCCTCAAGAACGTGCTGTTCCCGATGGAATTGCGCAACGACACCGGTGCGCGTGTCACGCGGCGGGCCTGGGATCTCCTCAAGCTGGTTGGCCTCGAAGGATTCGAAAGCCACTATCCCGCTCAACTCTCCGGCGGCATGCAGCAGCGCGTCGCGCTCTGCCGGGCGCTGGTGCATGAACCCAAACTACTGCTGATGGACGAGCCGTTTGGCGCACTCGACGAACTGACGCGCATGGAGATGCAGGATCTCCTGCTCAACATTCGCGCCAGGACGAGCGCCACCATCATGTTCGTGACGCACAGCATCGCCGAGGCTATCTACCTGTCCGATATCGTAGTCGTCTTCTCTAAGCGGCCAGCGATCATCGCCGACTATATTAGCGTGCCGCTGCCATATCCGCGCACCGCCGAAATCCGGTACTCCGCCGAATTCACCGAGCTTGAATACCGCGCGGGCCGCGCCTTGGGAATCACGCGATGATCAAGTCGGCGTACCGCTTAATATATCCGCTCGCGGGTTTCTTGCTGATCGTGATCGTGTGGGAGGGTTATGTCGATTTCGCGCATGTCAGTAAAATCGTCCTGCCGAGCCCAATGGACATTCTGCGGGCGTCTTGGCAGCGATCCGATCTACTCTTGCGCGAAACTTTGCCGACCGCGCTCGAGAGCCTTTACGGCTTCGCGCTAGCGGTCATTATCGGCATTCCGTTGGCGGTGTGCGTCGCGAATTCACGCATGCTCAATTTGACATTCTACCCGATCTTGATTGCGACCCAGTCAGTCCCGAAGGTCGCGGTTGCGCCGATCATCCTGGTCTGGTTCGGCCTTGGTATGCAATCAAAGCTGGCCATCGCGTTCCTCGTCGCATTCTTTCCAATCGTCGTCGATACCGCGACGGGTCTGCGGGCGACGCCGCCGGGGCTGATGGAGCTGGCGCAGTCGCTGCGCGCCTCACGTTGGCAGACGTTCTGGAAAGTTCAGTTTCCGGCAGCGCTGCCGTTCATCTTCTCAGGGGCAAAGGTGGCCGTGACCTTGGCCGTCATCGGGGCCGTCATCGGTGAGTTTGTCGGCTCGACCAACGGCCTTGGTAATCTTCTCCTGTCGGCAAATGCACAGTTGGACGGGCCGCTTGCTTGGGCCGCACTTGTGTGGCTGAGCGTGCTCGGGAT
>DATCFB010000304.1:0-2826 GCA_036509755.1 Pseudolabrys sp. | reverse complement strand
GAGCAACTCCTGGATCGCGCGCAGGTCGCCGCCGCCGGCCAGGAGATGCGTGGCGAAGGAATGGCGCAGCGCGTGCGGCGTCGCCGTATCGGCCAGACCGAGCGTGCCGCGCAGGCGCTCCATGGCGAGTTGCACGATGCGAGGCGAGAGCGGTCCGCCGCGCGCGCCGAGGAACAGCGGCGCCTCCGCCGCGAGGTCATAGGGGCAAAGCGCGACATAAGTGGCGACGAGCTGCGCCACCTGCGGCAGGAGCGGCACCATGCGCGTCTTGTTGCCCTTGCCGGTGACGGTGAGCGCGTCCGGCGCGCCGTTGAAATCGACACGTCTCAACGACAATGCTTCCGAGATGCGCAGCCCGCAGCCGTAGAGCAGCGCCAGCACTGCCGCGTCGCGCGCCAGCACCCATTGCTCGCGCGCTTCGCCCGCACGCAGGTCGGCGTCGGTGACCGCGCGCGCGGCGCTAGCCGTGAGCGGCTTCGGCAGACTCTTCGGCAGCTTCGGCGTGCGCACGGCGGACAGCGCCCCGACCTTGCCTTTGCCGTTGCGCTCGAGGAAACGCGCGAAGGAGCGCGCGCCGGCGAGGCCGCGCATCAGTGAGCGGTTGCCGGCGCCTTGCGCGCGGCGCGCGGCAAGGAAGGCGCGGACATCGGCGGGGGCGAGCTTCGCCAGCGCCTTCAGGGTCGGCGGCTTGCCGAGATGGCCGGTGAGGAAGCCGAGAAACTGCGCCACGTCGCGCCGGTAGGCCTCGCACGTCTTCGGCGACATGCGCTTTTCGGCGCCGAGATAGGCCAGCCAGCGTCCGATCTCGGCCTGAACGTCCGGGGCTGTCGCGAAGGCATTCATGCGCGCCAGACTGGCATTGCTTCCTTCACCCTTCCTTAAGCGCGCGGAATCGGCCTAGACCATTCCCATGCCGATGCGTGTCGTCGATATCCTGGTGCCGGTGGCGCTCGATCAGGCCTATTCCTATCGGGTGCCGGCGGACATGGAGCTTGCGCCCGGCGACGTCGTCGCCGTGCCGCTCGGCGCGCGCACGTGCAGCGGCGTGGTTTGGGCAGAAAATCCAAATCCGAACCCGCGCCTGCACAATCGGCTGAAGGACATCGACGCCAAGCTGGAGGTGCCGCCGCTTAAATCCGAGCTGCGCAGCTTCGTCGACTGGGTTGCGAATTATACACTCGCCTCGCGCGGCATGGTGCTGCGCATGGCCTTGCGCATGGGCGATCTTGGCCCGATGCGCGAGCGCGTCGGCGTGCGCCTTGCCGGTCCCAGGCCACAGCGCATGACCCCGGCCCGACAGCGTGTCCTTGCCGCGCTCGCCGACGGTTTTGTGCGCTCGAAAGCCGAAGCCGCGCAGGAGGCCGGCGTCTCGGCCGGCGTCGTCAACGGCCTCATCGACGACGGCGTGCTCGAGACGGTGGTGCTGGCGCCCGAGCCATTGATGCGCGCGCCCGATCCGGAATTCCGCAAGCCGGATTTTTCCCTCGCGCAGTTGGCCGCCGCCGATGCGCTGCGCACCACGACCGACCAGGGCGGCTACACCGTGTCGCTGCTCGACGGCGTCACCGGCTCCGGCAAGACCGAAGTCTATTTCGAGGCGGTGGCGGAAAACATCCGGCGCAAGCACCAGACGCTCATCTTGATGCCGGAGATCGCGCTCACTGCGGCGTTCCTCGACCGTTTCGCGCAGCGCTTTGGCGTCTGCCCTGCGGAGTGGCACTCGCAATTGCCGCCGCGCCGGCGGGCGCGCACCTGGGAGGCGGTGGCGAAGAACGAAGTGCCGGTCGTGGTCGGCGCGCGCTCGGCGCTGTTTCTGCCCTACGCCGATCTCGGGCTGATCGTCGTCGATGAGGAGCACGATCCGGCCTACAAGCAGGAAGACGGCGCGCATTATCATGCGCGCGACATGGCGGTCGTGCGCGGTTCGATCGCCAAATTTCCGGTGATCCTCGCTTCGGCGACGCCTTCGGTCGAATCCGAAGTCAACGCGCGGCGCGGCCGCTATCGCCGAATCCATCTTCCGGAGCGGTTCGGCGGCGCGTCTCTGCCGCAGATCGAGCCGATCGATATGCGCACCGAGGGGCCGCCGCGCGGCCGCTTCATCTCGCCGAAATTGGCCGAGGCGGTGCAGACGGTGCTGGAGAAGCGCGAACAGGCGCTGCTGTTCCTCAACCGCCGCGGCTTCGCGCCGCTGACCTTGTGCCGCGCCTGCGGCTTCCGCCTGCAATGTCCGAACTGCGATTCATGGCTGGTCGATCACCGCTTCAAGAGGCGGCTTGTCTGCCATCATTGCGGCTATGCGGTGCCGCCGCCGACCGAATGTCCCAAGTGCCACGCGACCGACAGTTTCGCCGCTGTCGGTCCCGGCGTCGAAAGACTGCATCAGGAAGCGTCCGAGCTGTTTCCCGGCGCGCGTATTCTCGTTTTGTCGAGCGATCTCGTCGAATCGATCGAGCGTCTGCGCGCCGAGCTCGACGACGTCGCGGAAGGCCGTTTCGATTTGGTCATCGGCACGCAGCTCGTCGCCAAGGGACATCATTTTCCGAAATTGAATCTTGTCGGCGTCGTCGACGCCGATCTCGGCCTCGGCAATGGCGATCCGCGCGCCGCCGAGCGCACCTTTCAATTGTTGCATCAGGTGACCGGCCGCGCCGGCCGCGAGCAGGGGCGTGGCGTCGGCTACTTGCAGACGCACCAGCCGGAGCATCCGGTGATGCGCGCGCTGATCAAGGGCGACCGCGAGGCGTTCTATCTGAACGAGATCGAGCAGCGCGAGCGCACGGGCTATCCGCCGTTCGGCCGGCTGGCGAGCCTGATCGTCTCGGC
>DATCFB010000303.1:0-11308 GCA_036509755.1 Pseudolabrys sp. | reverse complement strand
AAACGAAAACGCCGGCCTGAGGCCGGCGCCGTCTTATGATTGGGATTCCATTTGGGCTGGGAAAATAACAGTAAACTTGGCGCCACCGGAGTCGTCTGCGCTGCCGAAGACCAATCGCCCGCGGAGCTTCTCCACCAAGCTGTTGACAACCTTCATGCCGAGGCCGGAGCTTGCCGCCGGATCGAACGCGGTGGGTAGCCCTGCGCCGTTGTCTGAGACAGAAAGGGCATAATCGCTCGGACCGGAGCGCTCCAGTGCGACCTTGATGTCACCAGCGCCGTACTTCGCGGCATTGATGACCAGTTCGCTCACAATCAATCCGATGGAAACAATCTGCTCGATCGGCATTTGCACCTCAATGCCCTCGAGCGTAAGTTGCGCGCCTTTGGCCAACCTCAGCATTGCGGAAAGGTCACGGCACAAGCGCTGTAGGTATACTTTGCAATCGACAGATTCCGCATTGTCGCTCAAATAGATGTGGCGATGAGCCTGAGCGATGGCTCCTACGCGATTGGCGGCGATCCGGAGTTGTTCGGCAGTGTCCGATCGATCGGACGTCCGGGCTTGCATGTTGAGCATTCCCGCGACCAGTTGCAGGCCGTTCATCACCCTATGTTCAATTTCCTTTGTCAGCAGATCAGAGCGCCGCAGTGCGGCGTCCTTTTGGCCAACCGCTTGCGCCAGGTCGCCAATAGCCTGGCGAGCAGATAGGCGAAGCTCCATCTGGTCCATGACCACGGAGGCCAAGTCCTTGAGATGTGCGATCTGGTCGTCGGTGACCGGGCGAGGCTCCCGATCGATGACGCAAAGTGTTCCTAGATTGAACCCGTCGTGCGTTCGCAAAGGTACACCGACATAAAAGCGCAGCCCAAAATCACCCGCAACGAGCGGATTGGCGAGTGAGCGTGGATCGTTCTTGGCGTCGGTTAGAACCCACGGATCAATCTGAAGGATGGCCGACGCACAAAGACCCGGCCCACGGTCAATCTGTTCAACATCGAGCCCGTGATGCGACTTGAACCATATGCGATCGTGATCGACGAGGCTGATGATCGAAATCGGCACCGAAAATTGCCTAGCCGCAATTGCCGTGATGCGATCGAATGAACCGTCCGGCGGCGTATCCAATATATCGTAGCGGCGCACCGCCGCCAGGCGCTGAGCCTCTTCGGCCGGAGTCAGGTCCTTGGGCCTGAGTTGATGTGCGGATGCTGCCATTACGCCCCTTCAACACTTAACCTTCGGAATCCAGCAATATTGCCCCCCTCCCCGCGAGTCCAGACGTGTTATGGGGGCACATGCTGGACGGCGCAGCAGCGGCATCCGCCGTCTGGCCATGCCCCGCCTGACCCAGCGAGCTGCTGTTCGATCGTCATAGATCGCGCGGCGGAACACCGTAGTAATCATCGATTCCGACGGCCAGTCGCGGCTCGACCAATCTGGCGTCTCAGTCGCTCCATAATGCGGAGCGTTTTGCAGCCGCTCTTTATCGAGATCGACGACGTAACCGCCCTGCCGTTCGTCGTGGTCAAGCACGTCCCAAGGCAACGAGATGATAACTTTCGCCCATCCCAAGGAAGCCGCCGAATGACATAACCGCATAGGCGACTTGGCCTGAGCGCTTGTCGATCATAACGTCATAAATGGAGTCGAGCGACTTGCCCTGACGATTATAGACCTTGGTTCTTTCGACCTTGCTCGCAGCAATGAGGCTGCCTGTCTCGCTCGCTGCGACCGCGCCAGAGCGCGCACTGCTGTAGTCCGTCATTGTCGTCTGCTTTCGGGGGAACCGTTCTCGTTCCTATCGCTGTCCAAGGCAGGGTGAGGCGCCGCCAAAAGGCGGCCCAGGCTATGTTACTTCTTGAAAGTGTCGCGGATCGTGTCCTTGCTCTTGCCCGCGCCGCTTTGGACCTTGCCTGCGGTTTTT
This sequence comes from Pseudolabrys sp., assembly GCA_036509755.1. Classification (GTDB taxonomy): domain Bacteria; phylum Pseudomonadota; class Alphaproteobacteria; order Rhizobiales; family Xanthobacteraceae; genus Pseudolabrys. The sequence continues at coordinate 9,381 of DATCFB010000303.1, read as the reverse complement.
TCGGCCGCGCCTTCGGCCTCGGTTCGCTTGTTGCCGGTGATCTTGCCGATTGCTTCCTTCACTGAGCCCTTGATTTACTGGCCGGCGCCCTTGATCCGATCCTTGTCCGTCGTTTCGCTCCTGTCTCGCCGGGTCGCGCCGTCTTGGAACTTCGAGTGTGGAAATTGCGGGTGTCCACGGGACGATCTTGGCGACAACTTAAGCGCCGGGCCCCACACGGACAAGAAACGTAAATACCAAGCGGCCTGTACGTTTATACTGGACCACCTGCTCACACTGCTCGGAACATCAAGAGATCGAACCGCGCGGGATGTGAAGGGATGCGAACGCCTTACTTGTTCTCGGCCGTGATCGAGGGCCTCAGCCCCAGCGGCTGGCCGGCCGGATGATGTCCTTGCGCCTCGTGCTCCGCATGCGCGAGTGAGGCGCGCGCCTGATGCCGCGTGAACTCGCAGGCGGCGAAACCGAGACCGGACACCGAGCCGCGGAAGCTGACGTCGCTCGTCTTCTCGAGATTAAAGCACGGCTCGATCGGCAGGCCGCGCAAGGTCGCGCACACCGACTCGCCCTTCACCCGCAGCGTGCCTGCCGGCAGATGCGCGTAGCGCACGGCGCCTGAGCCCTGGAACTGGATGGAGCCGACGACCGAGCCGTCGGCATAGACGCGGCCCTGGCCGCGCGTGCCTTCGAAGCAGGTGTAATTGAACATCTTGCCGATGACGAAGCGGCGCGCTTCCTCGGCGGTCATCTCTCCGGCGAAAGCCGGAACGGCGGCCACGAGGCCGACAAGGAACGCTACCCCACGCAACATCTCAACACTCCGAACCAACGCCACCGGCACAAACTGTGGCCCGTAAATCGAGCCTAGTGGATTATGCCGGTGGATCGTCGCCAAATCCTGAACATGTTTACCCGATCTTGACCACGATCCGGCCCCTGACCTGTCCGTTCAGGATGTCAGCGGCGGCCGTGGGCACCTCGGAAAGCCCGATTTCGCGGGTTATCGAGGCGAGTTTTTGGCGGTCGAGGTCGGTTGCCAGTCTTTTCCACGCTGTTTTTCGCCGCTCCAACGGGCACATCACGGAGTCGATGCCGTAAAGACACACCCCGCGCAAAATGAACGGCGCGACCGAGGTCGGCAGGTCCATGCCCCCGGCAAGGCCGCATGCGGCCACCGCGCCGCCGTAGCGGGTCATGGACAGGAGGTTGGCGAGGGTCGTCGAGCCGACCGCGTCGACCGCCCCTGCCCAGCGCTCCTTGGCGAGCGGCTTGGCGGCCCCGGCGAGCTCTTTGCGCTCGACGATCTCGGCGGCGCCCAGCCCCTTGAGATAATCGGCCTCCTGCGGACGGCCTGTCACGGCATGAACGGTGAAGCCGCGTTGGGCGAGGATCGCGACCGCGACCGAGCCAACGCCGCCGGCCGCGCCGGTGACCGCGACCGGCCCACGGTCCGGCGTCAGGCCGTGTTGCTCGAGCGCCATTACAGCGAGCATGGCGGTATAGCCGGCGGTGCCGATCGCCATCGCGTCACGCGTGCTCATCGTCGGCGGCAAGGGCACCAGCCAGTCGCCCTTCACGCGCGTCTTGCCGGCATAGCCGCCGAGATGCGTCTCGCCGCAGCCCCAGCCGTTGAGCACGACCTTGTCGCCCGGCTTCCAGGCGGGATGCGAGGACGCCTCGACCGTACCGGCGGCATCGATGCCGGCGATCATCGGAAAGCGGCGCACCACCGGCGCCTTGCCGGTGACCGCCAGGCCATCCTTGTAATTGAGGGTGGAGTATTCGACGCGGACGGTGACGTCGCCGTCCATCAGGTTGGCTTCATCGAAATCGGTCAGCGACGATTTGGTGCCGCCGTCCGTCTTCTCGATCACGATCGCCTTGAACGTACCCACGCGCGCCTCGTTTCGGTTGAATGCCCTTTCGGGCATTCATGGCGCGGGCGGGCACCCCGCGCAAGCGCGCCGGGTCAGGCCACCGCGGCGGCGACCCGGACGACCGGCTCTTCATTGATCGGCAGGTTGATGATCGCCGACATTACGCCGAAGAAGATCGACAGATACCAGACCGGATTGTACGAGCCGACATAATCGTAAACGATGCCGCCGAGCCAGACGCCGAGGAAGCCGCCGACCTGGTGACTGAAGAAGGCAAAGCCGAACAGCATCGCCAGCCATCGCGTGCCGAACATCGTTGCGACGAGTCCCGACGTCGGCGGCACGGTCGATAACCACAGCAAGCCGGTGACCGCGCCGAACACGAGCGTCGTCACGGTGCTCGGCGGCAGCGTGATGAAGATCAGGATCGAGGCCGCGCGCGCGAAATAGATGCCCGAGAGGATGTAGCGCTTCGGCATGCGCGCGCCGAGATAGCCGGACGTCAGCGAACCGATGATGTTGAACAGACCGATGATCGCCAGTGTCCAGCCGCCGACTTCGGCCGAGAGTCCGCGGTCAACGAGATAGGACGGCAGGTGCACGGTCGTGAAGGCAAGTTGGAAGCCGCAGGTGAAGAAACCGAGCACCAGCAGCACGTAACTGCGGTGCGCAAAGGCCTCCCCGATCGCCTGCCGGAACGATTGCGACGGCGCGGGCGCGGCGACCGGCGCGGCGGCGCGCGGGGTCGCCAATGCGATCGCCAGCGGCACGATGATCAAGGTCACCGCGGCGAAGACGATGAGCGCGCCCTTCCAGCCGAACTTGTCGATCAGCGCGACAGCGATCGGCGAATAGAGAAATTGCCCGAACGATCCGGCGGCCGTGCCGGCGCCGAAGGCGATCGAGCGCCATTCGGGCGGCAGCAGGCGGCCGAAAGCGCCGAGCACGATCGTGAAGGACGAGCCGGACAGGCCGAAGCCGATCAGCAGTCCGGCCGAGAGATCGAGCGACGCGCCGTTCGTGGAATGCGCCATCAGCGCGAGGCCGGCGGCATAGAGCAGCGTACCGGTGATGAGCACGCGGTTCGCGCCGTAGCGGTCGGCGAGGCCGCCGGCAAAAGGCTGACCCACGCCCCACAACAGGTTCTGGATGGCGAGCGACATGGAGAACACGTCGCGGCCCCAGTGGAATTCCTGCGACATCGGCGTGAGAAAGAAGCCGAGCGCAGAACGCGGCCCGAAGCTGACCATGGCGATAATGCAGCCAACCACAAGCACGACCGCCGGCGTCCGCCAGCCTGTCTTGATGCCGCTTGTGACCGATTGAACCGTCATGGTGATCGCCCGCTTGAATGTGCGCAGCGTCGCATGTGCTGCGACGAGGGAGGCGGACTTTACCCGCGCCACGAACCATCAACCAAGCGAATATTCGTGATCGAATCGATGTAGCAAACGTATGTCTTCAGGAACCGATTGAGCCTGACGAGTGCGCTCAAGTCTTACATCTTATTGAGAATTTCGGCTTCGCGAGCCGTCGTCCTGGCGTCGCCCCAATGCGGCTCGTCGGAGCCGTCGCCCCAGTTGCGCGGCCGATAGAAGATGAGGCCACCGAGACGGTCCATCCGCCGCATCTCTCTGACCCAGTTCGGATGCGCCCAGGAGTCGTGGTAGTGCGTCGACTTTGCCACGTCCGGCATCCACAATTTGCCGTCGAGCATGTCGCGGGCGATGTGCCTGGCGCGCGCCCAGGCGTCCGGCTCGGTGACACGGTCGGGCTTACCGTCGCATGCGAAGGTGAATTGACAGGCGAGATGGCGGTTGGCGTTCTGATAGACGACGTCGCAGACCCTCTTCGGATAGAACGGCGAGAAGACGCGGTTGAGCACCACTTGCGCCACCGCGATCTGCGCGCGCACCGGCTCGTCGCGCGATTCGAAATAGACCGCGTCGGCGAGACACTTCTCGGCTTTCGTGCGCGATGTGCCGGATAGCTTCAAACGTTGCGCGGGCGATGTCGGCCGCGCCTCCTCGCCTGTGACAACGCCCTTGACGGCGATGCTATGGCCTTCCTTCTCCAGCACACCCGGTGGCGACAGCGCCGCCAGCTTGATGTCGGGACCGCGAGCGACGACCGGCGCCTCGCCGGGCGCCCAGGGCGCAATCGCTTCCGTTGGCGCGAGCGGCCTAGCGCCGAAGAAGACGCGCGCCGAGCCATCGATGTCGGCGCTCTCGTCCTCAGACGACGAAAAGTCGTACTGCGAATATGGATCGAAGCGGCTTTCGCCATCGTCCTTGCGCAGCGTGGCGTCGAGCGTGGCCTGCGGCACCGGCGCGATCGCCACCATGCGCGGCATGGGCGGCAATGGCGGGCGCTTGCGCGCGACGAGCGCGTCGCGCTTGGCCAAGCGGTTCACCGAGGGGAACCGCAGCGGCTCGCTGCCGTCGCCGAGCGTCTCGGCGCCGATCGCGCCGGTGACGTCGAGCGGGTCGAAATTGGCCAGCGCGTAAAGCGGCGGGTGGGGAATGCGGGTGCCGAGCGGCCGCGGCATGCTGAAGGTCGCGGCGTGGATGGTGCCGAAGGGCGAGGCGATGAGATGCTCGCGCCAGCGCTGGGACACGCCGGGCTGGTGCACGAGCAGCGCGCCGAGATCCTGGTAGGCGATCGTCGTGGGCACGAGCACCATCAGCAGCGCGGTCACCGCGATGCGTACCGGCCCTCGCCGAGGGCGCCTTCGCGATCCTGTTCCGCGTCCGCTCACGCCACACCGCAACACGCATGAAAATGCCGCGAACTGCGGCACTCGACGGCTTTGGTTATGACGCAATTAACCTTGCGAAGCCGTTAAGCTGTGACCCCGCGCCGCATTCCTTGACATTAGTTAACCGTATCGCAAGCGGTCGGCCGCAAGATTGCGCCAAGCTTTCGCGGCAGGCCGGCATGGTAACGACAACATTGGCGGGTGGAATTCCGGGCTGGGTGCTGCTCTCGGCCGGCTTCGGCGTGACCGCGCTGTTCCTCGGCGTGATGTGGTACCGCCATGTCCGCGAGCAGAACCGTCGGTTGCTCAACGCCATCGATAACATGTCGCAGGGCCTCAACATGTTCGATGCGCAAGGGCGCATCGTGCTGCTGAACCGCCGATACCTCGAAATGTACAAGCTGTCGCCTGACGTCGTGAAGCCGGGCTGCACGCTGCGTCGGCTCATCGAGCACCGCAAGAACACCGGGCTTTTCGTCGATGACATCGACGCGTATTGCCAGCGCATCATCGACAGCATGAAGAACGGCACCAGCGCCCCGCATTACGTCCAGGCGAGCGATGGCCGCACCGTCCTCGCCAAGAACGAGCCCCTGCCCGGCGGCGGCTGGGTGTCGACGCATGAGGACGTCACCGAGCGTCGCCGCGCCGAAGAAGAGCGCGCCGCCAGTCGCGAGCAGCAGCAGCGCCGCGGCGCTGTCGACGCCGCGATCGCCAGCTTTCGCCCGATCGCCGAGCGCCTGCTCGGCAGCGTCGGCACCGGTGCGGCCGCGATGCGGGCTACGGCGAACTCGCTGTTCGGTTTTTCGGAGCAGACCACGACGCGTGCCGACAGCGCCGTGCAAGCCTTCAATGCCGCCTCCGCCAACGTCGATTCCGCCGCTGCCGCGACCGACGAATTGTCGCATTCGATCGCCGAGATCAGCCGGCAACTCGCGCAGACCGGCAACATCGTCGCGCACGCGACCGAGGAAGCGCGCCAGACCGACGGCGAGATCGCCGGGCTCGCGACCGGCGCGCAGAAGATCGGCGACGTGGTCAAGCTCATCCGCGACATCGCCGGCCAGACCAATCTGCTCGCGCTCAACGCCACCATCGAGGCGGCGCGCGCGGGCGAAGCCGGCCGCGGCTTTGCGGTCGTCGCCTCGGAAGTAAAATCGCTCGCGGTGCAAACCAGCAAGGCGACCGAAGACATCGCCAGTCACATCCTTGCCGTGCAGAACTCGACCGCGAGCGCGGTCGAGGCGATCCGCCACATCGCGGTGCGCATGCAGGAGATCAATCGCAACACGGTGGCGCTTGCCGCCGCGGTCGAAGAGCAGAACGCGGCGACCGGCGAAATTTCGCACAACGTCACCAGCGCCGCGCAGGGCACGAGCCAGGTCGTCGGCGTGCTCGGCGAGGTCGCGCATGCGGCAACCGAGACGCGCGCCTCGGCCGAGGTCGTGCGCGATGCTTCGCAGACGGTCGAAACGGCGGTCGGCGACCTGAGGCTCGAGGTCGAGAACTTCCTCGCCCAGGTGGCGGTGTAGCCTCTCTTTGTCGTCACCGGGCTTGTCCCGGTGACCCCGATCACGAGAGCACAGTGCCATCGCAAGCGGGATGGCCGGGACAGGCCCGGCCATGACAACCGCTACGCCTGGCTTGCCGCGGTCTTGCCGAGCGCCGCTTGCGCCGCGGAGAGCCGCGCGATCGGCACGCGGAACGGCGAGCACGAGACGTAATCGAGCTTCGTCTCATGGCAGAAAGCGACCGAAGCGGGGTCGCCGCCGTGCTCGCCGCAGATGCCGACCTTGAGCTTCGGCCTGACCTTGCGGCCGCGCTCGACTCCGATCCTCACCAGTTCACCGACGCCCTGCTGATCGATCGACACGAAAGGATCTGACGGCAGGATGCCGCGCGCCGTATAGATGCCGAGGAAGCTCGCTGCGTCGTCGCGCGAAATGCCGAACGTCGTCTGCGTCAGATCGTTGGTGCCGAAGGAGAAGAACTCCGCCGTCTCGGCGATTTCGTCGGCCATCAGCGCCGCGCGCGGCAGCTCGATCATGGTGCCGACGTCATATTCGAGCGTCACGTTCTGCTCCTGCTCGACCGCCTCGGCCATGGCGTCGATCCGCGCCTTGACCAGGTCGAACTCGGCTTTGGTGGCGATCAGCGGCACCATTACCTCCGGCACCACCGGCTCGCCGGTGCGCCGTGCCGCCTCGACCGCGGCCTCGAAGATGGCGCGCGCCTGCATCTCGGCTACCTCCGGATAGGCGATGGCGATGCGGCAGCCGCGGAAGCCGAGCATCGGATTGAACTCGGCAAGCTCCTTGGCGCGCTGCTCCAGCTTTTTCGGATCGGTGCCCATGGCTTTCGCCACCTCGGCGATCTCCGCCGCGCCGTGCGGCAGGAATTCGTGCAGCGGCGGGTCGAGCAGGCGGATCGTCACAGGCCGGCCGCGCATGATCTCGAACAGCTCGACGAAGTCGGCGCGCTGCATCGGCAACAGCTTGGCGAGTGCGTTGCGGCGCGCGCTCTCGTCGTCGGCCAGGATCATCTCGCGCACCGCCTGGATGCGCCCCTCGTCGAAGAACATATGCTCGGTGCGGCAGAGCCCGATGCCCTCGGCGCCGAAACGCATGGCCGCCTTGGCGTCGGCCGGCGTGTCGGCATTGGCGCGCACCCCTAACTTGCGCACCTTGTCGGCCCAGCCGATCAAGGTCGAGAACTCGCCGGAGAGCTGCGGCTCGATCATGTCGACCTTGCCCGCGAGCACCTGTCCGGTCGAACCGTCGACCGTGATGAAATCGCCTTTGTTGAAGGTCTGGCCGCTCGCGGTGAGCGTCTGTCCACTATAGTCGACGCGCAGCGAGCCGGCGCCGGAGACGCAGGGCTTGCCCATGCCGCGCGCGACGACGGCCGCGTGCGAGGTCATGCCGCCGCGCGTTGTGAGAATGCCCTCGGCCGCGTGCATGCCGTGGATATCCTCGGGCGAGGTCTCGACGCGCACGAGGATGACCTTCTTGCCGTCGGCCTTCATCTCCTCGGCTTCGTCGGACGAGAACACGATCTCGCCGGAAGCAGCCCCGGGCGAGGCCGGCAGGCCGGTCGCGATGACGTGCCGGTGCGCGCGCGGATCGATGGTCGGATGCAGGAGCTGATCGAGGCTCAACGGATCGACGCGCAGCACCGCCTCGTCGCGCGAAATCAGGCCTTCATTGGCGAGCTCGACCGCGATGCGCAGCGAGGCCTTCGCCGTGCGCTTGCCGGAGCGGGTTTGCAGCATCCACAGCTTGCCCTGCTCGACCGTGAACTCGAGGTCCTGCATGTCGCGGTAGTGCTTCTCGAGGGTGTTGTAGATGCGCGTGAGCTCGGCATAGGCCTTCGGCAACGCCTTCTCCATTGAAGGCTTTTCCGAGCCCGATTCCTGGCGCGCGTCTTCCGAAATTTCCTGCGGGGTGCGGATGCCGGCGACGACGTCCTCACCCTGCGCGTTGATCAGAAATTCGCCGTAGAGCTTCTTCTCGCCAGTCGAGGGATTGCGGGTGAAAGCGACGCCGGTCGCCGACGTGTCACCCATATTGCCGAACACCATCGCCTGCACGTTCACCGCGGTGCCCCAGCTTTCGGGAATGTTGTGGAGCCTGCGGTAGGTGTTGGCGCGCTGGTTCATCCACGATGAGAACACGGCGCCAATGGCGCCCCAGAGCTGCTGCTGCGGATCCTGCGGGAACGGCTGGTCGAGCTCGTCATGCACGCGCTTCTTGTAGCGCACGATCAGCTCCGCCCAGTCGTCGGCGGTGAGGTCGGTGTCGAGCGAATAGCCCTGGCGTTCCTTGTGGTGGTCGAGCAGCTCCTCGAAATGCTCGTGCCCGACGCCGAGCACGACGTCGGAATACATGGTGATGAAGCGGCGATAGCTGTCATAGGCGAAGCGGCGGTCGCCGGACTTCTTGGCTATGGCCTCGACCGTCTCGTCGTTGAGGCCGAGATTGAGCACCGTGTCCATCATGCCCGGCATCGAGGCGCGAGCGCCCGAGCGCACGGAGACGAGCAGCGGGTTCGATCGATCGCCGAACACCCTGCCGGTGATCTTGCCGACCTGGGCGAGTGCCTTCTCGACCTGCCCTTCGAGGTCTTTCGGATATTGTTTGTCGTGGGCGTAATAGTAGGTGCAGACCTCGGTGGTGATGGTGAAGCCGGGCGGCACCGGCAGGCCGAGATTGGCCATCTCGGCGAGGCCCGCGCCCTTGCCGCCGAGCAGGTCGCGCATGTTGGACTTGCCCTCGGCGCGCCCGTCGCCGAACGAGTAGACCCATTTGCCTTTTTGCGGCTCCCCGGCGGTGCCCGCGGGTCTAGGAAGAGACTTCGTGACCTTTTTGGCGATCGAGCGCGCTGCCGAACGCAGTGCCGAGCGCGCCAGCGTGCCTGCCACGACGCCAGCGAGGCCGCCGCCGACCAGCATTGCGGTCTTTCGCGCCGAGCTTTTCTTGACTGTCTTTTTCGCCGACTTCTTGGCCGCGGACTTCACGGTCTTCGGCGCGACCTTGTTGCCCGCCTTGCGGGAGGCCGTGCTTTTCGACTTGGACGCCAGGCGCGAGGTTTTTCGTTTGGCCATGACTCGAAATGTGTTGGAGGGCTGTGCTGCATCTAGAAGCACCGCGGAACCGGGCCGCGCAAGCCCTCTGGGATGAGCTTAGTGCAGGATGCCGAGGCCGATCAGGCCGGTGACGATGAGATAAGCAGCGACGATAAAGTTCA
>DATCFB010000302.1:0-8074 GCA_036509755.1 Pseudolabrys sp. | reverse complement strand
GGTCCCGAAACCCTTCCGGCGGCAAGGATTCCGCGTTGCATCGGCGGCGCGTTTTTGGCTATATCCGCCCGCTTCCGGTCGGGGTGAAGCGCCCTTGAAAAGCGGCCATCCTCGACGTCCCTGGCGCACGGCGGGGGCGTGGTTCCCCGCCAGCCAAAAATTTCGAGGTCTTGACCCACCATGACGACTTTGTGGTTGATCGTAGGCTGTGGCGTGCTCGCCATCGTTTACGGCATCTGGGCGGTCCAGTCGGTGCTCAGCGCCGATGCCGGCTCGCCCCGCATGCAGGAAATTTCCGCCGCCGTGCGCGAAGGCGCGCAGGCCTACCTCAAGCGCCAGTACACGACCATCGCTATCGTCGGGGTGGTGATCCTCGTGATCATCGGCTTCGCGCTCGGCTGGCTGGTCGCGGCCGGCTTCGCCGTCGGCGCGATCCTGTCCGGCGTCGCCGGCTTTATCGGCATGAACGTGTCGGTGCGCGCCAATGTCCGCACCGCGCAGGCCGCGACCAAGTCGCTGGCCGGCGGTCTCGACATCGCCTTCAAGGCAGGCGCCATCACCGGCATGCTCGTCGCCGGTCTCGCGCTGCTCGGCGTCACCGTCTATTTCGGCTTCCTCACCGGCGTGCGCCATCTTGCGCCGAACGACCGCACTGTCATCGACGCGATCGTCGCGCTCGGCTTCGGCGCCTCGCTGATCTCGATCTTCGCCCGTCTCGGCGGCGGCATCTTCACCAAGGGTGCTGACGTCGGCGGCGACCTCGTCGGCAAGGTCGAAGCCGGCATTCCGGAGGACGATCCGCGCAATCCGGCGACCATCGCCGACAACGTGGGCGACAATGTCGGCGACTGCGCCGGCATGGCGGCGGACCTGTTTGAGACCTACGTCGTGACCGCTGTCGCGACCATGGTGCTGGCCGCGATCTTCTTCAAAGGCACGCCGCTGCTGACGCCGATGATGATCCTGCCGCTCGCCATCGGCGGCATCTGCATTATCACCTCGATCGTCGGCACGTTCTTCGTCAAGCTGCCGGCCTCGCAGTCGATCATGGGCGCGCTCTACAAGGGCCTGATCGTCACCGGCATCCTGTCGCTAATCGGCATTGCCGGCGTCATCGCCTTGGCCCTGCCGCAGGGCTTCGCCACCGCGCTGACGAGCGAAGGCAAGCACTACACCGGCCTGACGCTTTACATGTGCGGCGTCGTCGGCCTGGCCGTGACCGGCCTGATCATCTGGATCACCGAGTACTACACCGGCACCGATTATCGCCCGGTGAAGTCGATCGCGGCTGCGTCCGTCACCGGTCACGGCACCAACGTGATCCAGGGCCTCGCCATCTCGATGGAATCGACCGCGCTCCCCGCGATCGTCATCATCGCCGGCATCCTGATCACCTACAACCTCGCCGGTCTGTTCGGTATCGCCATTGCGGTGACGACCATGCTGGCGCTGGCGGGCATGATCGTTGCGCTCGACGCCTTTGGCCCGGTCACCGACAATGCCGGCGGCATTGCCGAGATGGCCGGCCTGCCGAAGGAAGTGCGCAAGTCGACCGACGCGCTCGACGCCGTCGGCAACACCACCAAGGCGATTACCAAGGGCTATGCCATCGGTTCGGCCGGCCTCGGCGCGTTGGTTCTGTTCGCCGCCTATAACCAGGATCTGCAGTTCTTCATCAAGGACGCTGCCGGTCACCCGTACTTCCAGGGCATCACGCTCGACTTCTCTCTGAACAATCCCTACGTGGTTGTCGGCCTGCTGTTCGGCGGCCTGCTGCCCTACCTGTTTGCGGCCATGGGCATGACCGCCGTCGGCCGCGCCGCCGGTTCGATCGTCGAGGAAGTACGCAAGCAGTTCCGCGAAGACCCCGGCATCATGAAGGGCACCTCGAAGCCCAATTATGCCCGCGCGGTCGACATCCTCACCAAGGCGGCGATCAAGGAAATGATCATCCCGTCCTTGTTGCCAGTGCTGTCGCCGATCGTCTGGTACTTCGTGATTTATGCGATCGCCGGTGGCGGCGCCGCCGGCAAGTCGGCGGGCTTCTCGGCCCTCGGCGCCATGCTGCTCGGCGTCATCGTCAACGGCCTGTTCGTCGCCATCTCGATGACTTCGGGCGGCGGTGCCTGGGACAATGCGAAGAAGTACATCGAAGACGGTCATTACGGCGGCAAGGGCTCGGACGCCCATAAGGCGGCCGTGACCGGCGACACCGTCGGCGATCCCTACAAGGACACGGCGGGTCCGGCGGTGAACCCGATGATCAAGATTACCAATATCGTCGCGCTGCTGTTGCTCGCCGTGCTCGCGCACTAAGCGATACGTAGACGCCGAAAAACGAAAGGGCCCGCGCAAGCGGGCCCTTTCTGCTGCGTTGGCGAATGAGGCTACGCCGCTCAGTGGCCGAAGAGCGCGCCCGGACTGAGCTCGCGGAAGATGCCGCGCAGATAATTGAGGTTCTTGCCGCCGGTCTCGGTCTGCCCGGACTGGAAGTCGAACACCTTGCCGTCCTTGATCCCGTAATTGGCCAGTCGGACGACCTTGCGGTCTTTGTCGAAGTAGACCGCGACGACGCGCTGATCGATCACGCGGTAGGGCATGAAGGCGGCGTTGCGCTGCGATTTCTGCGAGATGTAATAGAACACCTCGCCATTGACGGTGGCAACCGTCGAGGGCGTGCCGAGCACGATCAGCACCTGTTCCTGACTGGCGCCGATCGGGATCTGTTCGAGCGCCCCGATGGGAAGCACATAGCCGCGCTGCAAGGTCTCGGTCATGCCGGTGTCGCCGCAGCCGGCAAGCGCCGTCGCCCCGGCCAGCGCCAAGGCGATTAGCGCGCTCCTCCGGTATCGAATTGTCCTGAAAACCAAACCCGGCACCCTCACGTTACACCCTTGCATCGGACTGCCTCATGACGTAACCGCGCGGAAGCGCGATGTCCGCGTCGAACCGGCAGATCGATGATGTTCCCCCTGTTGCGCCGAAACCGGCAGCCCGACACCATTTCCACCCTGTATGGCACGATCGTGGCGCAGGCGCGAAGTCCGGTCTTCTACCGCGAATTTGGTGTTGCCGATACCATCGGCGGTCGTTTCGACCTCCTTCTGCTGCATCTCGTGTTCGTCGTCGAGCGCCTGATGCGCGAGGAGGAGGGCAAGGCCTTCGGCCAGGGCCTATTCGACCGTTTCTGTACCGACATGGACGATAATCTGCGGGAGATGGGCATCGGCGATCTCGCGGTGCCGAAGCACATGAAGCGGGTCGGGGAGGCCTTTTACGGACGCGCGCAGGTCTATAAAACCGCCTTGCAAAGTACAGGGGATGCCGCGCTCGTCGAGGCGCTAAGCCGCAACATCTACGGCGGTTCACCGGCGGACCCGGCTGCGGTGGCGCGGCTCGCGACCTATATCCGTCGGGTGGCTCAAGCGATGGACCGTTCGGCGTCGGCTGAACTGATGTCCGGGTGCATCGTCCTGCCGGATCCTGCCGACGTTCCGCCCTAGGTTGAGCATGTTAAGGCAAGAGATTGACGTGATGGATAAAGCGACAGACATTTGGCGGGTTCCGATCGCCGTGGAGGCCATTCCGGAGGCCGGTCTTCATCTGAAACTTGAAGCGCCGGAAGCGGTGCGCGTCGCGCTTGCGCGGGCCGCGGGATTGCGCAGCCTGCCGGCATTCAAGGCGTCCTTCGACCTCGCCCGGCGCGGCAGGGGCGTACATGTCGGTGGCAGGATCGAGGCCATCGTCGGCCAGACTTGCGTCGTCACCCTCGAGCCGATCGACTGCCCCGTATCCGAGGATCTCAGCCTGCTGTTTTCACCGGCTGTTCCGCGGGGCGCTCAAGACGCGAGTGGGGAGGCACAGAACATTGGCTACGCAGCGGATGAAAAGGAGCCGCCCGAGCCGCTCGTCCGTGGCTCGGTCGATCTTGGTGCCGTGGCGATCGAGTTCCTGATGCTCGGGGTCGATCCTTATCCGCGCAAAGCGGGTGCGGAATTCGTGGCGCAAAAGCCCGATGCCGACCCGGATCGTCCCTTCGCCGCACTGGCCGCTTTGAAGAAAAATTCGGGCGGCTCGGCGTCCTGATCTCCACGCGGTAGCGTCATAACACTGTAGGATAAGCGGCTTGTGCCCGCCGCCCGAGCCGTTATGGTCGCCGCGGTGAGAGGAATCCTTCCAGCCGGATTGCCGGCACTGGCGCAGTCAGGGCTGTTCCATGGTCGATAAGGTCCGCATTGCCATCGACGCCATGGGCGGCGACCATGGCGCGTCCGTGGTTCTTCCGGGTGCCGACATCTCGCTCACCCGCCATCCGGACATCGAGTATCTCCTTTTCGGCGATACCGCCGCGCTCACCCCGGTGCTCGACGGCCTGCCGCGGCTGAAGGCGGCCTCCCGGCTTGTGCACACCGAGGTCGCCATCCGCATGGACGACAAGCCGAGCCAGGCGCTCCGCTATGGCCGCTGGAAGTCGTCGATGTGGCTCGCCCTCGACGCGGTGAAGAAGGGCGAGGCTGACGTCGCAGTGTCGGCCGGTAATACCGGCGCGCTGATGGCCATGTCCCGCTTCAATTTGAAGATGCTGCCCGGCATCGACCGGCCGGCGATCGCGGGCATCTGGCCGACATTGAAGGGCGACTCGGTCGTGCTCGACCTGGGCGCCTCGATAGGCGCCGACGAGGCACATCTCATCAATCTCGCCGCCATGGGGAGCGCGCTGGCGCGCGTCCTGTTCGATATCGAGCGGCCGACGGTGGGCCTCCTGAATATCGGCGTCGAGGAAGTGAAGGGGCTGGAGCAGGTACGCGAGGCCGGCCGCATTCTGCGCGAGACGCGCTTCCCCGATTTTGAGTATCACGGCTTCGTCGAGGGCGACGATATCGGCACCGGCGTGGTCGATGTGGTCGTCACCGAAGGATTCGCCGGCAATATCGCCCTCAAGACGGCGGAAGGTACCGCGCACCAATTTGCCAGCTACCTGCGCGCGGCCATGAGCCGGACCTGGGCATCGCGGCTTGGCTATCTGCTCGCACGGCAGGCCTTCAATGCCTTGCGCGAGAAATTGGACCCACGGAAATCGAACGGCGGTGTCTTCCTCGGCCTCAATGGCGTCGTCATCAAGAGTCACGGCGGCGCGGATGCCGAGGGCACCGCCTCGGCGATCGATATGGGTTACGATATGGTTCGTTACGAATTGCTCGCCAAGATTGCGCACGCCATGGCGGGCGGGCTGCAAGCGACGACCGCGCGTCTGGCGAGCGGAGCGGCCTCGTGAGCGTAATGCGTTCGGTTGTCCTCGGCTGCGGCAGCTACTTGCCCAGCCGGATCCTCAGCAATGACGAGCTTGCGCGAACGGTGGACACCACTGACGAGTGGATCGTGCAGCGCACCGGCATTCGCGAGCGCCACGTGGCCGCGCCTGGCGAGGTGACCTCCGACCTGGCGATCAATGCCGCCAAGGCGGCGCTTGCCAACGCCCATGTCGAGGCAAGCAGCATCGATCTCATCGTGCTCGGCACATCGACGCCGGACCAGACTTTCCCGGCAACGGCGGTGTCGGTGCAGGCCGCGCTCGGCATCACCCGCGGCGCCGCATTCGACTTGCAGGCGGTCTGCTCCGGCTTCATCTACGCGCTGTCGATTGCCGACTCCCTTCTGCGTTCCGGTGCGCACAAACGCGCCTTGGTGATCGGCGCGGAGACCTTCTCCCGCATCCTCGACTGGAACGACCGCACCACTTGCGTTCTGTTCGGCGACGGTGCGGGCGCCGTGGTGCTCGAGGCCCAGGAGCAGCCAGGCACGTCGGCCGACCGCGGCATTTTGACGACCCATCTGCGCTCCGACGGACGTCACAAAGCCAAGCTCTATGTCGATGGCGGCGTATCCTCGACCCAGACCGTCGGGCACCTGCGCATGGAAGGCCGCGAAGTCTTCAAGCATGCGGTGGCGATGATCACGGACGTTATCGAGGACGCCTTCGAGGCGACAGGCACGACGGCCTCGGACATCGACTGGTTCGTGCCGCACCAGGCAAATAAGCGCATTATCGACGGTTCGGCGCACAAACTCGGCATCGCGCCTGAGAAAGTGGTCATCACCGTCGACCGCCACGGCAACACGTCTGCGGCTTCGATTCCGCTGGCGCTCGCGGACGCGGTCGCCGATCGTCGCATCAAGCGCGGCAACCTGATCTTGCTCGAAGCGATGGGCGGCGGCTTCACTTGGGGATCGGCAATGCTGCGCTGGTGAGACGAAAAGCCACCTCTCGGAGGCGGCTCGGCCCTTATCAGGGCACCAGAACAGAGTGTCGCGAATCGTTATTGCCCCGTTGACCGCCCGAGGGCATGCCAATATCCTGATAATTCAACGGCATATCGGCCGGGGGGCTGTGTCTGGCGATGACAGGTAAAACGGTAACGCGCGCCGATCTCTGTGAGGCGGTCTACCAGAAGGTGGGACTTTCTCGCACAGAATCAGCTTCTCTGGTTGAGCTCGTGCTCAAGGAAATCACTGACTGTCTCGAGCGCGGAGAGACCGTAAAGCTTTCGTCGTTCGGCTCGTTCGTGGTGCGCAAAAAAGGCCAGCGGATCGGGCGGAATCCGAAGACCGGCAAGGAAGTGCCGATCTCTCCGCGGCGAGTGATGGTGTTCAAACCGTCGGCGATCCTCAAGCAGCGGATTAACGGCCACGACGTCCCCGACGAAGAAAACGCGTAACGTAGCGTCCAGTTTTGCGTCAGGCCCCAACCTTGTGAGGGAGTGACTGCTATGGACGAAAAGTCCCCTGACGCATTCCGCACCATCAGCGAGGCGGCCGACGAGCTCGACCTGCCGCAGCACGTGCTCCGTTTCTGGGAGAGCCGCTTCCGCGAGATCAAGCCGATGAAGCGCGGCGGCGGCCGGCGGTTCTATCGGCCCGACGACCTCGACCTGCTGCGCGGCATCCGGCATCTGCTCTACGGCGAGGGCTACACGATCCGCGGCGTGCAGCGGATCCTGCGTGAGCACGGCATCAAGTTCGTGCAGGCCGTCTGGCAGGAGGGCGCGGCCCAGCCGCCGCATGGCGCCGCCGACGAGGAAGACTTCATCGAGGACGCGGCGGTGGCCGGACACGAGGGGGGCGAGGAGGAGGAGCGCGGCATTGGCAGCCGCCTCGGCGCGCTGATCGGCCGCGACCTCGGCGAGCGGACTGGGATCGAGCCTCGACGCGAGCCGCCGATGAGCGCGCCGCCGATGCCAAGGCTGACCGAAGCCGATCGCGCCGTCCATGCGGCGGTCGGAGCGGAACCTCAGGTTGAAGATGAGGCTCCGGGGTCTATCGTCATGCCGACTGGATTCGTCGTGCGCGCCATAGGTGAGACGGATGTGGGCCGCTTGCGCGGCGTGCTCGAGGAGCTTTCGGAATGCCGACGCCTGATTGACGCCGCTGTGGCGCGGCCGGACTAGCGCGGCACTTCGTCGATCCCTTCGTTCAGTTCTCCCGGTTTCGGCGTTTCAGTCTCGGGATCGCTCGGGTCCTCGGTGCTCGGCGCGGCCAGTGCCGCCTCGTCGGGCGGGGCGGTGATGGGCTTCGGCGGTGGCGGCGGCTTTCGCTCGCTGGCCCGCGCTGTGAACAAAGGCGTTTCCGCAAACGAGATCTTGGTGTCGGCGGGCAATGCAATCCCGGCCGCCTCGCTCGCGCGCTTGATGGCGAGAACGACGCCGGCGCGCGTGCGGACCTCAAAGGATCGCTGCGGCTTGGTCCACCAGCGCACGCGGATATCGACATTGTTGTTGTTGAACGCCCAGGGCAGGACATCGGGCGGCGGTTCGGCGAGCACGTCGGGCACCTCGCGCATGGCCTGCTGATAAGCCGCAATGGCTTCGTTGAGATCGACTTCGAGGCCGACCGGCACGATGATTTCGCTCCGCCGCATTTCGTAGGCCGTGTGCACCGTCACCGACCGCGTATAGATCTCGCTGTTCGGAATGATGACGAGGCGGCCCGCGAAGGTCTTGAGCAGCGTCGCGCGCGTCTCCACCGCCTGCACGGTGCCTTCGATGTCGCCGACCTTGATCTGGTCGCCGCGATGAAA
>DATCFB010000301.1:0-4833 GCA_036509755.1 Pseudolabrys sp. | reverse complement strand
GCCGTCCGCATGCGTGGCGATCAGCGTGCCGTAGCCTTCGGCGACGCGCCAGTTGATGTCCGTGCCGCCGTAGTTCTCGAAGTCGAGCGCCGACACCCGCGACGGGTCGCCGCCACTGATGTAGCTCACAACCGCGCCGATGAGTCCGTTCCAGCGATTGCACGGCTCGAACGCCGCCGAGCACGGTACGTCGACCTTGCCCGTCGCGAGTTCGCTCAACCGCTCGAAAAACTCGGCCATCGCCTGCTGATAGAGGCGCTGGTCGACGAGCGGGAAATTGCGTTCGAGCGCCGGACGGCTCCAGGCAGGCGAGGACTTGTCGATGGTCCGGCCCTGCGCCTCGGCGATGGCGACGAAGGGATTGGTCCCCGCCGAATGCAGCCAGCCGCAGCCGAGATCGATGCCGTAGCCGCCGTGGCTGACGGTGTAGGCGCGTCCGCCGAGTCGGCTTCGCGCCTCGATCAGAAGGCAGGCCACGCCGGCGTCGGTCAGCCGACGAGCGGCGGCGATGCCTGCGGCGCCACCGCCGACGATGGCGACTTCGGTCTCAGAACTCATGAAAGGGCTTGCCTCGGCGGGAGCAAACAGACGTATCAACGCATATAGGCGCGCTACGACGTCGCGCATCGGCGCGCCGTCCTAGCAGAGTTTCGGGTTTCGGCAATAGACCGACGCGGCCCGCACGGACCGTCGTCCCTTCGTCCTCGACGGCGGATCAGTGATCCGAGCCGAGCAGCGGCGAACCCAGCAGCACGCAAATCCAGATCGCGGCAATCGCAGCGAACGCGATGAGCAGGACGCTCATATCAACCTCCCTCGAATGGTTTCCCCGGAGGCGTTTCTTCTTTTGTAGATGAGTTTAGCGCAGCCGCCGCGAAAAGGAACGTATTACCGCACGGGCGTACCGTTTCAAATCCGCTGCCGGTGCTGCACTGCACACGTCAATCTCGCGGCGCTCCAGAATTTCCGGCTGGGAAACGGCCGCATCGCATGCCGGGAATTGCGCCGAACGGCGGTAATCACGTTGCATCGGTGACCGGCTCCGGTACATTTTCGACAAAACGAACAGGCGCCAACAGGGGGAAACGATGGTTGACCAACCAGTCGTGCCGGTGTCTCGGCTGCTCGACGAGCGCGGCCTCGGCACGTTCCAGATCGTGCTTCTGATCTGGTCGCTCTTTCTGGTTCTCATCGACGGCTACGACATCGCGGCGATCGCCTTCGCCGCGCCGCATCTGGTGAAGGCCTGGGGCGTGTCGCCGAAGGCGCTCGGGCCGGTGTTCAGCGCAAGCCTCGTCGGCATCCTGTTCGGCTCGGCTTTGTTCGGCTGGATCGGCGACCGTTACGGCCGCAAAGCCTCGCTGATCGGGGCGAACCTCGTCTTCGGCGTGTTCACGCTCGCCGCGGCCTATGCGAGCGATCTCGAGCAGATGTCCTGGCTTCGCCTGCTCGCCGGTCTCGGCATCGGCGGCGTCATTCCCAACGTGGTCGCCATCAATGCGGAATCCGCGCCGCGCCGGTTGCGCGCGACGCTCGCGATTATCGCCGTCGGCTTCGTGCCGCTTGGCGGCGCCATTCCCGGCTTCATCACCGCCGCGCTGGTGCCGACGTACGGCTGGCAAGTGATCTTTCTTGTTGGCGGCATCGCGCCGATCGTGATCGGCCTCGCCGCCATTTTCGGCCTGCCGGAGTCGATCAAGTATATGGCGCTGCAAGAGCGGCATCGCGGCAAGATGACCGCCCTGGTCAAAGCGATCGGCCCCGGCACCGCCGTTCCCGACAACGCCCGGTTCGTCATCGAGGACGAACAGCAGGTCCCCGGCTTCAATCCCAAATATCTGTTCGGACAAGGGCTGAAGGTCATCACGCCGCTCCTGTGGCTGCTGTTTGCGCTCAACCTGATGGGCTACTTCTTCCTCATCAGTTGGACACCGACGCTGATGACGGCCGCCAAGCTGCCGCCCACCACCGTCGCTTTGTCCGGCGCCAGCTTGCAGATCGGTGGCACTGTCGGCGCCCTGGTGTTGTGCTGGTGGCTCCAGACGCACCGTTTCGCAGCGGTCGCCGTCATGTTCGTGCTCGCGATCCCGGCAGTCGGCGCCATCGGTTACGCCGGCCTGACATCCCAGACCGCGCTCCTGGTCACGATCTTCATCGCAGGCTTCCTGGTGCTCGGCATCCAGTCCGGCATCAATGTCCTCGGAGCACTGATCTATCCGACCTCATTGCGCGCCAACGGCTCCGGCTGGGAGCTCGGCATCGGCCGTATCGGCTCGATCGTCGGCCCGCTGGCCGGCGCGCTGTTCGTCGGCATGTCGGTCGAGCGGCTCTACATGTGGTCGGCGCTGCCCTTCGTCGTCGGCGCGGTGGTGTGCTTCATGATCCACCGGCTCAACCAGCAGCGGCTCGCCAAACATCCGGAGCTGCGCGCCTCTCAGTAAAGCCGGGTTGCACCCGCGGCGGCACAGGCCGCGGTTGCTCATATCGGGCGGAGCGTCAGAACGGCTCAAAGCCGCGCAATGCCGGCATCACCTTCGCGCCGAACAGCCTGATCGAGCGCATGACGTCGTCGGCCGGCAGGTCGGAGAAGTTGAATTCGCCGAGGAAGACGTTGAACAGGCCAGCCTCGGCTGTCCGCCGCAGCTTCTCAATGACGGTCTGCGGCGATCCGATGTAGACCAGCTCGTTCTGCATCAGGTAGTCGGGATTGAACACGTTGGCCATGATCTCCGAGGCGCCGGGTTCACCGCGGCCGATGAATTTCCTGGCGTGCTCTGTCACGCGCTCCTCGAAGCTCTCGCCCGGCGCCGGCAGTGGCAAAAAGCCTTCATAGCCACGCGCGGCGCGCCCGAGCGCGACATCGAGCGCCTTGTCGTCGCTCTCGTCGACATAGATCAGCGTGCAATAGGCGATCTTCGGCTTGCGCGCGTGGCCGGCCTTTTGCCAATTGTCGAGGAAGACGCGATAGCGCGGCGCGGCGTCGGCACGCGGATAGACCAGGAAGTAGCCAGGATTGATGCCCTTCTCGGCGCAGAATTCGAGCGTCTGCGGATCGCGGCTCATCATCCACAATGGCGGATGCGGCCGCTGCACCGGCATGACCGCGAGCAACGCACTATCGGTGTGGAAGTTCTCGCCGTCCCAGGAAAACGGCTGCGTTTCGCCATAAGCGGCGCGCATATAGCCGACGAATTCCAGCGTCGGCGTCTTGCGCAGGTCGTAGTTCAGGCCGAAGGGTCTGAAGTAATCGGCATTGATACCTGGTACGAGCCCGCATTCCATGCGGCCGCCGAGCATCTGGTCGACGATGGCAATTTCCTCGACAAGCCGCAGCGGATGATAGAGCGGCACGACGTAGCCCATCGGGCCGATGCGCATCCGCTTGGTCCGTGCGCCCGCGCCGACGGCATAGAGCGAAGGAGACGAGATCCAGCTCTCATCGGGGCGGAAGTGGTGCTCGACGCAGAAGCCGTAATCGAAGCCGAGCTCATCACAGAGTTCGAGCTCGTCCCAAAGCTCCTCGTAGCGCGCGTGCGGCGTCATGCCGGGCTTGGCCCAGATGTGGGAGAAGTGGGCGAATTCCATCGACGGCACCCCTCCGACTCCGGATCACGTGCGCCATGGCGCATCGCGCGGGCCGGCCATCTTGGTCAGAATGCACGCCTAGCAAGCGCACCCCGGCGAAGACCGAGGCGCTTTTGCTGCTGCGCATGTGGTTTGACAATCCAAACACGCGCGCTATCGTTTGTATACATACAAACTTGGCGGGCGGCGCTGCCCTGTCACGCCCGCCGCTGTCACGGCATGATCGCGGTCGGAAGGACACTCTCAATGCTCGATCTGTATCTCGTCGACCGGCTGATCGATCTGTGGCTCGCCGAGGATATCGGCCACGGCGACATCACGTCGCTGACGATGATCGACGCCGACGCGACCGCCACGTTCCACATGAACGCGCGGCAGCCGATCGCAGTGGCCGGGATCGAAGTCGCCGCCGCTTGCTTCCGCCGCTACGACCCGAGTCTGCGGGTCGAGTTGACGGCGAAGGACGGCGACCGCGTCGCGCCGAAGACTACCTTGCTCAAGCTCAGCGGCAAGGCGCGCAGCCTGCTCACGGTCGAACGCACCGCGCTCAACATCGCGCAGCATCTGTCCGGCATCGCCACCGAGACCGCGCGCTGGATGGATGCGATCAAGGGCACCAAGGCCAAGCTCATCGACACGCGCAAAACGACGCCCGGGCTGCGCGCGCTCCAGAAGCACGCGGTCATTTGCGGCGGCGGTGCCAACCATCGGCTCGGGCTCGATTCGGGCGTTATGATCAAGGACAACCACATCGCAGTCTGCGGCAGCATCGCCAAAGCGGTCGAGCGTGCCCGCGCCGGCGCGCCTTCGCTGGTGAAGATCGAGGTCGAATGCGACCGGCTCGAGCAGGTCAAGGAAGCGCTCGCCGCGAAGGCCGACGTCATCATGCTCGACAACATGTCGCTTGAGGACATGCGCGCGGCTGTGAAGCTCATCGACGGCCGCATCCCGCTCGAGGCCTCCGGCGGCGTGAAATTCGACACCGTGCGCGCCATCGCCGAGACCGGCGTCGACTTCATCTCGTCGAGCAAGATGATTCAGGGCTCGCCCGCAGTCGATATCGGGCTCGATGAGGCGTGAACCATGAAGCCCGCCGCTTTCATCCGACACGTGCCGAAGACGCTCGATGAGGCGGTGAAAATCCTCGCCGAGGTGGCGCCGCAGGACGGCCGCGTGCTCGCCGGCGGGCAGAGCCTGGTGCCGATCATGGCGTTCCGTCTCGCGAAGCCGGCGCACCTGGTCGATATC
>DATCFB010000300.1:0-3837 GCA_036509755.1 Pseudolabrys sp. | reverse complement strand
CCCTCATAAAGGCAGAGCAGCTTCGCGTCTGGAGATAGCACCTGGGCCAGGCGCGGGTCGTCGATCTGAACACCGGCAAAATCTTCCACGGGTTTGGGTGGTCCTGCCCTGCGCAGGAGACGGCCTGGCAGCATGGATTTGTCCTGGTTCATTGTCGAAGCTCCTCGGAGTAGTCCTAATGCTGATAGAAGATGCCGGCTCGGTATCGTCGCTTTGGAAATAGCAGCTAGGTCGTCGTGCCGTGCCGAGCGCTCCTATGCCTCGACTTGATGGAGATGACCGTCCGGATCCCTGAGAGTCTGACCGAAAATGAAACTGAGTCATTTCAATGAGTTACCGAAGCCGCTCTTGACGAGGAAATTCACATCAGAGCCAGCGAATGCCCGACATTCGGGGATTTTGCGGCTGGGCTGAATCTGATACCTCCAGAAGCCGATCCAAACTCATCGATTTTACTCAGCGCATTTTGAGTCAGACTCTGAGGAGCGCTTCGAAGGAGCGCGTCTCGAAGGATGGGGAGCCCCATGCTTCGAGACGCCGCGCTTCGCGCGGCTCCTCAGCAAGAGGCCGATCAGCGCGTCGGTACCGGCTTCTCGCCGCGATAGTCGTAGAAGCCGCGCTGCGTCTTGCGGCCGAGCCAGCCGGCCTCGACGTATTTCACGAGCAGCGGGCACGGCCGGTACTTCGAATCCGCCAAGCCTTCGTGCAGCACCTGCATCACCGAGAGGCAGGTGTCGAGGCCGATGAAATCGGCAAGCTCGAGCGGCCCCATCGGGTGGTGCGCGCCGAGCCGCATCGCGGTGTCGATCCCCTCGACGTTGCCGACGCCTTCATACAGCGTGTAGATCGCTTCATTGATCATCGGCAGCAAAATGCGGTTGACGATGAAAGCCGGGAAGTCCTCCGACACGGCGATGGTCTTGCCGAGATTGGAGACGAAGGCTTTCGACGCCTCGAAGGTGCCGTCATCGGTGGCGATGCCGCGGATCACCTCCACCAGCTCCATCAACGGCACCGGATTCATGAAATGGATGCCGATGAAGCGCTCCGGCCGGTCGGTCGAGGACGCTAGCCGCGTGATCGAGATCGACGAGGTATTGGTGGCGATGATCGCGTCCTGCTTCAGCGAGGCGCATAGGTCGGAAAATATCCGCCGCTTGACCTCTTCCTTCTCGGTCGCCGTCTCGATCACCAGATCGCACTTGCCCAGATCGTCGTATTTTTCCGCGCCCTTGATCAGCGACTGCGCCGCCTTCCTGGCGTCCTCGGTGATCGCGTTCTTCGACACCTGGCGGGCCATGTTGCCGTTGATCGTCGCCATGCCGGCTTTGATGCGGTCGGGGGAAACGTCGTTGAGCATCACCGAATAGCCCGCGAGTGAGCACACCTGGGCGATGCCGTTGCCCATCTGGCCCGCGCCGATCACCCCGACAGTCTTGATGGTCACCGCCATTTTTCGATCCGATCGATACCCGGCGACGGCTTCGCCTTGGCGTCTCGCCCGTCAGCCTGTTTCCGTTCTACGCCGAACCGTCCAATGTTACCATCAGCCGTCCGGCCTTGCTTGCACGTTCAGCGCTTGATCTTGTCCAGTTCGCTCGCGAGTTCGGGCAACGCCTGATAGAGGTCAGCGACCAGGCCGTAGTCGGCGACCTGAAAGATCGGCGCCTCCTCGTCCTTGTTGATCGCGACGATGACTTTCGAATCCTTCATGCCGGCGAGATGCTGGATCGCGCCCGAAATGCCGACTGCAATGTAGAGGTCCGGCGCCACCACCTTGCCGGTCTGTCCCACCTGCCAGTCGTTCGGCGCGTAGCCGGCATCGACCGCCGCGCGAGAGGCGCCCATGCCGGCGCCCAGCTTGTCGGCGACCGGCTCGATGTATTTTGTGAAATTCTCGCGGCTCTGCATCGCGCGGCCGCCGGAGATGATGATACGCGCCGAGGTCAATTCCGGACGATCGGACTTCGACAGCTCCTCGCCGACGAAGCTCGACAATCCCGGATCGGCCGCCGCGGCCGCGGTCTCGATCGGCGCCGAACCGCCCTCACCCGCCGCCTGGAACGTCGAGGTGCGCACGGTGATGACCTTCTTGGCGTCCGACGACTTCACCGTCTGGATAGCGTTGCCGGCATAGATCGGCCGCTCGAACGTATCGGGCGCGACGACCTTAGTGACGTCGGAGATCTGCATCACGTCGAGCAGCGCGGCGACGCGCGGCATCGTGTTCTTACCGTTGGTCGTCGCTGGCGCGACCAGCGCGTCGTAATTGCCGGCAAGCGAGACGATCAGCGCTGCCATCGGCTCGGCGAGCTGATGCTCGTAGGCCGGTGCCTCGGCGATCAACACCTTGGCGACGCCGTCGAGCTTGGCCGCGGCTTCCGCCGCCGCCTTCGCGTCCTTGCCGGCGATCAGCACGTGCACCTCGGCGCCGAGCGCCTTGGCCGCCGTCAGCGCCTTGTTGGTTGCGTCCTTGAGAGACTTGTTGTCGTGCTCGGCGATCAGAAGCGTGGTCATGTCAGAGCACCCCCGCTTCGTCTTTGAGCTTGGCGACGAGATCGGCGACCGAACTGACCTTCACACCGGACTTGCGGCCGGGTGGCTCCGCGGTGGTGACGGCCTGAAGGCGCGGCGTGATATCGACGTCGTAATCGCCGGGCGACTTCTCGTCGATCGGCTTTTTCTTGGCCTTCATGATGTTCGGCAGCGAGGCGTAGCGCGGCTCGTTGAGACGCAAATCGGTGGTGACGATCGCCGGCGCCTTCAGCTTGACCGTCTGCAAGCCGCCGTCGACCTCGCGCGTAACGTTGACGCTGTCGCCGTCCAGCACGAGCTTCGAGGCGAACGTACCCTGTGACCAGCCGAGCAAGGCGGCGAGCATCTGTCCGGTCTGATTGCTGTCGTCGTCGATCGCCTGCTTGCCGAGGATGACGAGGCCCGGTTTCTCCGCGTCGACGATGGCCTTCAGGATCTTGGCGACCGCGAGCGGCTCGATCACGCCGTCGGCTTTGACGAGGATGCCGCGATCGGCGCCCATCGCCAGCGCGGTACGGATCGTCTCGGAAGCCTGTTGCGGACCGATCGAGACGGCGATGATCTCGGTCGCCTTGCCGGCCTCCTTCTGCCGGATCGCCTCTTCGACGGCGATCTCGTCGAAGGGATTCATCGACATCTTCACGTTGGCGAGTTCGACGCCGGAGCCGTCCGGGCGGACGCGAATTTTGACGTTGTAGTCGACCACCCGTTTCACGGGGACGAGAATCTTCATGATCTAAATCTGCTCCGCGGGCCGTTTTGTTGCTGGATTCAGGCCCCGAAATTGGTGCGCCGCACCCTAATAGCGGGTTTATGCCCGGTCAACGGCGCGGCCGAAATGGCGGTTCAGCGGTGCTGACCGGGGGCCCAAAGCACGTCCGACGCGCCCTTGTCGTTGGCGTAACGGCCGGCGACGAACAGGTAGTCCGACAGGCGGTTCACATATTGCAGCGACGGCGGCGAGACCTCCTCGCCGGGCTGGTCCATGAGCGCGACCATGATCCGCTCGGCGCGGCGGCAGACGGTGCGGGCGAGATGGAGCCAGGCCGAGACGGCGCTGCCGCCCGGCAGGATGAAGGATTTCAGAGGGGCAAGGCCGGCATTGAGCTTGTCGATTTCACCTTCGAGCCACGCGACCTGAGCCTCGGTGACCGTCAGCCGGGCGCCACCCGGACCTTTTTCCGACAGACAAAGATCGGCCTCGACGTCGAACAGGTCGTTTTGGATACGACCGAGGGCGCCGTCGAGCCCGGCGTCGCCGGCGGTATGGAGCCGCGCCAGACCAATCACGGCGTTGACCTC
>DATCFB010000299.1:0-3749 GCA_036509755.1 Pseudolabrys sp. | reverse complement strand
GCGGTTATTCGTGCCTCAAGTCTTCCGGTCCTGGCTCTCCGTAAACTGGTTTTCCCGCGTGGGCCCTGAGTCTGCGCAGGGTATGCATCAGAGAGCTTGAGACGGGCAGACGACGGTCTGCCCGTTATGGCTTTGGGGCCTTTCCTCACCACAATTCGTCGACGCTGAGCGGGCGCGGGATCTGCCCCTGCTGGACGGCGTAGGAGATCAGCAGATCGAGGCAGCGGCGGTTGGCCTCCTTGCCGAACGGCGCCGGATCGACCGGCCCGGTCTGCCCCGCAGCTCTCCGGCTCGCTTCCAGCAGACGATAGAACTCGGCGACCGCCTCCGGATTGGTGCGCGCCAGTTCCTCAGTGACGACGATCATGTGGTTGACCGGCACCAAATGGTGTTTGGCATACCATGCCTTCGCTTCGCCGTCGGGCTCGGCAACGACGCTTTTAAGCCGCGCGTCCTTCGGCATCGCCGCGCCGTAGATCGCCGCGTCGAGCTCGCCACTAAGAAGCATCTGCGTGATGTCCTGGCCGGAGGCTGCGCGGATCACGCCAGGCGGATCCTTCGCCTCGGCCACGTGCCCGTCCTCGAACGTCACCCAGTGCACGCCGGAGAGATCGACGCCGTAATCGTTCTGGAGAATTCCGCGCATCCACACGCCCGTCGTCTGACTGTAGGAGCGAACGCCGATGCGCTTGCCGGCGAGATCCTTGGGCGTGAGCGTGCCGCGCTCGGAATTGTATAACATGGTGCCATGCTGGAAGCGCGCCAGCATCGCCGCCGGCAATAGCTTCAGGCCTTTGTCGTAAGCTGTCGCCTGCAAATAGGTGACCAGCGCCATCTCGCTCGCGTCATAGGCGTGCTCGCGCACCATCGGCTTGAACGCGGTGTGCATCGGCTTCGCCTCGACGAAGTCGAGCGTCAACCAGGCCGACGCGATCTCGCCGCGCTTGAGCGGAAGAGTATGCGGGTAGTCGCCGATAGCGACGCGCAAAGTCGTGGCAGCAGGCATGGAAACGGCCTTCTCATCTCGATCGGCGGATTTCCCACCGCGATTGCAGCCCGCGAGCCTTGACCTGCATGCCTGGATTGTCAACAATTTGGTCAGCCAAATTGTTGTGTGCGATGGCCCGACACCTCTTCCGCCCAGCGACCGCTTCCGATGTGACCTTGCGCCTGCGCGAGGCGATCACGCGCGGCAGCCTGATGCCGAACGAGCGGCTGATCGAAGCCGACCTCGCCGGTCGATATCGCGTCAATCGCGCGCACATCCGCACCGCGCTCGCCGTGCTCGACCAGGAAGGCCTGGTCGTGCGCGAGCGCAATCGCGGCGCCCGCGTGCGCGCGATCTCCGATGCCGAGGCGCTGGAGATCGCTGAGACGCGGCTTGCCATCGAGGTATTGGTGGCGCGACAGGCGGCGGCCCGTGCCACCGCCGCCGACCGCAAGGCGTTGCGCGAGATCGAGGCGGCCATGCGCGCCGCCGTCGCCGGTGAGGACTATGCCCGGTTCTCTCAGTGCAACGCGGCACTGCATCGCGAAATCCAGTGCATGGCCGGCAACGCGACTGCGACGCGTATCCTCGACACGCTGAAGTCGCATCTAGTGCGCATGCAGTACCGCGTCATCCTATTGCCCGGCCGGCCGAAGTCTTCGCTCGCCGAACATCACGCCATCGTCGATGCCATCTGCAAGGGCGACGGCGATGCCGCCGAAGCGGCGATGCGGCGCCATCTCGAAAGCTTCGCGCGCCTGCTCAGGCAGGCGATCGACGCCGTCAACCAAGGCGGCATTTGAAATCCGCGGCTCTAGGCCGCGCCCGATCAGAAAGAAGGAGCATTCATGTCGGAGCAGAAGACCGGGCTCGTCATCACCGCCCATCCCGGCGACTTCGTCTGGCGCGCCGGCGGCGCCGTCGCTTTGCACGCCAAGAAGGGCTACCGGATGAAGATCGTCTGCCTCTCCTATGGCGAGCGCGGCGAGAGCCAGTTCGCCTGGAAGGAGCCCGGCGCCACGCTCGAGAGCGTCAAGGCCGGCCGCAAGGACGAGGCCGAGCGCGCGGCGGTGCTGCTCGGCGCCGAGATCGAGTTCTTCGATTGCGGCGATTATCCGCTCAAACTCAACGAACATCACTTCGACCGCATGGTCGACGTCTACCGCGAGCTCAATCCGGCCTTCGTGCTCACGCACGCACTCAAGGACCCGTACAATTTCGACCACCCGAACGCCGCACATTTCGCGCAGGAGACGCGCGTCGTCGCGCAGGCGATGGGCCACAAGCCGGGCGCGAAATACAAATATTCGGCGCCGCCGGTGTACCTGTTCGAGCCGCATCAGCCCGAGCAGTGCGATTTCAAACCCGACCTCATCGTCAAGATCGACGAGGTCTGGGAGACCAAGTACAAAGCCTTCCAGATTCTCGCCGCGCAGAAGCACCTCTGGCATTACTATGAGCGCGTCGCGCTCAACCGCGGCATCCAGGGCTCGCGCAACACCGGAATCCCAATGACCTACGGCGAGGCCTATCAGACCCTGTTCCCGCGCGTCGTCACCGAGACAATGGGCTAGACCTCGTGTCCCGGGATCCATCGCAAATGCCGGGACATAGCTTTCTCAACCTGGTCCTGTATCTGCGCGGCCTTTCCTGCCGCGACGCACCCGAGACTCGAAGCCTGCAAATCGGAGAAAACAATGAAATCCGTCGTCGTCCGCAACATCAAGCGCGCCGATAACAGCGCCGTCGCCACCATGGGCGCGCTCGGCGTCTCGACCGTGCACGAGGCGCTCGGCCGCTCCGGCCTGATGAAAACCTATATGCGCCCGATCTGGGCCGGCGCGCAGATCGCCGGTCCCGCCGTCACTGTGCTGGCGCAGCCCGGCGACAATTGGATGATCCATGTCGCCGTCGAGCAGTGCCAGAAAGGCGACGTGCTTGTCGTCGGCTGCACCACCGACAACACCGACGGCATGTTCGGCGAATTGCTCGGCACTTCGCTGGCGGCGCGCGGCGTCGCCGGCCTCATCATCGACGCCGGCTGCCGCGACGTGAAGGCGCTACACGACATGGGCTTCCCGGTGTGGTCGCGGGCGGTCTCCGCAAAGGGCACAGTCAAGGCAACCCCGGGGGCGGTGAACGTCCCGGTCGTCTGCGCCGGCGTCAATGTCGAGCCCGGCGACCTGGTCGTGGCCGACGACGACGGCGTCGTCGTGGTGCCAAGGAAGCTCGCGGTCGAGACGGCGCAGAAGGCGCAGAAGCGCCACGACGACGAGGACGGCAAGCGCAAGCAGCTCGCCTCCGGCGTGCTCGGCCTCGACATGTACAAGATGCGCGAGCCGCTGGCGAAGGCCGGGCTCGTCTACATCGACAATCCGGAAGACGTCTGAAGCAGCGGGGCGCGCCGGCGCTTCCCGACCGGCCGCCGCGGGAATTGCAAGTATCGCTAATGGAGGGTTAACGCGCCCGGCCGGTATCCACGCAGCCCTCAGCGTGACGGATGACCGCCGTCGCGCCGTGTGCGGAATCTCAAGTAAAAACAAGCCGCTTTCGCTCTGGATGCGTCCCGCACGCCCCTCCTCCCGTGGAAACATCGCTATAAAATCGCCCCTATCCGGAAGGCGAATTTTAACGACCCACCCCTATGTTGGGCGCACTCATCCTCCTGGAGCGTTCAAATGTCCAAGATTGTTGCGTTTCTCAAGAACGAGTCGGGCGCGACCGCCATCGAATACGGCCTGATCGCCGCCGGCATCTCGGT
>DATCFB010000298.1:0-9920 GCA_036509755.1 Pseudolabrys sp. | reverse complement strand
GAGCTCGGCGCCGCCATGGAACCAGCCCAGAATGCGACCGTCGCAAATGTGGTCGACCGCCGCGTCTAAAGCCGCGCCTTCCGCGACGATACGCACGCCGGCCATGGCCGCCGCGGCTCTGATTTCACCGCCGCTATAGGTGCGGCCGAGCGCGTCGGTGCCCAAGCGCACGTGAGTGTTGGTGCCGGTGAGCTGCCACAAGCCCCAATAGGCTGCGCCGAGCGCGCAACCGCTGTCCTCCGCCGCCGGAACGATGAAAATGTCGTCGAAGCCGGCCTCGCGCCACAGCCGCTCATTGGCGATACCGTTGAGTGCGACGCCGCCGGCATAGCAGAGGCGGCGCGACCTTGATGTCCGCCGGACCGCTTGGGCAAGGTGCAAGACGCCGGCTTCGACCGCGCGCTGCACGGAGGCGGCAAGGTTCTGGTTGCGGTCGCGCTCATGCGGCCAACGATCGTTCGACGAAAACGCCGCGGGCACAAGGTCGCTGAAGGTGAGGCCGCCGTCATCGATATGGAAGAAGTCATCGACCGGGAAATAAGGCTCGCCAAGGGCGGCGAGGGCCATGACCTTGCCTGCCTCGGTGGCGTCATCGAAGATCTGCTTCGCCGCGGCCGCATAGAGGCCGCCAAGGCTGCCGAAGCGCGGCATGCCTTGCGTGCCGATCGTCAGCCAATCGCCGTTCGCGACGAGATGTTTCTGCAACGGTTCGATCGCCGTTCCGCGCGCGTCGTAGAGCGAGGCTGTCTCGAAACCGTCCTCGACCGTCCGGGCCACGGCCGCGCGCTCCGGCGCCGTCAGGTCGGCGGCCGCAGAGCCCATGCCGTCGATCACGAGGACGGCGCTGTCCTCAAAGCCCGACAAAGCGAAGGTGCTGACGGCATGCGCCAGATGGTGCGGCAGATAGGCGACGCGGACGCCAGTCTCGCGCGTGCGCAGCAGCCGGTTACGGTGAACGTCGTTTTCCGGGCCGCCGCCGCGGCCCTGCACCGCCACGACCACCATATCGAGGTCGCCGGCGTCGATGCCCGCGGCGTTGAGGCAATAAACTATAGCGAGGGCAGGCGTGGCAGCATGAATGCGCTGGCGTTTGACGCGCGTGAGCCGCTCTTCCTGGATGGCAGCGACAATGCGGTCGCCATTTATAAGGCATACGGTGCCGTTATGGGACGCGCTGATGCCCAACACCCATGGCTCTTTGCCGATACGCACGCCGGTGTGGCCTCCAGGCACGTCCGCCCGGCATCAGCCGGGTACAGCCGCGCCTAGCGCCACGTAAACCAGTTCGCTTCTGAATCGGCAGTCTGCGCTTTCTTCGTTCTCGACGCGACTGCTTTTGCAATTGCGTCGTCGTCCGTCGCCTGCGCGACGACGTGCTTGAGCTGACGGCGATGGTGGCGATGCGCGCGCTTCGCCTTGGCCGCGTGCTCGACGGACATGGATGCTTTCATCACGTGCGGCGAACCGCCTTGGCCATCCCGCATCTTGGCGATCGGTTCGGGCACCGAAGCCGGACGTTCACCCGCGGGCACCGCTTGCACGATATGATAGCCGCGCGCCTTCAATTCCTTCAGCAGTTCCGGCAAAGCGAGCGCGGTCGCCGGGTGGATGTCGTGCAGCAGCAGGACGCCGCGATGGCCCTTTGCCTCGATGCGGTTGATGGCGAGCTTGACGATCTGTTTCGGCGTGATGCCGTGATGCCAGTCGTCCGCGACCTCGTCGGCGCTCCACACCGCGAGCGACTTCATGGCGAGAAAACTATCGACCTTTGTGTTGCGCAGGAGCCCCGGCACGCGGAAGAACGGCGCTATCGCGTGGGGATCGCCGAGCGCGGTCTTGACCGCTGCGATACCGCCGTCGACCTGGCGTTCGATGCCGCTGTCATCCATGCGGTTGAAGTTCAGTGGGTGGCTCAGGCTGTGCGTACCCACAACGTGCCCGGCGTTGTAGATGCGGCGCACGAGCCATGGATAGGCGTGCGCCATTTCCCCGACCAGAAAGTAATCCACCTTGACGCAGTTCTCGGCCAGGACATCGAGGATGCGGCTGGTGTAGGGGGGCAGGGGGCCGTCGTCGAAGGTGATCACCACCTCGTGGTCTTCGAGCGGCAGGCTCGTTTTGTACTGCATGGTGCCGATCTGCGGCAGCACGCTCGGATCGACGGTGATGGTGCGGCTGGTGCCGATGGCGTCGGGATGACCCGGGCACGACTGAGCGGCTGCCGGCCCCATGGCCAGCGCCATGAGCCCGAAAACGAGACTGATACGACGCATATTCCCCCCGCCCGGCCAATTCGCAGCGACTGTGCTGCGTCTAGCCGTGTCCCCCTGGCTACGAAATCCCAGATTAACCTGACATTAACCAAATGGGGCCGTCCACAGGGTTGCAGGAGCGCGAGCCCCGATCGGGGCGGCTGGTCCGCAGCCGGCACGACGTGGACGACGCGGTAGCCCCGGCCTCCAATTCGCTCCGCGGACGGCAGCATGCGGGCCGTCTGCCCACGCGTGGAGCAGCATGATGCCGTGGTCGATCTCGATCCGGCGGGGAGCAGATTGAGTTCGCCTCAGGCGTTTGCGCATGCCGGTGGTCGGCCAGACATCGGCGCCGAAGATGGCGCCGCCGCGCGCCTGCGCGATCGCAGCAAGCGGCCGATGATTGATCCACCTCTTTATGCCGTAAGCAATTGCCCGCGCCGAAAGCGCGGCGTAAAAGCGCCCATTCGATCATCTCGCGGCGAGCCTTCGCATGCTTGAGCATCAGACCGGCGTGCCGCCGCTGCGCGACGAGGAGGGCGCGATCCGTGAGGATTTCGTCGCGCGCGTAGCGCAGGCGATCGAGGCCTGCAATGTCGATGCGTTGCGCGAGATCGTCGGCGACCTCCATGAGGCCGACCTCGGCGGGCTGGTCGAGGCGCTGAAGGCCGACCAGCGGCCGCGCCTCGTCGAACTGCTCGGCATCGACTTCGATTTCGCGGCGCTCACCGAGGTCGACGATGCCGTCCGTGGAGAAATCCTCGAGGAGCTGGAGCCGCGCACGGTTGCCGAAGGCGTGCGCGACCTCGATTCCGACGACGCCGTCGCCATCCTTGCGGACCTGCCGCAACAAGAACGCGCTGAAATCCTCGACCAGTTGCCGGCGTCGGAGCGCGTCGCGCTCGCCCGCAGCCTCGAATACCCCGAGGATTCGGCCGGTCGGCGGATGCAGACGGAGTTCATCGCCGTGGCCTCGCATTGGGACGTCGGCCGGGCGATCGACTACATGCGCGAGACGGTCGAACTGCCCGAGCGCTTCTACGAAGTTTACGTGATGAATGAGCCCGGCCATTTCGTCGGTGCCGTGCCGCTCGACAAGTTATTGCGCTCAAAGCGGCCGGTGCCGATCGCTGATCTGATGGAAGACGACCGGCCGCTGATCCGTGCCGAGCAGGATCAGGAGGAGGTGGCGCGGCTGTTCCAGCGCTACAACTGGGTCGCGGCGCCGGTGCTCGACAGCACCGGCCGCCTGGTCGGTGTCATCACCTTCGATGATGTGGCGGACGTCATCCAGGAAGAGGCTGAAGAGGACATCAAGGCCCTCGGCGGTGTCGATCGCCACGAGGAGCTGTCTGACTCCGTCTGGACGATTGCCCGCGGCCGCTTCAACTGGCTGCTCATCAATCTCGGAACGGCCTTCCTCGCGTCCTCCGTGCTCGGCCTGTTCGAAGGCCAGCTACAGAAAATGGTCGCGCTGGCGGTGCTGGCGCCGATCGTCGCCAGCCAGGGCGGCAATGCCACCACCCAAACGATGACGGTGGCCGTGCGGGCGATCGCGACGCAGGACCTGCACGACGGCAATGCCTGGCGGGTGGTCCGCCGCGAGCTGCTGGTCGGTCTGCTCAACGGCGTCGCCTTCGCCGTCATTACAGGTGCGGCCGCCTATGTCTGGTTCCGCGTGCCGGGGCTGGGCGTCGTGATCGGCCTCGCCATGATCTGCAACATGGCGGCGGCCGCGCTCGGCGGCATCCTCGTTCCGCTCGCGCTGCATCGCTTGCGGTTCGATCCCGCGGTTGCCTCAAGTCCTTTCGTTACGACGGTGACCGACGTCGTCGGCTTCTTCGCCTTTCTGAGCATCGCCACAGCCTGGTTCGGCCTGCGCTGACGCCGGGGTTACGCTTCGTTCACCGTGTTTCCTGACCCAGCATTAAGCCTGACGATTTATCCCTGAGCCGTAGGACCGCAAGGGGCGCGGGAGCATTCGGCTGGTGGGCGCAGGTATTTTTCACGCAATCCGGGCGCCGCAGGCGCAGGCGCGGCGTACGCTTGGCACGTCGCGGCTGATCGTCGTCGTGGCGCTGTTGGCGCTCGGCGCCAGCATTGTCACCGCCGGCGTCGGCTACAGTCTCGCGCGGCAGAGCGACGAGCACCTGTGGGCCGAGCAGCGTGCTGGGTTGCGCGCGGCGATGTCCGAATTCCGCGCTCTGTTCGGCCAGACGGGCAGCCTCGATCCGCGCTTCATGCACATGGTCGAGCGCAGCGTGAACATTGCCGGCTTGACCTTCGAGAGCGAGCCGTCGTCCGGCCGCGAAACCCAGCCCGTGGTCGACGAGAGCGGTCGCATCGCCGGCTTCTTCACCTGGGAGAAGACGCATCCGATGATGGATGCGATGAACCGGCTGGTGCCGCTGATCGCGGGCATGACCACCGTGCTGATCGGCTTTGCTGCGTTTTCGCTGTGGCAACTCCGCCGGGCTCGCAGCGAACTGGCGGCGAGCGAGGATCTCGCCCGGCGTGCCGCCGACGAGGACAAGCTCACCGGTCTGCCCAACCACGCCAAGATGCTCGAGCTGCTCGACCTCGCGCTGTCAGAGCGGACCGAGGAAGAGGTTGTCACCTTCGCGCTGATCGAGCTTGACGGCATGGACGACGTCACCGCGCATCACGGTGTTCTCGGCAGCGATGAACTGATCGTCGCCGCGGCCGGCCGTCTGAAGGAGGGTCTGCCGGAGCAGGCCGTCTGCGGCCGCATCGGTACCGACGAATTCGCCGTGATCCTGACCAGCGGAGTGGAGATCGATTCCGAGGCGATACTGCACGGCGCCATCGAGCAGGTGGCGCGCCCCTATTGGGTCGACACCGTGGCGCGGCTCAGCGCCCACGGCGGCTTCTCCCTGGCGCCGGCGCACGGCGCCACGCGCGGCGAGATCACGCGCCGAACCGAGCTCGCGTTGCGCGCCGCCACGATCAAGGGGCCGGGCACGCTCGTCGCCTTCGATCCGGCGATCGACAAGCTTTCCGCCGAGCAGCGATTCATCCATCGCGAACTGCCGCGCGCGATCACTGCGCACGAGCTCGAAGTGCACTATCAGCCGATCGTCTCGGCGGCCGACGCCGCTTTCGTCGGTGTCGAGGCGCTGTTGCGCTGGACGCATGCGACGCAGGGCTCGATCCCGCCGTCCGCCTTCATCCCCGTGGCCGAGCAGATGGGACTGATGGATTCGCTCGGCACCTTCGTGCTGCGCAAGGCCTTGCAGGATGCGAAACGCTGGCCCGGACTCTACGTTGCGGTCAACTTGTCACCGCTCCAGGTCCGCGACCGCGGCATCATCGACGTGGTGCGTGCGGCGCTCGCCGAAAGCGGCGTGCCGCCGTCGCGTCTGATGCTGGAAATCACCGAGGGCGTGCTGATCGACAATCCCGACGAGATGATCCGCCGCATCGACGATCTGCATACGCTCGGGGTGCGGATTGCGCTCGACGACTTCGGCTCCGGTTATTCCAACCTGAGCTATCTCCAGCGTTTCCCGCTCGACAAGCTCAAGATCGACAGGAGCTTCGTTTCGGCCTTGGGACAGTCCGGCAATGGCGGGGTGATCATTCAGGCGATCGTCGCGCTCGGCCGCGCGCTCGGCCTCTCGATCACCGTCGAGGGCGTCGAGACCGAACAGCAGCGCCTGCTGCTCAAGCTCGCCGGTTGCGACGAGCTGCAAGGCTTCCTGTTCGCAAGGCCCGCGCCGGCAAAGTCGATCGACCGGCTGGTCAAGCGGACCAAAGACGAAATGCCGGTGGCACTGACAGCTTAACGGCAAGCCGCTAGAGTTTCCGCCGACATGTGGCGCCCCTGCCGGGCGCATCTGGAGGCGGGCGAATGATCCCAAATGCGTGGAGCGGCTTCGACTTCGGCTTGGGCGCCGACAACGACATGTTGCGCAAATCGGTCGGCGATTTCGCGCAAGATCGTATCGCGCCGCGCGCCGACGAGATCGATCGCTCCAATCAATTTCCCCGCGACCTGTGGCCGGAAATGGGTGCGCTCGGCCTGCACGGAATTACGGTCGAGGAACACTACGGCGGCTCGGGTCTGGGCTATCTCGCCCACTGCGTCGCCATGGAAGAGGTGTCGCGCGCGTCGGCCGCGGTGGGGCTCTCCTACGGCGCCCATTCCAATCTCTGCGTGAACCAGCTTCGCCGCAACGGCACCGAGGCACAGAAACG
This sequence comes from Pseudolabrys sp., assembly GCA_036509755.1. Classification (GTDB taxonomy): domain Bacteria; phylum Pseudomonadota; class Alphaproteobacteria; order Rhizobiales; family Xanthobacteraceae; genus Pseudolabrys. The sequence continues at coordinate 3,450 of DATCFB010000298.1, read as the reverse complement.
CAAATACCTGCCTAAGCTGATTTCCGGTGAGCATGTCGGTGCGTTGGCGATGTCCGAGCCGGGCGCAGGTTCCGACGTGGTGTCGATGCGCACCCGCGCCGACAGGAAAGGCGACCGCTACATCCTCAACGGGTCGAAGATGTGGATCACCAACGGGCCGGTCGCTGACACGCTCGTCGTCTATGCCAAGACCGATCCGACGGCGGGCTCGCGTGGCATCACCGGCTTCATCGTCGAGAAAGGGATGAAAGGCTTCGCCCCGGCGCAGAAGCTCGACAAGCTCGGCATGCGCGGCTCCGACACCTCGGAGCTCGTGTTCATCGACTGCGCGGTGCCGGAGGAGAACGTCCTCGGCGCCGTCGGCAACGGCGTCAATGTGCTGATGTCCGGCCTCGACTACGAGCGCGTCGTGCTCGCCGCGGGTCCCCTCGGCATCATGCAGGCCTGCATCGATGTCGTCGTGCCATACCTGCACCAGCGCCAGCAATTCGGCCAGGCGATCGGCCGCTTCCAGATGATGCAGGCCAAGCTCGCCGACATGTATGTGACGATGAATGCGGCCAAGGCCTACGTCTATGCGGTGGCGCGCGCCTGCGACGAGGGCCGCACGACGCGCGAGGACGCCGCCGGTGCGATCCTCTATGCGGCGGAGCGGGCGACCTGGATGGCGCTGGAAGCGATCCAGTGTCTCGGCGGCAACGGCTACATCAACGACTATGCGACCGGACGCCTGCTGCGAGACGCCAAGCTCTACGAGATCGGGGCGGGGACGAGCGAGATCCGTAGGATGCTGATCGGACGGGAGATTTTTGAAAAAACGCGGTAGGCTGGATTTTATTTGATAGTACACATGTGTATTGACATAAATCGATGGTTGTGGCATAACCTAAGAGGTTGCATATGAGGATGTCATGGTTGCCGCACGTCGTCATCTCTTGGATGAGCTTCCGACAAAGTCTGCGAAAATTCGGGCCTTGGCCGCGGAAGGCGTTCCGCGCGCGGAGATCGCGCGCAGGCTGGACATTCGGTACCAGCACGTCCGGAATGTTCTCGAGCGGGACCGGGCGAAAAGCGCATCGTCCAAGACGAATGAAGCGCGACCCGGCTCCAGCGAAACGGCACTTTCGGTCAAGGTGAGACTCGGCCCGGACGGACGAACGATCATCCCAGCGACATTTCGGGAAGCGCTTGGTCTCAAAGAGGGCGATGTTCTGTTCGCACGTCTGGAAGGTGGCGAGATCGTCCTGCTGACGCCGAGGGCCGCCATGCTGCGAGCGCAGGAAATCGTGCGGCGCTACGTGCCCGCCGGTGTCAGTCTGGTCGATGAATTGATCGAAGACCGTCGGCGCGAGGCGGAGCGCGAGTCTGAGGATGGCTAGTATAATTCTCGACGCTTCTGCGCTCCTTGCCTATGTCAAAAGCGAGGTAGGCGCCGAAGTTGTCGCCGGAGTGATCGGCGATGCCGCGATCTCCGCTGTCAATTTTTCCGAGGCGGTGTCAAAGCTCGTCGGGTGGGGCGCATCATTGGATGCGGCTCGCGCGGCGCTTTCTGTTGCAACGATCGACGTCATCGATTTCGACCGCGAACTTGCCGAACAGGCGGGCGCGCTGGCCGCGCGGACGAAACGCTTCGGCGTATCTCTCGGTGATAGGGCTTGCTTGGCGCTTGCCGCGCGTGACGGGCTGCCAGTGCTGACCGGAGACCGTGCATGGTCGAAACTCGGTCTGGATATCGACATCCGCTTCATTCGGTAGGCCAATGGCCGAGGCGGCCATTAACTTTGCATTTCCCCGAATCGCCTAGGCTTCGGGCCCATGTCGGGACGCGAGGGGATGCGATGCTGCGGGTGCGCCTGAAGGCCGATGGACGGCTCGTCGAAATCCTGCCGGACGGGCGCGAGAAGGCGATGGATCATACCGATCCGGCCGCCTTCGTGCGGCAGGTCCGCTCGCGCTATGGGCTGACGCAAGCGGCCTTCGCCGAGAAGATCGAAGTGCCGCTCGAGACCGTGCGCAATTGGGAGCAGGGCAAGCGTTCGCCCCGCGGCCCGGCGCGGGCTTTGCTCAAGCTCATCGATCGCGCGCCCGAAGCGGCCTTCGCTGCTTTCGCAGCCGGCCGGCGCTAGGCGGTCGCCGACCGCGTCTTCTGCGGCGCCCGTGCGACCCGCATCAGCAGGTACATCGCCAGCAGCGTGCCGACATAGACGATGATCTGCATGCCGGTCGGACGCTCGGTATAGCCGATCATCGTATGCAGCAGCCGTCCAGGGATGCTGCCTTCCGACAACAGCCCGGACGTGTCCCACATCGTGCTGTCCAGGGCGGTGAGCACGCCGCCATTGTTGAGGAACTGCACGGACTGCGACGCCATACCGGCGGCGAGCAGCGCGATGAGCCAACTCGTTACCGCGAAGATGTAGCGCTGCGGGATTGCCAGCAGGCCGAAATAGGTCAGCGCGCTGAATGCCACGCCGCAGGCGACACCGAGCAGGCCGCCGACAAAGAGAGCGCTCATCGACGTACCCGAAGCGACGATGCCGTAGAGGAACAGCACCACCTCCGAGCCTTCGCGCAGCACGGCTAGCCCGACAACGACCGCAAGCGCGGTCAGCGGCTTTGCGCCTTCGCTGACGGCCGTGCCGATGTTGCGCATTTCGGCTGCGATCTCGCGGCCGTGCCGCGACATCCAGGCATTGTGCCACATCAGCATGACGACGGCGATCGCCAGCACACAGGCATTGAACAGTTCCTGCCCGGAGCCTTGGAAGGCCTGCGAGATTGCGCCGGCGAAGCTCGCGACAATTGCCGCGCCGGCGACGCCGGCACCGATTCCGATAGCGATCCAGCGGCCACGGCCGGCGACGCCTTGCGTTGCGGCCATGACGATGCCGACGATGAGGCCGGCCTCGATGACCTCACGAAAGACGATGATCAGTGCACCAAGCATGCCCAGTTCTTCCGGCTATTGCGCGACGACCACGCCCTTGGCGGTGTCTTCGTGATACTCGCCGATGAACGGATACTTGCCGGCCTTGAGCGGGCCGATGCGCACGATGCCCTTGGAACTCCCTGGTACGACCTTCTCGACCTTGAGCGCGTGGCTGTCGAACTCTTCCGGCGTGGCGTCGTTGTTGATGACGGTGATGGCGTGCCGCTTGCCGGCCGCAACCTTGATCTCGGACGGGGTGAACTTGTGGTCCTTGATCGTCACTGTGAAATCGTCGGCACGCGCCATCACGGGCGCAAGGAGAGCGGAGGCGACGCAAAGCGCGAGAAGCTTCTTCATGGAACGGCCCTTCGGGTAAATGGCTTTTCGACGCCTAACAACGCGCCAAATTCTCTAGACGCAACAGATATTTCCTCTCTTTAATTATTCCAATCTGAGAAGCCGGCCCAATCGTTTGACCGCAAACGCAATGTCGATTCCGGCCCGCGATAAAAATTTTCGTG
>DATCFB010000297.1:0-2018 GCA_036509755.1 Pseudolabrys sp. | reverse complement strand
GATGGCGGCGCAGGGCGCGTCCCTGGTCGTCAACGTCATTTGCGACGTGGCCGCGCCGGTCGGCGAATTGGCCGCGGCGATCGAGCGGCAACTCGACCGCAATGTCCTGGTCAATTGCTATGCGAGCTTCGGCGACCGCTCGGCTTTCGAGATCCACGCCGACGACCACGATGTGCTCGTGGTGCAGGTGCACGGGGCGAAGCACTGGCGCTGCTTCGGCGCGGGAGACGCGCCGGAATGGGACGGCGTGATCGAGGAAGGCGACGTCCTGTTCGTGCCGCAGGGCGACCGCCATGCGGTCGTGCCGGTGCGGCGGCCCTCGGTGCATCTGAGCTTCGCGATCGGCCGCTCCACTCCGACGGACACCGTTCGTGCCGCACGCGAACTCCGCCGGGTGGCGGCGTTCGGTATCGACGAACGGCTCGCGCCCTCGCTCCCTTTGGTCCCGGCTCTGCGCCGGCGGATCGACCTGCGCCTCGATGAGCCCGGCGAGGTCGAATTGCACATCGGCGGCCGGCCCGTGCGACTCGCGCTGCTGGCACGCGTGGTGCTGCACACGATCATCGAGAATGACCGCATGGAATTCGCGGCGCTCGCCGCCGCGCTCGACCGCGCGCCGGAGGCGCTTGAGCTTCGCGATGCGGTCTGTGAACTGGCGCGCAAGGGGCTGATCGGAATCGGCGCCTAAGGGGCGCGTTGCGCCGGAACGCGGAACCAGCAATTGATCGCGAAGCGGGAGTCGGCGAACCGCCGCGTCGGGCATTGCACCGGCTGAACCGCATGCGGCGCCCAGGACGGAAACACCAGCAGGCTGTTATGCGTCGGCTCGACGTCGACGAAATCCGCAGCGGCGGTGCGGTCGAAGGCGAACAGCCGCAGCGCGCCGCCCGAGAAGCGCTTCGGCTGGATATGAAAATAATAGATCGCGCTGATGATCCGAATCCAGCGCGTATTCTCGTCGGGAGACGTACGCGTGTCGATATGGCGCCCGTAGAAAGCGCCATCGCCATGCGCGGCGAGCTGCAATTCGATGTCCGGGTTCATGACCTGCGCGATGCGCAGTCCGGCGACAAGATCGGACAGCCGCGCAAGGAGCAGGTCGCGCACCGGCGCGGCGAAAGGCCCGAGGTCGCGCAGCAACCCGGTAATGCGCGTCGATGGATCAATCGTCTTGCGTAAGCCGCCGACCTCTGCCGGCTCGAATTTTGTTTCGTTGGCGAGCACGTAAGCGAGGAGGTCCGCGACGACCGCGCCGGACAGGACATCATGCAGAATCAAATAGGGCGGCATGTGGGCGCGGCCCGAGAGCGTCCGGTCGCCGGCCTGCTGGGTCGCTTCGTTCACGCCATTATTGTCCTGCGGTTCGATTGCAAAATCTCATACCGCGGCGGGAATTGCCATTGCAAATCTCAGCCCGGCAAGGCGATGAAATCCGGGAACACGCAACCGTCGAGCCCGTTCGCGAGCATACAGCGTAGCGCGTCGGCAGGCGTCTCGACGATCGGCTCGCCCGGGCCGTTGAACGACGTGTTGAGCACGAGGGGCACGCCGGTGCGGCGGTGGAAGCGGGCGACGAGTTCCTGGAACGGGCCGTTCGCAGCCGCGGTCAGCGTTTGCAGCCGCCCGGTGCCGTCGGCATGGACCACGGCAGGCACGACGGCGTGCTTGTCGTCCTTGAAGCGGCAAACGCGCAGCATGAACGGGCTGTCGACAGACGCCGTGCCGATGTCGAACCAGTCGCTGACATGGTCGCGCAGGACCGCCGGCGCGAAAGGGCGGAAAGCCTCACGTCGTTTGATGCGGCCGTTCAATTGTGCCGGCATGTCGGCCCGCCGCGGATCGCAGACGATGCTGCGCTGTCCCAGCGCGCGCGGCCCGAGCTCGGCGCCGCCATGGAACCAGCCCAGAATGCGACCGTCGCAAATGTGGTCGACCGCCGCGTCTAAAGCCGCGCCTTCCGCGACGATACGCACGCCGGCCATGGCCGCCGCGGCTCTGATTTCACCGCCGCTATAGGT
>DATCFB010000296.1:0-3767 GCA_036509755.1 Pseudolabrys sp. | reverse complement strand
CCGGGGCAGCGTTCCACTTCGATGGTGACGTGCGAAAGCCCGTTCAGCCCGCCAAGGCGCTTCTTGTACTGAGTCGGCGACCGCGGGTCGTCCGACACGACCGAAATGACCGCCGCGAGATGGCCCGGACCGACGCGCCAGAGGTGCAGGTCGGAGATGCGGTCGCCCTTCTGTTCGATGCGCGTGGCGATCTTGCGGGCAAGAGCGGGATCGGGACAGGCATCGATCAGAATGGCGCCGGCCGAGCGGATGAGCGTCCAGGACCAGCTCAGAATGACGACTGTCGCGATCAGGCCCATGAGCGGGTCCATGAAGAGCCAGCCGAACTGGCGTCCGAGCAACAGGCCGACGATGACAAGCACCGAGACGGCAGCGTCGGCCATGACGTGCACGAAGGCGGCGCGCCGATTGTGATCGGCATGGATGGCGGCCCGGCCGTGCGCGTGGTCGCCGTTCTCGTGAACGTGATCGTGGCGATGCGCATGCCCGCCGTGCCCATGGTTATGGTCGTGCTCGTCGCGCAGCAGGTAGGCGCTCAAGAGATTGACCCCGAGGCCGACCGTCGCGATCGGAATCGCCTGACCGAAGGCGATCGGCACCGGACTGATGAGCCGTCCGATGCTCTCATAGCCGATCAGCAGCGCGATCATCGCAAGCGCGATGGCGCTGGTGAAGGCCGCGAGGTCGCCGAGCTTGCCCGTTCCGAACGCGAGCCTCGGGTCATGGGCGTAACGGCGCGAATAGCTGTAGGCGAGCGCGGCGATCAAAAGCGCGCCGGCGTGTGTCGACATATGCAGGCCGTCGGCGATCAGCGCGACGGAGCCGAACCACCAGCCGCCGACGATCTCGGCCACCATCATCGCAGCACAGATGGCGATGACCGCCCATGTCCTGCGCTCGTTCTTCTCATGCGCATCGCCAAGAAAGACGTGGCTGTGGCGGAAGTCGTCGATCGCGTGCGCGTGCATGATGGCTCCGTCCGTTGCGAGGACTCCCTAGCACGATTTCGGCTCCGGCGCGGCGGCTCCAACCGTCAGCGACTACGCTTATGTGGTCGCTGTTCACCGAAGGTCTGCCGGCGCAGTTGGCGCAGGGCACGGAAATCCGCCGCGCCTATCTGAGTGTGTGACAGAGCCGGTCGCGCACGTGATGACGGCGCGACATGCCGCATAGGTCACCGCCGCCGGAACCCTTTTCTCGCATGCGCGCGGCTGTCGTCGACATGGGCCTGCCCGACCGGCACGGCGACATGCTGGTGCGCGAACTGCGCGCGCTCTATCCCGGCCTGCCCGTCGTGGTGGCGAGCGGCCGCGCCGCCGCCGAACTGAAGGCGCATTTCGCCGGCGAGCCGCGGCTAGCGGTCATCGGCAAGCCGTATTCGTCGAATGACCTCGTCTCGGCCTTGGCGGCGGTCGGGGTGCAGGCAGGGCAGGGGCGATAGGGTGGAACTCGGTGCCCGGTTCCCGGGGCGGTGCCATCATCCATATTTTTGTACCGAATAACGCGCCAGGCGATATGCTGATGCCGTCCTTTCAACGCGAGGCTTATCGTATCGATGCGACATGAGTCAGAGATGCTGTTGCGAAGCGCCGCGCCACCGGTCGATGAGGTCGGCTTGATCCCCGAGACGCGTCCGGGGGCGGCCGGGGCACACCGCTCGCGGTCGCCGATAATCCAAATCCCTGACGAACCGTCGTCTCCGCTGCTCGAAGCATTGGCCGGCGTCGATCAGATCGTCTTGGATGCGCTTCCGATCGGCATCTACATGTGCGACGCGGCCGGACTCATCCTGCGCGCGAACCGAAAGGCTGTCGAACTGTGGGGCGGGGCGCCTCGGTTTCTTGACGCGACGCAGCGGTTTTGCGGATCGTTCAAGCTGGAAAGCCTGGATCACCGGACTATCCGACCCGATGAGACGCCGATGGCTCGCGCAGTGCTGCACGGCGAGAGTTTCACCGGGGTGGAGGCCATCGTCGAGAATCCGGATGGCAATCGCTGGATCGCCAAGGCCGATATTGCGCCGCTGCGCGACCCGGACGGAGCTCTGGTCGGTGCGATCAATTGCTTCCAGGACGTGACGCACGAGCACGAGTTGCGCGGAACGTTGGAGCGGCAGAAACGCACGTTCGATCTGGCGATGACGGCGTCGCAGATGGGAACGTGGTGCTATACGATGGCCGAGAACATTTGCGTCTATGACGACAATGCGCAGCGGCTGTATGGGCTGACCGAGGCGCGCTTTCTCCACGATGAAGAAGGCGTGAAGGCCAAATTTCATCCCGACGACATGGATCTGATGTGGTCGCGGGTGACGCGCGCGCTCGATCCACAGGGCGACGGTCGCTACGACGTGGAATATCGGGTCAAGCAGCTCGACGGCACTTGGCGCTGGTTGAGCGCGTGGGGTCTCGTCGAATTCGAAGGCGAGGGAGCAGAGAAAAAACCGGTCGCGATTGTCGGCGCGAGCAGAGATCTCACTGAGCGGAAGCAGGCCGAGGACCTCCAGCGGCTGCTTCTCAACGAATTGCACCACCGCGTCAAAAACACGTTGGCGACGATCCAGGCGATCGCCTGGCAGACCTTGGCGACGGCACAAGATCGCTCGTCCGCGCGAGAGGCTCTGGACCGCCGCATTCGGGCGATGGCACAAGCTCATGACCTGCTGACGTTGCGGAACTGGAACGCGGCGGATTTGGCCGACGTGGTCATGCGCGCGCTGGAAGCTTTTCCGCCGGTTCAGGTGAACGCCTCGGGCCCGAACATCGACGTTCCACCGAAGCACGCCTTCGCGCTGTCATTGGCGCTGCACGAGCTGGCCACGAACGCCACCAAATACGGCGCGCTGTCGCGCCCCGAAGGCCGCGTCAGCGTAGAGTGGGCCGTTCGGGACGGAATGTTGCGGCTGAATTGGCGGGAAAGCAACGGCCCGCCGGTTGCGCCGCCAACGCAAAGAGGCTTCGGCAGCCGCCTGTTGCAAGAGGTCGTCGGCCGCGACCTGGCCGGAGACACGACGCTCGACTATGATCGCTCCGGCGTTCGCTGTAGCATCAGCGCCATGCTCTAGGCCGCGCGCCTCGGTGCATTCTGGCGGTTCGGCAGCAGGAGGGACGTCCATGCAGGAATCGGTTTCACCGGGCATGCTTGCGAATTGCACCGATGAAGAATGGCAGGCGCGGGTCGATCTCGCTGCGGCGCACCGGCTCGCTTACCGGCAAGGTTTCAACGAAGGCATCTTCAATCATCTGACCTTCGTCGTGCCCGGCCGCGACGACCGCTATTACCAAATTCCGTTCGGCACGCATTGGTCGGAGGTCACCGCCTCGACCTTCATGGAGGTCGGCCTCAACGACGGCAAGACCAAGCGCGGCGAAGGCGACGTCGAGCGATCCTGCTACTGCATTCACGCGCCGATCCACCGTGCCTTGCCGCAGGCCAAGGCGGTGTTTCACACGCACATGCCCTATGCGAGCGCGCTCGTGCGCCTCGAGGATCCGCGCATCAAGGAGATCGGCCAGACCGAAGTCGGGATGATGGGGCAGATCGCCTATGACGACCAGTATACCGGGCCGGCCGTCGATCCCGAGGAAGGCGAACGCCTCGCCAGGGTCATCGGCGACAAGTCCGTTCTGTTCATGGCCAATCACGGCATTTCCACCGTCGGCGAGACGGTCGCCGACGCTTACGACCGGCTCTATTACGTCGAACGCGCGGCGCAGGTGCAGATCTACGCGATGTGGACCGGGCAGAAGCTGAAGCAGCTTCCGGCG
>DATCFB010000295.1:0-2199 GCA_036509755.1 Pseudolabrys sp. | reverse complement strand
GCGCGCGCATCCTCGTCGCGGAAGCACGGCGCGATCTGGAAGTAGCGGTCGAAGCCCGCGATCATGATGAGCTGCTTGAACTGCTGCGGCGCCTGCGGGAGCGCGTAGAACTTGCCCGGATGCAGCCGCGACGGCACCAGGAAGTCGCGCGCGCCTTCCGGCGACGAGGCGGTCAGGATCGGTGTCTGAAATTCGAAGAAGCCGCCATCCTTCATGCGGCGGCGGATCGAGTCGATCACCTGTCCGCGCAGCATGATGTTCTGGTGCAGCTTGTCGCGGCGCAGGTCGAGGAACCGGTACTTGAGCCTGATCTCCTCCGGATATTCCTGGTCACCGAACACCGGCATCGGCAGTTCGGCGGCGGGGCCCAGCACCTCGATCTCATCGATATAGACTTCGACCTGGCCGGTCGGCAGGTCGGGGTTCTCGGTGCCGGCGGGACGCTTGCGCGCCTTGCCGTCGACGCGCACGACCCACTCCGCGCGCAGGGCCTCGGCAGACTTGAACGCCTTCGAGTCCGGATCGGCGACGACCTGCGTGACGCCGTAATGATCGCGCAGGTCGATGAATAAGACGCCGCCATGATCGCGGACGCGATGCACCCAGCCGGACAGCCGCACTTGTTGGCCGATATCGCCCTCGCGAAGCGCGCCGCAGGTGTGTGAGCGATAGCGATGCATATGCGTCTCTTTGCCGTGTTCCGGTGCCGATTCCGAGGGTGCGTGGAGGCGCGCGAAAAGCGCATGGGGGGTCTGCTTTGTCAAGGCAAGCGCCTCGACAGACCGGCGCTCGGCCTCCGCATTGGCGCCTTAGGCCCGCGCCGGATGGAAGCACGGCCAAATCCAGAAAATCAAAGGCAGAATCGGTCTTTGCCGACGGCGTCCGCACCAGGAGGAAGCGTTCGGCAACCGGCTGATCGCCTGCGACCTCGCCAACGCCGATTTCGTCAAATTCGCCGAAAGCTTCGGCACCTCGGGCAGCCGCGCCCACGGGCGTGACGAGTTACGCCGCGCCCTGCGCGAAGCCTCCGCCCAGCGCGAGCCGAGCGTCATCGAGGTGCCGGTCGGGGTCATGCCGAGCCCCTGGGAGTTCATCCACATGCCGCCGGTACGCGGGCGATGATGCACTTGTCATGACCGCCCCGGATCGGGTTAGGTCGGGGGACATGGAGCCAATAACGACGAGTGAGGAACTGGCGGCGGTCTGCGCGCGTATGGCGAAGCACCGTTACGTGACGGTCGACACCGAGTTCCTGCGCGAGACCACCTATTACCCGCTGCTCTGCGTGGCGCAGATGGCGACCGCCGACGAGGCCGTCGTGATCGACGCGCTCGCCCCCGGTATCGACCTTGCGCCGTTCTTCGACATCCTGGTGGACGAGAACGTGGTCAAGGTTTTCCACGCCGCCCGCCAGGACATCGAGATCGTCTGGAACATGGCGGCCAAGATCCCGCACCCGATCTTCGACACCCAGGTCGCGGCCATGGTACTCGGCTATGGCGACTCGATCTCGTACGACCAACTCGTCCAGCGCATCACCGGCGACCAACTCGACAAATCGAACCGCTTCACAGACTGGACCCGGCGGCCGCTCACCCCGGCGCAGTTGACCTACGCCGTCTCCGACGTCACGCATCTGCGCGACGTCTATCTCAAGCTCGACGAGGATCTGCACAAGCGCGGCCGCGCCGGCTGGGTCTCGGCCGAGATGGCGGTGCTCACCTCGCCCGAAACCTATCGTGCCGACCCCGAGCGCGCTTGGGAGCGACTGAAGAGCCGCGTGCGCAAGCCCAAGGAATTGGCGGTGCTGATCGAGGCCGCCGCTTGGCGCGAACGCGAAGCGCAGACACGCGACGTGCCGCGCTCGCGGGTCTTGAAGGACGAAGTGCTTGGCGATCTCGCCGTTCAGGCGCCGACCACGATCGAGCGGCTCGGTCAACTGCGCTCGCTGCCGAAAGGTTTCGAACGCTCGCGCTGGGGCGAGCAGATCGTCGAAGCGGTCAGGCGCGCCATCGAGCGCGACCCGAAGACGCTGCCTCGTCTGGAGCGTTTCCGTCCGGCAGCGAACGGCGGCGCCACGGTCGAACTGCTCAAAGTGCTGTTGCGGATGACCGCGGAGAGCAATGCCGTCGCCGCCAAAGTGATCGCTACTGTCGACGAGCTCGAGCGCATCGCCGCCGACGATGAAGCGGACGTACC
>DATCFB010000294.1:0-3061 GCA_036509755.1 Pseudolabrys sp. | reverse complement strand
TACAGCGCCTGCAAATGGCGGATCGGCCGGCCGGGTGCGATGGCCTGCGCCGCGGCGACGATCGAATTCGCATCGATGCCGTAGTGCCGATACAAATCCGCCAGCGAGCCGGTCTGGCCGAAATGCTCGACGCCGAGCGCGCGCGTGCGGTGGCCATGAACTGCGCCGAGCCAGCCGAGCGTCGCCGGATGGCCATCGAGAACGGTGACGAGCGCGCAGTGCGGCGGCACCTGGTCCAGCAGCCGTTCGATATGCGAGCGCGCATGCACGAGGCCGCGCTCGCGGGCGCGCTGCGCCGCCGTCCAGCCGGCGTTGAGCCGGTCCGACGAGGTCACGGCGAGCAAGCCAACGTCGCGGCGATCCTCGGCCATCAGCCCGACCGCCTCGATCGCCTCCGGGGCGATGGCGCCGGCATAGGCGACGACGACCTGTGCGTTCGGTCCTGGCTTGCGCAGCCAATAGGCGCCGTCGACGATGTCGCGCTGCAGTTCCTCCGTCATCGTGCGCTGCGGTTGCTCGACCGGCCGCGTCGACAGCCGCAGATAGACCGAGCCGCCGGTCTCGTCGCGCAGCCAATTGCGCCCCAAAGGGCGGCCAGCAAAAGTGGAATCCGGTTTTGCGTCCGGCGGCGCGGTCGAAGACAACTCGGTTTCGCCGCCGCTCTTCTGCATGTAGTCGAAAGCCCAGCGCATGATCACAGCGAGTTCGTCGACATAGGCCGGCTCGAACGAGGCGAGCCCGTCCTGCGCCATGCCGATCAAAGGTTCGGCGATCGACTGGTGCGCGCCGCCTTCGCCGGCCAGCGTGATGCCGGACGGCGTCGCCACCACCATGAAGCGGGCGTCCTGGTAGCAGGCATAATTCAGCTGATCGAGCCCACGGGCGATGAACGGATCGTAGAGCGTACCGATCGGCAGCAGCCGCACGCCGTTGATCGTGTGCGACAGACCCAGCGCGGACAGCGTGATGAACAGGTTCGACTCGGCGATGCCGAGCTCAATGTGCTGGCCCTGCGGCGAGAACTCCCAGTGGAAGGTCGACGGGATGCTTTCGCTCTTGAACGTGTCGGCCATCGCCTCGCGCGCGAACAGGCCGCGCCGGTTGACCCAGGGGCCGAGATTGGTCGAGACGGTGACGTCAGGCGAGGCGGTGACGATGCGCTGCGGGAATTCGCTGTCGCCGCGGCCGATCTCGTTGAGGATGTTGCCGAAGCCGGCTTGCGTCGACATCGTCGGCTGGATGGAGACGGCAAGCGTCTCCGGCACGTCGATGCGCGGCGCGTCCAGCCGGCGTTTGCCCTCGGCGGCAAATGGCACGCGCTCGAGGAACGCCTGCAATTCGTCGGGCGCCACCGGCAGACCTTCGAACCGGTCCCATTCGTGGCCCTCGCGCACATTCTGCGCGGTGCGATAGGCCTTCATCTGCGCCGGCGTCATCAGCCCGGCATGGTTGTCTTTGTGCCCGGCCATCGGCAGGCCGAAGCCCTTGACCGTGTAGCAGATGAAACAGGTCGGCTTGTCGCTCTTGGCGCTATGGAACGCCTCGAGCAGCGCCGGCAGATCGTGGCCGCCGAGATTGTTCATCAGCGCCGCAAGCTCGGGGTCGGAGCGGTTGGAGATCAGCCGCGACACGTCGCCCTGGTCGCCGATCTCGTCGTTGAGGCGCTTGCGCCACGCCGCGCCGCCCGCGAACACCAGCGCCGAGTAGAGCGGGTTGGGGCAGTTGTCGATCCAGGCTTTCAGCTTGTCGCCGCCCGGCTCCTTGAACGCAGCCTGCTGCAACGAGCCATACTTCACGATGACGACGTTCCAGCCGAAATTCTTGAAGAGCTGTTCGTAACGCTCCCACAGCCCCTCGCGCACGACGGCATCCAGGCTCTGCCGGTTGTAGTCGATGATCCACCAGCAATTGCGCAGGCCCTGCTTCCAGCCTTCCAGCAGTGCCTCGAAGATGTTGCCCTCGTCCAGTTCGGCGTCGCCGACCAGCGCCACCATGCGGCCTTCGGAGCGCGCTTTTCCGTCAATCTCTTGGCCCCAGCCATGCGCGCGCACGTAATCCTGCACGAGCGAGGAGAACAAAGTCTGCGCCACGCCGAGGCCGACCGAGCCGGTCGAGAAGTCGACGTCGTCGGCGTCCTTGGTGCGCGAGGGATAGCTCTGCGCGCCCTTGTAGCCGCGGAAAGCTTCCAAGCGTTCGCGCGTCTGCTTGCCGAACAGATACTGGATGGCATGGAAGATCGGCGACGCGTGCGGCTTCACCGCGACGCGATCCTGCGGCCGCAGCACGTCGAAATAGAGCGCCGTCATGATGGTGGCGAGCGAGGCGGACGAGGCCTGATGGCCGCCGACTTTCAGGCCGTCGCTGTTGTCGCGCAGGTGATTGGCGTTGTGGATCATGAAGCTCGCGAGCCAAAGCACCTTGCGCTCGAGCGCGGAGAGGATGTGCAACGACTCTGATTGTTTCGCCATAGCGCAACCGTTTTGCACGACGTTAGTCCCGTCACCCTGAGGTGCGAGCCGCGCTAGCGGCGAGCCTCGAAGGGCGACGGTAGTGGCCGTTCATCCTTCGAGGCCCCCGCTTCGCGTGGGCACCTCAGGATGACGGGTCAGATTCTGCACCCGGGAGGAAAGCTTTGCCTGCTAATTCTGGTTAGAGTGACGGTGAAATTAGCGTATCCTGCCAAAAATGATTGACTAAAGAGCGATTCATGCCAACTCTCGCCAAGCTCGACGCCGTCGACCTGAAGATCCTGCGCCATCTCCAGGCCGACGGGCGCATGAGTCTCGCCGATCTCGCCGACAAGGTCGGGCTGTCGCCGTCGCCCTGCTTGCGGCGCGTACGCCTGCTGGAAAAAGCCGGCGTCATCGCGCGCTACGTCGCCGTGCTCGACCAGCGCGCCGTCGGGCTGCCGGTGAGCGTGTTCATCTCGGTCAAGCTCGAGCGCCAGGGCGAGGAGCAACTCGACCGCTTCGCAAAAACCATCCAGCGCTGGCCGGAAGTTCTCGAGTGCTATCTGATGACCGGTCCGCGCGACTACTGGCTGCGCGTCGTCGTGCCCGAC
>DATCFB010000293.1:0-2262 GCA_036509755.1 Pseudolabrys sp. | reverse complement strand
GTAGAACACCTGTGCCAGCGGGCGGATCCGCTCGTTCGCGGCGCGGGCGCGCGCGAGATCGTTGCCCTGGACGGCTTTGAACAGCTCCGATTGCAAATCAGCGATGACGCTGCCCGCGCCTGACAGGAGACCGTTGCAGCCGAGCACCAGCGACGAGAATAGCCACGAGCTGTGCGTCGGCAGCACATTCACCGGCCGCGGCCGGCTCTGTAATTCGACGATATGGCGCTCGTGCTGCGGCACGTTGTTGCTCCAGTCCTTGATGGCGCGGATCGTCGGCACTGCATCGAGCAGGCGCAGGAGCGTCTCGCGCGGATAACCTTGGCCGCCGGCGACCGGATATTGGAAGGCGATCAGCGGCAGGTCGGTGGCATCGGCGATGTATTTGAAATGCGCGATCGCCATCTCGGCGTTCTGCCCGAGCGTGAACGGGCCGGGCGGGAAGACGAGCAGCGCGGAGGCGCCGCCGGCATCCGCTTGCCGCGCGAGCCGCGCCGCTTCAAGACTTCCTTCGGCATAGATGCCGTGCACCAGCGGAAGCTTGTCGCCGATGGCATCCGCGGCCGCATCCATGACCGCGCGCTGCTCGTCGGCCGTGCAGGAGCCGACCTCGGTCGAATGCGCGTTGACGGTGATCGCCGACAGTCCGTCGACGGCCGCGACATCGTTGAGATGCTTGGCGAACGACTTCAGGTCGAGGCTCAGGTCGTCATGGAAGGGAAGCAGGCACGCAGGAATGACGCCGGCGGGAACATAGTTCTTGAACTTGGCCATGGCTCCGTCTCCCTGGACGCGGTCGATTCATTTTATAGCAGTGCGGCGTGCCGAGGAACGCCAACTCGTCTCCGATTGCATCCTGCTCCGCTCGCGGCACATATTGCCGAGAATGCCTTCGCGGGAACAATGCCTTAGTTCTTGCCCCGGGCATGCCCGCCGCGCGCCGGCCTTCCTTGATTCCCGCAAGCCATGACGCCTATGGATACGCCCGCCACCGCGAGACGTCTTGCCGTTGAACCCCTCCGCCCCCAGCGCCCTGCGCTATCCCCAGCCTGAGCCGCCCGCTTTCGGTGAGACGGTTGAGGTCGCCGAAGGCGTCCTGTGGACGCGACTGCCGCTTCCGTTCCGTCTAGATCACGTCAACGTCTATCTCATCGAGGACGGCGCCGGATGGGCGGTGCTCGACACCGGCGTCGACACCGCGGCGAGCCGAGAGATTTGGGAGAAACTCTTCGCCGGGGTGCTGCGGGATAAACCGCTGACCAAAGTCATCGTCACGCATTACCATCCGGACCATATCGGGCTTGCCGGCTGGCTGTGCCGACGCTTCGACGTGCCGCTTTATACGAGCCAGACGACTTATTTGAGCTCGATCAACATCTCGATCCGGCCGGATGCGCTTGAGGCTTCGCACTACCGCGACTTTTATCTAAGGCACGGCCTCGCCTCGGATGTCGCCGCGCTCGTCGCGACGCAAGGCCATAGCTATCTGCGCCTCGTGCACGCGCTGGAGCCGACCTTCCGCCGCATCGTCGCCGGCGACACGCTCGAGATCGGCGGGCGGGCGTTCCGGCTCCTCTCCGGCGACGGCCACGCGCCCGAGCAGATCATGCTGCTGTCGCAGGCAGACGGTCTCTTCTTCGCGGCCGACCAGGTACTCGCCAAGATCACGCCCAATGTCAGCGTCTGGGCGGTCGAGCCCTATGGCGATCCGCTCGGGCTTTACCTGCGATCGCTGCGCGCGCTGAAGGAGCAGGTGGGGCCGGAGGTTCTGGTCCTGCCCGGACATCAACTCGCCTTCTACGGGCTGCACGCGCGTATCGAGGAGCTCATCGCCCACCATGAGTTGCGCTGCGACCTGGTCGTGCGGGCGTGCCGCGCGCAGCCGCATTCCGCCGCCGAACTGGTGCCGGTGCTGTTCCCAAAGCCGCTCGATCCGCACCAGATGAGTTTCGCCTTCTCCGAGACTCAGGCGCACATTAATTGCCTGCTCGCGCGCGGCGCGCTGGCCGCGGCGCTCGGCGCCGACGGCATCGAGCGGGTGCACTGCCGTTGAGGGGCGAGACGCGCGGCCGCTGCCGTGGGAACATTCTTGCTGATTCGTCGATTCACTCTGCGGACTCCTGTGAGGACGCCCATGGCACGACGCGCGAAAAAGAAGCTCACGACCTATCACGCGACAATGATCGTCACCCGCACCGAGGAATGGTGCATCGAGGCTGAGAGCGAGGACGAAGCCCTGTCCCTGTTGGAGGCGGGCGAGGG